>NZ_JCBANT010000009.1:0-167396 GCF_059816125.1 Arthrobacter sp. 001422645 | reverse complement strand
ATCACGATCAGGCAGCTGGTTAGTCAACCCGCTGAGGATATGGGAGGTCTCTTCTCCTGCAGCCACGTCCAACCTCTTTTCATCATTGAATGGTCGGCTCAAGTTTTCATTCTGTGAGAAAACTTTCTTGCAATTTGAGATTATCTAGGCGACGATCCGGGCGTCAAGGCGGGCGGACGGTCACAATCGGCAGCCTGGGCGTGCGGGCCCCGGAAACCGCAATCAGACCAGGAGCTTGCCCCAGCGCGGGTCCAGCAGCGGGGCGCCCGCCATCTTGAGGCAGTGCCACAGCGTGACGGCCACCGAGTCCAGGACGGGAACGCCCGTCCCGGCCTCGATCTCCGCGGTGATGTTGGCGCCGTAGAGGTTGGTGCAGAGGTAGATGATGGCGTCCGGCCGGGCAGCCGCCAGCTCCAGCGACCCGGGACGCATCTCGTCGTCCGCCACGCGGGCGAACGACTCGTTGTCGCTCAGGCCCAGGAACCGGTGGTCCAGGGTCTTGATGCCGTCCCGTTCGTAGGACGCCACGATCTGTTCGTTGACGTCCCCGGTGTACGGGGTGAACAGACCGATGCGCTCCGTGCCGAGTGTCCGGAACGCCTCCATGTAGGCCAGGGTGGACGTGGTGGCCGGGATGCCGGTGGCGTCCGTGATGTCCTCGACGAGCCGGCGGTCGTGGTCGGCGCCGAGCCAGGATCCGGAGGTGCCGTTCCAGGCGATGACGTCCACATCGGCCGTGGCGAGAAGCTCGGCGGCCGACCGCATGACGGCGGCGTCGAATTGTTTGTCCGAGGATTTGTCCAGGGCAATCCTGGTGACTGGGATCCGGGCGAAGTGGATGGTGACGTCGTCGCGGGCGCCCAGGATCCGGTAACTCTGCGGTTCCAGGCAGGTGTTGGACGACGGCACAATCATGCCGATACGGGTGGGGCGGTTTGCGGAGGGCATGGGGGCTCCTAACGGGTGGCCTGGGTGGCGGGAATGGGCGCGGACGGCGCGGCGGACTGGTGCTCGCGGAATCCGGCCCGGGGCACGAAGCGGCCCACGGGGCCGGGGTCGTGGAACCCAGCGCCGTCCAGCACCACACGTCCGGCGGAGACGACGACGGCGGGCCAGCCCGTGAGCGTCCGGCCGTCGAACGGGGAGAAGTCAGTGCCCATGTGCAGCGCGCCGCCGTCGACGACGCGTTCCTCGGCCGGATCGAAGATGACCAGATCGGCGTCGAACCCGGGCGCGATGGTGCCCTTGCCAGGAACGGCGTTGATGCGGGCCGGGCCGGCGGCGAAGACTTCGACGAAGTCCTCCACCCGGGCCTCGCCGGCCGCTTCCCTCAGGGCGGTGAAGGTGACGGGCATCCGCGTTTCGACGCCGGGGAGCCCGTGCGGCATTTCGCGGATGTCGTCCGTGCGCTCCCGCTTCTGCGTGAGGTCGTAGCAGGAGTGGTCGGACGCGACGGTGTGGATGGCGCCGTCGGCCAGCCGTTCCCGGAGCGCGGCGACGGTCTGCGGGCTGCGCATCGGCGGGCAGCAGGCGTACCACTCGGGCATCACCGATCCGTAGACGCTGTTGTCGAGGGTGAGATAGTGCGGGCAGGTCTCGGAGTAGGCCTCCTGCCCCCGGGCGCGGGCCTCGCTGACCAGATCCACGGCGCCGGGGGTGGACTGGTGCACAAAGTAGACGGGGGCGCCGGTGTATTCGGCCATGGCCAGGGTTTCCTTGACCGAGACCTCTTCGGCCAGTTCGGGGCGGGTGCGGTGCAGGTGTTCGATGCCGATCCGACCGTCGTCCGCGTGCTGCCCGGTGCAGTCCGCGATGATGGGGTCGTGCTCGGCGTGGATGTAGGTGAGGCCGTCCAGGCGGACCATCTCGCGCATGACCTTCAGGATCGTGTCCCCGTCAGCCATGGTGGTGCCGCGGTTGGTGGTGTACATCTTGACGGACCGGACGCCCTCGGCGGCGAGCTGCTCCAGCTGCCATGGCACCGTTTCGTCCCATTGGACCACCGACCCGTGCAGCGCGACGTCGCAGCGGGACTCGCGGGCCAGTTCCTTCTTGTGCAGGACCGCTGCGAGCGGGGTCTCGCGGGCGTCGCGGGGGATGCCGAAGTCGATGATCGTGGTGGTCCCGCCCCACAAAGCGGCCGTCGAGGTGGTCCGGTAGTCATCGAGGGTGCGGAACCGCCCGGTGATCTGGGCTACGTGGCAGTGCCCGTCGACGCCGCCGGGAATGACCAGCAGGCCGGCGGCATCGATGACGCGGTTCGCGTCCGGGACCGGCTCGGCGGCGTTCACCAGCCGGTCGATGCGGCCGTCCCGGACCACAACGTGGGCCTGTTGGCGGCCGAAACTGTTGACCACGGTGCCGTGGGCGATGACGAGATCTGGGGTGTCGGACATCGGTGTCCTCCTAGGTTGAAGTAGGGCTGGTTTGGCCGGTGCGGGCTAGGCCGGCTGGGTGGTTCCGCTGAGCGCGGCGGCGTTCTGCGCGGTGGTGAGGGCAGCGTCCAGGCTCGCGGAGAGGCCGCGGCGGGACTTGGCCGGGGGAGCCGCGAAGGCGCCGGCGCGGTGCGGGCCGGACTGAAGGCCGACCACCGCTTCAGTCATACGGATGCCCGCGGAGATGCCGTCCACCACGGGGACCCTGATCTGCCCGCGGAGGTCGCGGGCCAGGCCGGCGAGCGGCGCCCCGGCGAGGATCACGACGTCGGCCCCGTCCTCGGTGACGGCCTGGTGGCTGAGTGCCAGCAGGGTTGACTTGAAGTCCTGCTGCACCGAGGCGATGCCGTGCAGGGACTCGTTGATGGAGCGGATGGACGCCAGCCGGCCGCCGAGGCCGAAGCGTTCCACACAGTCCTGGTACCAGGGCCGGATCCGGTCCGAGATGGCGATGATGGAGATGCGCTGCCCCTGCAGGGCGGCGGCGCAGAGTGCGGCCTCGGTGATCCCGATGACGGGAATGTCGGTGAGTTCCTTCAGCGCCGGCATCCCGGGGTCGCCGAAGGCGGCCACCACCACGCCGTCGACGCTGTTGCCGGATCCGGGGCCTTCGCGTGTGTATTCGGCGATGATTTCGGCGACTGCCCCCGCCGCGATCAGGGACTCAAAGCGGGTCTCGATGTATTCCACGCCGTACCCGGCGGTCCGGACCACAAGTTCGGTTCCGGGGGAGGCGGTGCGGAGGGCCTCCGCTTCGATCAGGGCGGTGACGGCGTCGCTGATATTGGGGTTGATGACAAGAAGTTTCATAAGTTCTTCCGATGAAGGGCGGGTTCTGTCCGGCTGAAATCCTCCGGAAACTGTTCGCGGTATTTGCCGATGTGCGACGCCGATTGGGCGGCGGCCCGTTCCGGGTCGCCGCTGGCGATGGCGGCATAGAGGGCGCGGTGTTCTGCGATGAGTTCGGGCAGGTCGCTGACGTGGCGGAACAGCCAGTGCATGCGGCCCTGGAGCGGCTCCAGCGCGGACCTGAGGAAGCCGTTGTCCGCGATCCGGGTGATGGCGTCGTGGAATTCGCTGTTGGCTCGGTGGGCTTCCATGATGGCGCCCTTGGCCAGGCAGCAGTCCGCCTCGTCCAGCAGGTCTTTGAGGGCGCTGAGGTCGTCGGGCGTGGCGCGGGTGGCGGCCAGGCGGCAGGCGAGCACCTCGAGGGACTGCCGGACGTCAAACAAATCCTCGACGTCCTTGGGGCTCAGGGTGCTGACCTCGGCCCCGCGGGCGCCCCGGTCGCTGAGGAGCCCTTCCTGGCGAAGCATGCGGAGTGCTTCGCGGACGGGAAGGCGGGACACGTTGAATTCGGCGGCGAGGTCGCGTTCCACCAACCTGGTGCCGGGAACGTAATGCCCTTCGAAGATCCTGTTGCGGAGGGTGTCCCGGACGGCCTCCCGAAGGGGACGTTCCTTGTCCTGGGTCTCTTCTGCGGTGTGCATGTTTCTCCACTTTCGGTTCTTGTCGGGCATTGCGTTCCCGGCATCAGGAACAGATGTGTGTGGCCAGCTTAGACAGGTAGCCGCTTGTTGTAGTTCAGGGTCAGGACGGAGACGCCCATGATGATCGCGGATCCCACGAAGTAGAGCAGCGCCCAGGTGTAGGAGCCGGTGGCTCCGACAATGAGGCCCACCGCAATCGGCGTCACAAACCCGGAGATGTTGCCGCTGAAGTTCATCGCGCCGCCCAGGACACCGGCGTTCGTCCGGCCGCCCAGGATGGAAGGGATGCTCCAGAACAGGCCCACCCAGCGGAGGAAGAACATCACCACGGACAGGAGGACGACGGCGGTGGTGGGGTCCGCGACGACGGTGACGCCGATCAGGCCGCCGATCACGACGACGCTGGAGGTGCCCAGGAGCGTGCGCATCACGCGGTTGGCGGAGGCGCCGGCGGCCCGCCATTTGTCGGCAAGGGTGCCGCCGAGGATTTCGCCGACGAACCCGGCGCCGAAGATCACGAACGTGGACCAGCCGATGGTCTTGAGGTCAAAGCCTTTGGCCTGGGCCAGGTAGAGCGGACCCCATGTGAGCAGGCCGTAGAAGACTCCGTTGAAGCCCAGCCAGCCGAAGCACATGGCCCAGAAGGAGCGGAACTTCAGGTAGGGGAGCAGTGCACGCTTGCCCCTGCTGCCGTCGAGCTCGGCTTCTGCGTCCTCAGCGGCGTGGGAGGCCTCGATGTACTCGGCCTCGGCGTCGTTGACGCCGCGGTGCTGGCGCGGATTGTCCCGGACGTACCACCAGACGGCCAGGCCCATGAGGACGGTGGCGGCGCCGGCGATGATGAAGGCGATCCGCCAGCTGCCCGTCGAGGCGATGAGGCCTGCGATGAGGATGCCGCCCAGGCCGGCGCCCAGGGGCGCGCCGGCGTCGAGGATGGTGGCGCCGCGGCCACGTTCCGACTTGTGCATCCAGATGGCGTT
This sequence comes from Arthrobacter sp. 001422645, assembly GCF_059816125.1. Lineage (NCBI taxonomy): Bacteria > Bacillati > Actinomycetota > Actinomycetes > Micrococcales > Micrococcaceae > Arthrobacter > Arthrobacter sp. 001422645. The sequence goes on along the minus strand of NZ_JCBANT010000009.1, from coordinate 162,491 downwards.
GAGCTTGCCGCCGGCCGGCATCACACCGGCTTCGGTGACGCCGATGCCCAGGCGGGCGATGAACATGCTGAGGAAGCCGCCGGCCAGGCCGGATGCTGCCGTTGCGGCGCCCCAGCCGACGCAGGAGGCGGTCATCACCTTACGGGGACCGAACTTGTCGATCAGGAGGCCGACCGGAATCTGCATGAGGGCGTAGGTCCAGAAGAACGCCGAGAGCAGGAGGCCCACGAGTTCGGGGGCGAGGTTGAATTCCTTCTGGATGATCGGCAGGGCCACGGAGATGGAGCCCCTGTCGATGTAGTTGACCGCGACCAGGACCAGCAGGAGCAGGAACATTTTCCAGCGGACGTTGGTGCGACGTTGCACGCCGTCCTTGCCGGTTTTGTCGTCGGGGAGCGGGACTGCGGTTTCAGTATTTTGAACAGACACAACTTCTCCTTTACAGAGAGGAAGATTGCAGACGGGGAGAAAGACTTGGGTGACGGCGGGGCAGGGGCCGGGTGGTGGGGCGTCCTGGGACCTAATTCAGGGGAGCCTGGCAATGAACTGCGGCTCGGGATCTGAATCGCTGTCTTTTTGGGATCCCATTTTGGGATCCCAAAATTCAGATTAGGAGTGACCCGCGCCACTGTCAAGGACTTTGGTTCGGTTGTGGCCCACCTGGGCCAAAATACTGATTGTGACAGCTGCGGGCGGAGGATCCCGTGGCGGGTGCGGGGTGGGAGCCGGGCTTTGGCGGCAGGGTGCCGGGCGCGCGGAAGGGCCCGCGGCGGCGCCGCGGACCCTTCCCGTTATGGCAGGTTCTGGTGCTCTCAGCTGCCCCGGTAGGTGGAATAGGCGAAGGGGCTCAGCAGGAGCGGCACATGGTAGTGGGCTTCTGACTCCACCACGCCAAAGGTGAGGATCACTTCCGGGAAGAACGTTTCGGTGCCGCTGGCGGCGAAGTACTTGCCCGTGTCGAAGGCCAGGCGGAAGGTCCCTGTGGGCAGCCGGTCCGGTCCGAGTTGTTTCACGCGTCCGTCCGCGTCGGTGGTGCTCTCGGCGATCTGGACCCAACGCTCGCCGTCGAGCATGTGGAGGGTGACAGGGACGTCTGCCGCCGGCTTGCCGGAGCCGGTGTCGAGCACATGGGTGGTGACGTGGGACATGCTCATTTGCCGATCAGTCCTTCGAGTCGGAGCACTGCGATTTCCCGCAGCTGCTGGCCAATGATTGATTGTTCTTCTTCGGGGGTGTGGGCGAGGCGGGTGTTGAGCGCGGCCAGGATTTCCTCGCGGCTGCGGCCGGCCGCGCGGATCAGGAACACCTGGCCGAACTTCTCTTCGTAGGCCCGGTTGCCTTCGGCCAGGGCTTCCGCGACGGCGGCATCGGCCACGCCCAGTCCGGCCTGCTCCGACTGGGACAATTTTGCTTCGGTGCTGTTTCCTGCCGCCCGCTCACCGATCCGCGGGTGATGGGCCAGGGCGGCGTCGATCTCGGCCGGGGTGAACGGGTCGGCTGCGCCGCGGCCCGCGTCCAGGAGTGCGTCGATGGTGGCGTAGGGCCGCGCGTCGGCGACCTCGTCGATCCAGCGCCGGATGTCCAGGCAGGGACGCAGGGCATCGGCGGCCTCCGTGCGGCCGGTCGCGTTGAACTGTTCAAGGTGCATGAGACAGGTCCTCGTATGTGATGCTGGCATCCACGGTGTAGGGCTATGCGGACATTTGCTTCCGCATCATGGAACTGTTATTTCAGCATATGCAAAAAGTCAATCGTACTGTCCTGCGGGTGTCAACTTCCGGGCGGTTGGCGACGGAGCGGGCACCGGCGCTTGGGGCCATCGGGATCCTTGCGCGGCACGATCGCGTCGGCGAGGATGGGTGCGATCCCCGTGCTGCGAAGAAGGAGTCGACGCGACGACCAAGTATCTGATCTCGTTTCCGAGTGCCGCCATGGTCTTCCCTGAGGAAGAGCTGCAGGCCGTTTCGGATGCGGCGCACGCCGTCGTCCAGGAGGCGAAGGATGCCGGCGTCTGGGTGTTCGGCGGCGGCATCGATGAGAGCATCCCGCCCGTGATGGTCGACGGCGACGGGACCGTGCGCGAGGGCACCTACCCGCAGACTGCGCAGCTCGAGGGCGGCTACTCGGTGCTGGAGTTGCCCTCGTACGAGGCGGCCCTGGAGTGGGCCGCGAAGATCGCCGTCGCCTGCCGCTGCGCGCAGGAGGTGCGCGCTTTCCAGTACGACCCCGCCAGCTGAGTCCCGTGATCCCTAGCTGACGAGCCCCCGGTCGGTCGACTCCGCCCACCGGCAGCCCCTTCTGCCTCCGCGTTACGCTGGGAAGGATTCCATCCGCGGACGAAAGGCAGGGTCATGAGCGATCCCACTGAACCGAGCAACGATCCGGCCGATCTGCGGGGGCCGGGCGACCCGGACGCCGTCGAAGCCCGTCAGCCGCACGCCGAACCCGGCCAGGCCGGCAACATCCGCGAGGAACAGCTGACCCAGGCCGCCGGAACAGTGCCCGCAGCCTATGTCGGGTCCGGCGACTCCGAGGCGGAAGACAAACCGGAAGACGCCGCGGACACCGGCATGTGGGACGAAGAGGTGTAGCGCCTCCGCCCACAAGGAAGAGCCAGGGGACATGTCCCCTGGCTCCCGTTGCGTACCCGCCGGGGTAGGCATGCCGGTGGATCAGCGGCGCACTGTTTCCAGGTCGCTCTTCTCCCACCGTGTCCAGTTGGACCAGCGGCCATGGTCGGTGCTGACCCTGAAGGAGACCAGCTGGTACACCTTTTCAGGGCCGTGGCGATCATAGTTCGGTACCCAGTCGGAGCTGCGCAGCGTGACCGCCCTGTCGTGGCGATCGAAGGACTCCCTGAACCACGATGAACCCAGGAAGTTGTCGTGGCGGCGTTCGTCCTCGTAGCGCAGCTGCCGGATCTGTACGGTCCGGCCGTCGCGGCAGTAGACCTTGATTTTGAAGTCCACTTTGCCGTTGCCACGCGACTGGGGGTCGAGGGGATCGACGGTACAGCCGCGGTACGAGGTATCGGCCTGGGCCGGTGCCGCCAGTGCCAGCGGTATTCCGGTCAATCCGAAGGATATGGCCGAGAATAAGGCCAGCCTTGACCGCCAGGATTTCTTGGCGGTCGGAGTGATGGACATTGTTTTTCTTGCTCCTACATTAATGATGCGGATCACCAATTTCGGACGGTGCGAGCCGGCGACGGTTGCACGTCGAACGAAGGGCAATCGAGGCGGTAACGATTCCGTCCATTTCGATTAGCACCCCCTGATTTTGCGGGGCTTGGGTCCGGGGCCCGCTCGTTGTACTTGCTCGGCCCGGTATATCTATGGTGCTCCTGCTTCGGCCGCCGCGCCACCCCTCAACGCCCGTCGCCGGCCGCCGGGACGCGGGCATGTCCACCCCGCCACGGCCGGCCGCGCCCCTACTTCCCGAGGAACCCCAGCAGGGCCTCGTTGACTTCGGCGGCGTGGGTCCAAAGCATGCCGTGCGGGGCACCTTCGATCTCGACATATTCCGCGCTGGGCAATGCCTTGGCGAACCGCCGGCCCGTGACGTCGATCGGCAGGATGTTGTCCGCGGTGCCGTGGACGATCAGCGCGGGGACGTCGATCTTGGGGATGTCGCCGCGGAAGTCGGTGAGCCAGGTGGGCTGTGCGGCCGCCGAGGCGGTGGCGCCGCCGGAGGTTGCCAGGTTCCAGCCCGCCCGCATGACTTCCTCGCTGAGCCGGGGTGTGCCCAGGAAGGTGTCGCTGTTGTAGAAGTTCTTGAAGAACTCGGTGAAGAAGGCGTAGCGGTCGGCGGTCACAGCTTCCATTAGGCCGTCGAACACGGACTGCGGGACGCCGTCGGGGTTGTCGTCGGTCTGCAGGAGGTAGGGTTCCAGCGAGCCGAGGAACGCGGCCTTCGCCACCCGGGCCGAGCCGTAGGTGCCGAGGTAACGGCCCACCTCGCCGGTGCCCATTGAGAAGCCCACCAGTACGGCGGCGTTCAGGTCCAGGGTGGTGAGCAGGGTGTTGAGGTCCGCGGCGAAGGTGTCGTAGTCGTAGCCGTCGGTGGGTTTGCTGGACTGGCCGAAGCCGCGGCGGTCGTAGGTGATGACGCGGTAGCCGGCGCCCAGCAGGGCCGTGGTCTGCTTTTCCCAGGAGGATCCGTCCAGCGGATAGCCGTGGATCAGGACCACCGGCTGCCCGGTTCCGTGGTCCTCGTAGTAGAGCTCGATGTCGGTGCTGTTCTCGGTTCCAACCTTGATGTAAGCCATGTCAGCGGTCCTCTCGGTACGGTTCGGAAAGTCAGTTCGTGCAGGAGCGGCGCAGCGCTGGTGCCACTGTACGGAACCAACGCCGGCAGGCAGTGGCGTGTTCCCGCGCCCCGGATTTTGATGGGGCACATTTTGAGACAGATACCCCTAGGGGTATAGTAATTGCAACCGACCTACCAAAAGGAGAGCCAGATGTGCCGACAGGTTGCATGTAAGAAGTGCGGTAAGACCACTTGGGCCGGCTGCGGCCAGCACGTTGACCAGGTCATGCGGGGCGTCAAGAGCGCCGACCGCTGCAGGGGCCACGAAGGTGAAGTCAGCACCAAGACCGGATTCTTCGCCAAGCTCTTCGGCCGCTAACCCGGTTCTCCAGCAGGCAGGGCCCCCGCCGCACCCCGTGCGGCGGGGGCCCTGTTCGTTGAGTAGCCCCTACTCCAGCAGCGCCCGCGTCACCACCTCGGTGAGCCCGTGGATCACGGCCAGGCGTTCCTTGCTCTCGCCGTCCTCGCCCCAGGTGTAGATGGCCAGCGCGTAGGAGCGCTCACCGGAGGTCAGGAGCGCGGCGTCGTGGACATAGCCTTCCAGCTCGCCGTACTTGTGCTGCACCGTGATGTCCGGCCCGACGGCGGCCGGAATGAGGCGTTCGTTGTTGGTCTTCTGCATGTAGCCCAGCAGTTCCTGCGTGTGCTCCGCGTTGAGCAGCTTGCCGGTGGAGAGCTGCTTGAGCACCTCCGCCATCTCGGCCGCGGTCAGCAGGTTCTGTTCGGGGTCGTAGCTGATCCCGATCGACGCGGCGTACTCGATCAGCTCCGGATAGCCGATGTCCTGCATCAGCAGCAGCCAGGCGCCGTTGCTGCTCGCGTTGACCATCGCCTGGAGCTGGAACGCGGCGTCGAAGCTCCCCAGCGGCGCGTCGAGCGACTTCTCGCCGGCCTCCACCAGGTGGTAATAGGCGGCCGCCGTGATGATCTTGGCGGTGCTGGCCGCCACAAACTCGGTCCCGTCGCCGTAGCTGCGCGGCTCCTCGCCGTGCGTGTCCGCGAGGACGACGCCGATCCGGTAGCCGGAGTTCGCGGCCAGGATCCGCTTGATCTCGGCGTCGAGGTCGACGGCGGCCCGCGGTGCCTGCGTCACCGGGGCCGCTGCCGCGGGCTTCTCCTCCTGCTGGGTCTGCGGGCCGGCGAGGAACTCCGTCCGGGGGTCCGGCCCGGTACGGACGACGCCGGCGGTCACCACGCCCAGCAGCACCAGGACCGTGGCCGCCCAGACCAGGAGCAGCTTCCCACGGGCAGGGAGGGAGGTGGCGGCCGGGCGGGAGGGTCCCGAGGTGTTCATGGGGCAGGGCCTTCCGGGTTTACAAAGGGGAGGGGTTTCCTGCAACTTATGCCCGGGGACTGGGCATGTCCACGCGACGCACGGGACGTCAGGCAGGTGAGGGCCAACTCCCAGCCGGGACCGCCGCACTAGGCTGGCAGCTATGCCGAGGATAATAACTGTGAGCCTGCCGGACCCCACCCTGCGCGAGTACCTGGCGCCCCACCCGGACGTCACCGTCCTGGAATGGGACCTGACCGGGGAACCGCCCGTGCCCCGCATCGACATCGTGGTACAGCCCTACATGGGCAGCGCGGAGATCCTGCGCAGCCTGGAACGGGTGGAAACCGGGCTGGTGCAGAGCCAGTCGATCGGGTACGACGGCGTCGCGGACTCGCTGCCGCCGGACCGGGTGTTCGCCAACGCCGCCGGCGTCCACGAAACCTCCACCGCCGAACTGACCCTTGCCCTGATCCTGGCCAGCCAGCGCGAGTTCCCGCGGCTGCTGCAGAACCAGCAGGAGGGCCGCTGGGAGACCCTGCCCACCGCCAGCCTCGCCGACCGGCGGGTGCTGATCGTCGGCTACGGCGGCGTGGGCAAGGCGATCGAGGACCGGCTCCTGCCGTTCGAAACCACCGTGACAAGGGTGGCCAGCCGGGAACGGACAGACCCGCGCGGCCACGTTCACGGCATCGACGAGCTGCACACCCTGCTGCCGGAACACGACATCGTGATCGTGGGCGTGCCGCTCAGCGATTCCACCCGCCACCTCATCGACGATCGCTTCCTCGCGGCCATGCCCGACGGCGCCCTGCTGGTCAACGTGGCCCGCGGACCGGTCGCGGACACCGACGCCCTGGTCAAGCACACCGCCAGCGGCCGGATCCGCGCCGCCCTGGACGTCACCGATCCCGAGCCCCTGCCGCAGGACCACCCGCTCTGGCGGACCCCCGGCGTCATCATCAGCCCGCACGTGGGCGGGGCGAGCTCTGCCATGCGCCCGCGGATGGGCCGGCTCCTCCAGCGGCAGATCGACCTCATGCTTGCTGGCGAACCGCCGGCGAACGTGGTGCTGGGCGGCTAAGTCCGCCTTTCCCGTCGACGGACCGCCCGCCACCATATAATTCGAACATGCCAATCACGCGCCTTGACCGAGGCAACCTCGCCCAGCCGTCCGCCCTCAAGCATTACGGAAGCGAGCTGTGAGCGGCGGTCTCGTCGCCCTGCTGGACGACATCGCAGCCTTGGCCCGCATCGCGGCCGCCTCGGTGGACGACGTTGCAGCCGGAGCGGCCAAGGCGGGGGCCAAGGCAGCCGGCGTCGTTATTGACGACGCCGCCGTCACCCCTCAGTACGTGTCGGGGGCGGACCCGTCCCGCGAACTGCCGATGATCAAAAAGATCTTCTGGGGCTCGCTCCGGAACAAGCTGCTGATCATCCTGCCGGCGCTGCTGCTCATCAGCGCCTTCATCCCGGGGGTCATTCCGTTCATCCTCATGCTGGGCGGCACGTACCTCTGCTACGAGGGTGCCGAGAAGGTCTGGCACAAGCTCCGCGGCCAGCACGAGGCCGAGGAAGACACACCGGCGGTCGACCGTGGCCCGGAGGCGGAGGCCAAGGTCACCAAGGGCGCCATCACCACCGACTTCATCCTCTCCTGCGAGATCATGGTCATCGCGATGAACGAGATCTCCGCCGAGTCCATTTGGGCCCGGGCGGCCATCCTGGTTGTTGTGGCGCTCGCGATCACGGTGGCCGTGTACGGCGCCGTCGCACTCATCGTCAAGATGGACGACATCGGCCTGCACCTGACCACCAAGGACTCCGCGGGATCCCAGCGCTTCGGCGAGATGCTCGTCAAGGGGATGCCCGCCGTGCTGACCACGATCACTGTGATCGGGACGGTCGCCATGCTGTGGGTGGGCGGCCACATCATGCTGCAGGGCGCCTACGACCTCGGCTGGCACCTGCCGTATGACCTGGTCCACGTCCTCGAGGCACCGTTCGCGGGGATCGCGGTGGCGGGCGGCTTCCTGGCCTGGCTGGTGAACACCCTGTGCTCGGCCGTCCTCGGTCTCGCCTGGGGCCTGGTGGTCATGGCCATCCTGACCCCGCTGCTCAAGGTGCTGCCGTTCGGCAAGAAGAAGAGCGGGCACGAAGAGGGCGACGTCCGCGCCGCCGTCGACAGCCATCAGCCCGCAAAGCACGACGCCGATCCCGCCTCCTAGCTCGCACCCGCCGGCCACATGTCGGACGCATTTCCTTGGGCGATTTAGAACGGACGGACACCGATGATCTGTGCACGGCCGGGACCGGCCGCAGCGCAGGGCATCTGACAGAATGGCCGGCATGATCGAGATGCCGCCGCCGCCTGAACCGCCTGAACTGGAACCGGATAAGATCCGGGCCCTGATCGACTACGCGGACAGGATGGCCGCGTTCATGGAGGCTGAGGTGACACTGGCCCGTGAACTTGGCAAGGCAACTCCGGAGAACCACCTGAGCGAACTCGTCGAAGGCTGGAGTTTCACCGCGCAGGGCCTAAGGGACAGCTACGACGGACGATTCTGAGACCGAACCACAGCGGCGATATTCGGCGGCCGAGGTCAGCCTTGCGAGGTCTCGCTGGGTGGACGCTCACCTTTGCCTGCGGGCTTCTGCATCCCGAGGATGAGGAAGGTGATGCCCATAGTGAAGAACGCAATCCAAGCCGTGGTGCCCAGAAACATCATTGCGATCGCAACGGCAAAGAAGACGATCCCGATCGGCAGGAATGCCGAGCCCCCGCTTCTCTTCGCTCGGCCGTTCGACTCCGACGTGGGCTTTCCTTCACCGTTCATCTGCCTGAGGCTACGTCGGTGAACGGAGACCCGCAAACGCTCCCGCGGCTGAGCGCTGCTGCCGAACGGATGGTCGTGTCAGGTTCAGAAGAGGTCATCACCACCCGGCCGTGCCAGGGCCGCCCTTGAACGGACCGACGATCTTCTTAGTGATCCAGCCGCCGTAGAAGTCGCCCTCCTGGGAGGTCACCGGCACGCCGTCGACTTCGCAGGAGTCCATGTGCCGCGGGTAGAGGGCCACCCGGGTCCTGAGCGCCTCGAACCCCCGTGCGGGCTCCGGGTAGGTCCACGCTCCGCGGGCAACCACGACGCCGCCGGCAACGACGTCGAAGTAGTGCGCTTCCCCCTTGAACTCGCAGAAGCTGGTGCCCTCCACCGGGACGAGCACCCCGGCCGGGAAGGCATCCAGCGGCAGGTAGTAGACCGGGGGATGGCTCGTCTCCAGGACGCGCACGGAATCGGTGGTGTCGGCAATCACCTGCCCGCCCAGCCGCACGGTGACCCGTTCCGGCCGGTGCTCCACCCTGGGCGGCCGGGGGTAGTCCCACACCGATTCTTGGCCGGGCTCGGGTTTGATGGGCCGGGGACGCCGGAAAATGCCGGAAAGACCGTGAGCAGGAGTCATCTCCCCATGGTGCCACCTTCCGCCGGGAAGCGGTCCGCCCTGAGAGGAACCCGTTCCGCTCCAAGCCTCCGGACGTAAACTGACCTTCACACCACTGCCGTGACCCGTGAAGTGGAGTACGGATGCTCTGGAAACTGCTCGTTGAATACCTGCGGCCGCAGCAGCGGCTGCTGCTCGCCGTCGTCGTCTTCCAGCTGGCGCAGTCCATCGCCTCGCTGTACCTGCCCACCCTGAACGCGGACATCATCGACCAGGGCGTGGCGAAGGGGGACACGGAGTACATCCTGCGCACCGGCGCCGTGATGCTGCTGGTGACGCTGCTGCAGATCGCCTGCGCCATCGCGGCCGTGTACTTCGGGGCGAAGGCGGCCATGGCGATGGGCCGGGACGTGCGCGGGGCGATCTTCAGCCGCGTGGCGGCGTTCTCCGAGCAGGAGGTCACCCACTTCGGCGCGCCGAGCCTCATCACCCGTTCCACCAACGACGTCCAGCAGGTCCAGCAGCTGGTCCTCATGTCCGCCACCCTCATGGTGGCCGCGCCCATGCTCTGTATCGGCGGCGTCATCATGGCGATCCGGCAGGACCTGCAGCTGTCGTGGCTGATCGCGGTCAGTGTGCCGGTGCTGCTCGCGGGAGTGGGGCTGATCATCACCCGGATGGTGCCGTTGTTCCGGCTCATGCAGACCCGGATCGACACCGTGAACCGGGTGCTCCGCGAACAGCTCACCGGCATCCGCGTGGTCCGCGCGTTCGTCCGCGAGCAAGTGGAGACCACCCGCTTCGCCCGGGCCAACGAGGACGTCACGGACACCGCCCTGCGCGCCGGCCGGCTGATGGCGCTCGCGTTCCCCACCGTGATGCTGGTGCTGAACGTCTCGTCCGTGGCCGTGATCTGGTTCGGCGCGTTCCGGATCCAGGACGGCTCCATGCAGGTGGGCACCATGATCGCGTTCCTGAGCTACCTCATGCAGATCCTGATGTCCGTCATGATGGCCACGTTCATGGCGATCATGATCCCGCGCGCGGCGGTCTCCGCGGACCGGATCGGCGCGGTGCTGGGCACCGAGTCCAGCGTCCGGCCGCCGGAGCGCCCGCTGGATTTCTCTGGCCGGGCCGGCCGCGGCGAACTGGAAATGCGCGACGTCGGGTTCGCCTACCCGGGTGCCGAGCAGCCGGTCCTCGCCGGGATCAGCTTCACCGCCCGCGCGGGGCGGACGACGGCGATCATCGGCGCCACCGGGTCCGGCAAGACCACCCTGGTGAACCTCATGCCGCGGCTCTTCGACGCGACCTCGGGCGCGGTGCTGATCGACGGCGTGGACGTCCGGGAGCTGCACCCGGACCTGCTGTGGGGGCACATCGGCCTGGTCCCGCAGAGGCCGTTCCTGTTTTCCGGCACGGTGCGCAGCAACCTGCTCTACGGCAAACCCGACGCCACCGAGGAGGAGCTCTGGCGGGCGCTGTCCATTGCGCAGGCGGAGGACTTCGTCCGGGAGATGGAGGGCGGGCTGGACGCGCCCGTCTCGCAGGGCGGCACCAACGTCTCCGGCGGGCAGCGGCAGCGGATCGCGATCGCCCGGGCGCTGGTGAAACGGCCCGAGCTCTACATCTTTGACGACTCGTTCTCCTCGCTGGACACCGCCACCGACGCCCGGCTGCGGCAGGCGCTCCGGCAGCACACCGCCGGCGCCACCCTGGTGATCATCGCCCAGCGCGTGTCCAGCATCGTGGACGCGGACCAGATCCTGGTGCTCGACGGCGGACGGATCGTCGCGCACGGCACGCACGCGGAGCTGCTGGAGACCTCGGAGACCTACCAGGAGATTGTGAACTCCCAGCTCGCGGCGGAGGAGGCGGCATGAGCAAGGTCGAGTCGCAGACGCCCGGTGCCGGCGGCGCAGCAACCGCCAAGGAAGCCCCGCTGCGGATTCCGCGCCCTGCCGGCGGGCCGGGCCGCGGCGGGCCGTTCGCCGGGATGAACGTGCCGGCGGAGAAGGCGATGAACTTCTGGCCGTCCGCCAAACGGCTGCTGGGCCAGCTCCGGCCGGAGCGGCTCTGGCTGGTGCTGGTCCTCATGCTCGCGGTGGTGAGTGTGACGTTCTCGGTGATCGGGCCGCGGCTCCTCGGCGAGGGCACCAACCTGATCTTCGCCGGCGTCGTGTCCAAGCAGCTGCCGGCCGGGGTGAGCCAGGAGCAGCTGATCGCGCAACTGCGGGCTCAGGGGCAGGACCAACAGGCGGACATGCTCAGTGCCATGACGCTGACGCCGGGCGCGGGGATCGACTTCGCGGCGCTGGCCAACGTGCTGCTGTGGGCGCTGGCCTTGTACGTGCTGGCCTCGGGATTCATGTGGATGCAGGCATATATCCTCAACGGCGTGGTGCAGCGGACCATGTTCCGGCTCCGCGAGCGGATCGAGGCCAAAATCAACCGGCTCCCGCTGCGCTACTTCGACTCGATCCAGCGCGGCGAGCTGCTGAGCCGGGTCACCAACGACGTCGACAACATCTCGCAGAGCCTGCAGCAGTCCATCAGCCAGGCGGTCACGTCGCTGCTGACCGTGCTGGGCGTGCTGGTGATGATGTTCATCCTCTCGCCCACGCTCGCGCTGATCGCGCTGGTCACCGTGCCGCTGACGCTGGTGACGACGGCGCTGATTGCCAAGCGCTCGCAGAAGCTGTTCGTGGCGCAGTGGAAGCACACGGGGGAGCTGAACGGGCAGATCGAGGAGACGTACACCGGGCACGCGCTGGTGAAGGTGTTCGGCCGGCAGCGGGAGGTGGAGGAGCGGTTCCGGCAGAAGAACGCGGAGCTGTATGAGGCCAGTTTCGGCGCGCAGTTCGTGTCCGGGCTGATCATGCCGGCCATGACGTTCATCGGGAACCTGGTCTATGTGGGAATCGCCGTGGTGGGCGGGCTGCAGGTGGCAGCCGGGGCGATGCAGCTGGGCGACGTGCAGGCGTTCATCCAGTACTCGCGGCAGTTCACCCAGCCGCTGGCCCAGCTGGGCTCGATGGCGAACCTGCTGCAGTCCGGCGTGGCGTCGGCCGAGCGGGTGTTCGAGCTGCTGGACGAGGCGGAGCAGTCGGCGGATCCTGTGCCGTCAGCGGCGCCGAACGGCGGGCGGGGGCGGCTGGTGTTCGAGAACGTGTCCTTCTCCTATTCGCCGGAGAAGCCGCTGATCTCAGACCTCAGCTTGGTGGCCGAGCCGGGGCAGACCGTGGCGATCGTCGGCCCCACCGGGGCCGGGAAGACCACGCTGGTGAACCTGATGATGCGCTTCTACGAGCTCGACGCCGGGCGGATCACGCTCGACGGCGTGGACGTCACCGCGATGACCCGCGACGGGCTGCGCTCGCGGATGGGGATGGTGCTGCAGGACACCTGGCTGTTCGGCGGGACCATCCGGGACAACATCGCTTACGGCCGGCCCGGCGCGTCCGAGGCCGAGATCCTCGAAGCGGCGAAGGCGACGTACGTGGACCGGTTTGTCCGCTCCCTGCCGGAGGGCTACGACACCGTGCTCGAGGACGAGGGCGGCAATGTCTCGGCGGGGGAGAAGCAGCTGCTCACGATCGCGCGGGCGTTCCTGGCCCGTCCGTCGGTGCTGATCCTGGACGAGGCGACCAGTTCGGTGGACACGCGCACCGAGGTGCTGGTGCAGAAGGCCATGAGTGCGCTGCGCTCGGACCGGACCAGCTTCGTCATCGCGCACCGGCTCTCCACCATCCGCGACGCCGACCTCATCCTGGTGATGGAGTCCGGGCAGATCGTGGAGCAGGGGACGCACGCTTCACTGCTGGAGGCGGGCGGGGCGTACGCGGCGCTGTACGCGGCACAGTTCGCGGCGCCGGTGGCGGAGGTTTAGGGGCGCTGGGCCGCTCCCGCCAGGCGGGAATCACGAATAGACGGTCCATGGTGCGACAGTACGGGCCGCCTCATCGTACGGAGGTTACATAATATCCGCTATCGGCCCGCACTCAATGACTCACAGACTCCGGCAGCGAGCGACTTCCGATTTCATGCTGCACCGGTCAGCTCTAGGGCTGATCAACGAACGAGACAGGTTCGGTGACGAGGCCACCGGAGTGCCACTTGATAGCCTGGGCCACGCCGTCAGCGATCCGATGTAGGGATGCAGCGATGCTTGAGGGGAGCCCGGGAAAGGCGCTTTTCTGTCGCATGACGATGGCGTGGATCTCAAACCACGTTATCCATGCGACACAAGACGGAATCGAGGCAAGCAAACCCTCGTAATCTGCGGCAGACATTCCAGCGCGGGCGTACAGGGACTAAAGACCCACGGCAACACCAGCCTCGACTTCGTGTCGGCCCCTCCCGGCGAGTCTGATGGGTGGGGGAGTGGTCAGGAGCAGCAGGAGCAAGGGCGCGGTCGCCGCTGCGCGCCTGCAGGCGTAGCAGCTCCCGAGGAAGCTGCTCGACACTGAACGCGGCGCCCTTCTTGAAGCCTTTTGCCTCAACCAAGAGTTGGACCGAGGAACCCGTCACCCAAACGTCCGGCTGTACATCTATGTCAAGGGCTGGCAGCAGGAGACTGCCCGGCAGTACTTCCAGGTCGGCATGCTCAACCTCATTGGCGGCCGCAAGTCGGGTTTGTTCGGCGCCGTGGGCACAACGCAAGATTTCGCCTAGGAACAGCTCTCGCTTGTTCCAGCTTCTCCGGGGCGACTAGGTACGTCAGGCGCTCCACCTCGGCGAGAAGCGTCTCATGGGACGACTCCACCGAGTGATTGGTCGCCCGGCCGGCACTGACCTGCCGGACGACATTGGGATGGTAGTTGGTGCCGAATTTGGGAGCGTCTGAGTTTCCATGCACATCATCTGCGCGGAGGCGTGTGCCAAAGTCCCCGCTAGTGCCACCAGAGCAAAGCGACGCCACTGGCGACACTAAGGGAGACCAGTATCGGGGCGGCTACGAGGAAGGCTGAACTGAGTAGGGAGACACTGTAGCCGTGGCCGCGCAGAGAGGTCGCCCAGCGAATGGCATAGACGACGTTCGCGATCAAATAGGGGATCGATCCGACCGCGTAGAAAAGCGACAACATGATGCCAAAGCCAACTCCGCGAAGCCCTCCGGGCTCGTACATGCTTGCCGGGAGAGCAAAGCTGACATAAATCCCAATGAGGGCTGCAACACCAACCCCACCGAGTACCATCAGGACGTTACGGAAGGTCCTCGCCCATACCGGCAACGTGTTCGAGGTGGGCGGTGTGGCGTAGGCAAAGCCGTCAGTTTCGTTCCACGGGGCGGGACTGGTCACTGGGTACCTTTCGGGTCACGGGGGCAAGGGCTGCCCCGGTCAGCATACGGGGAACCCTGGCCGCAGCGCGGGTTGCAACTGCCGCGCGGTAGTCGTTGATCCAGGCGCCCCAGCGGGTCGTCTCCCTCCGGGTGCAGGCCGGGGCCGTGAAGATCACGGATGGAGTGCATGACAGCGCGTGTGGCCACCGGCGGGGATCCTGGACTCTCCTTTGCTCTGTGACCTTCCGGGTGTTGGTGTCGAGGTTGCCAGCCAGCTGCTGGTGACGGTCGGCGACGTTTTAGAACGCGTGGGTAGTGAGGCCCAGTTCGCAGCTTTAGCCGGGGTGCCGATGCCTGCATCATCAGGTAAGACGAGCCGTCACCGTCTCACCCGGGGAGGGGACCGCAACGGGAATAAGGCTTTACACCAGGTCGTGCTGGTGCGCGTGGGGCCTGATCCGAGGACGAAGGAGTCACAACGGCACGGTGATCTGCTGGGCCCCATCCATCCGACAGACTGGAGGCAGTTCTTGGTGCACCTATGGGCCGGTATGACCGGCAAAGCCCACCATCACTGCGTCGTGATCGACGCCGATGGAAATCGTCTGCTCTCGCAAAAGTCCCCCAACGATGAACCGGCCGTGCTCCCTCATCGCCACGTCCTCAAACTCGGCGGGGGCGATGAGGTGGTCTGGGCGACGGACCTGAAACACGGCGGACCGGCGCTCCTGATCGCACTGCTCTTTGCTCACGGCCAGGACATCCTGAACATCCCCGGCCGGATCGTCCGCCACGCCTCCCGGCTCTACCGGGGCGAGGGAAAAACGGTCGCCAAAGACGCCGCCGTCGTCGCTGACCAGGCATCGCCTGTTTGTGTCTGACCTGTCATCTCTTAAATTGTTGCGGATGGTGACATGAGATGGCGGGATGGCTGGAATCCCATCACTAGCTCCCTCGTCCATCGAGGCCCGAGGGAGCTGGCTTACTTGTCGTCTCAGATCGAGGTGTCAATATTGAGGAACGTTTCGAGGTTCGTGAGCTTGGTGCGTTCGCGCAGCAGGTCGGCGGCGCGAGGCTCAAGGACTTTCATCTGCGCGGCGATGCGGTCGCTGTACGCTTCGGTCTTGAAGCGTTTCGCTTCAGTGTGCCCGATCTTCAGGAGTCCCCACCGTGCGGCGGTCCTACGGATGTCCACATCGATGTCAGAGAGTCCGATGCGCTCGTTCTCTTCCAGTGCCGCAATGATCTGCGGAGTGCGCTTACGGGGTTCCGCGACGTACGTGTAGTAGTAGGCGACGGCGACGATACCTCCGACGACGATGATGAAGCCAACGATGCTGATAAGTGCTTCCATTACGGGGTGCTTCTTTCGCGTGTGACTGATCAATATGGCGGTACTTTTGGGCCAGCCTAGCGAACGGTCCGGTTACGCGGCATTCTAAGGGCCGATGGCGTCCCTCTCCCGGTTCCTGCCACTCTGCTGCGGCCAGCCTACGTCCGGAAAGGTGCCGGCCTTCGCTGTGTCCGCCCACCCCAGACTCCGTGTCGTCTACGGCTGGAAAAGAGCCGGCCACACCTCAGTGCCGGGGCCGGAGTAGCGCGGCCTGGACCATGGGAAACTTTGCCGTTGGTGCCTGAAAGGTTTCCTGAGGCAACTAGGTTGACAGAAGATCCGGTATCGGTTGTCGCGGGCGCCTATACGAGCGGCCATGGGTAACGCATGCCCGTGCGGTCAGCGGGCAGCACCCGTGCACGCAGCAGGCGCTGGACGCGGTGCTGCATGGCCGTGATCTCGTCGTCGTCGAGCAGTTTAGCCACTGCGGGAGGAACAGCCTCTGCGAGCGGGGCGATGTCCTTGAGCAGGGCTTCTGGGATGGGTTCGCCGGCGAAGTCCCAGATCACGGTGCGCAGCTTGAACGCCGCCGAGAAGCACAGCCCGTGGTCGATGCCCCAGATGCTACCGTCGTCGCCGCGGAGCACGTGGCCGCTCTTGCGGTCGGTGTTGTTGGCGACGTAATCAAACAGGGCGATCCGTGCCAGCTCGCGGTGCGTCTCCGGGGCGTCCTCGAACAGGGTGAAGTAGTGCTCCTGGAAGTCGCACTCGATGAACCACTGCAGCGACCCGACACCGAGGGGCGCATCCTCCCGAATGACCGTCTGAGGCACGAAGCCCCAGCCGAGCGATTCGCTCAGCAGGTAGGCGGCGCGTTCTCGCTTGTAGAGCCCGGGCTCGAAGTCGGACAGGGGACGTTCGCCGGCCTCCGGCTTGTAGACCGCGTACCCTTTGTCCTCGCCGCAGGAGACCTGGACGAGAAACGTCTGGTTGCTGCTGCGCGGGATGAGTCCGAGAAGTTCTATGCTGCCCTCGCTGAGCAGCATCAGTTCCCGGGCGGACACCGTCGGCCCTCACTCATGACGCCCTCAGCCCGCTGAGCGGTTCCGACGTCGAATTCACCATGTGCACGGCAGGGTCCTGGCCCTCCACGAAGGAGATGGCCGACACCGATCCTGGGCTGATGACGATCCGCTGGAAGAGGTCCAAGGGCGTGCCCAGGGCGTGGGCGACGGCCGCCTTAATGGGGTCGGCGTGGGAGAAGCACACGATTATGCCCCCGGCGTGGGCTGCACGCAGCACCTCCATCGCGCCGACGATCCGCGCCTGCATTTCCGGAAAGCTCTCGCCGTCAGGAAAGCGGAACGTCGACGGGCTGTGCTGGACGGTCTGCCACTCCGGCAACGCCGCCAGCTCGGCGATCGCGG
The DNA here is from genome assembly GCF_059816125.1 of Arthrobacter sp. 001422645. Lineage (NCBI taxonomy): Bacteria > Bacillati > Actinomycetota > Actinomycetes > Micrococcales > Micrococcaceae > Arthrobacter > Arthrobacter sp. 001422645. The sequence continues at coordinate 145,422 of NZ_JCBANT010000009.1, read as the reverse complement.
CACCGGTCCACTCGCCGAAATCGCACTCAAGCAGCCCGTCGTCGTGCTTCACCGCCAGTCCGGTGCGCACCGCCGTCGGCTCTGCCGTCTCGCAGGCGCGCTCCAGCGGCGAGGAATAGAGGGCGTCCACCGGCAGGCCAGAAAGCCGCTCCGCGACCCGCACTGCCTGGTCCCGGCCGCGGTCGGACAGGTGCAGCCCCGGGGCGCGCCCCGGCAGCACCATGCCCGTCGTCGGCGTCTCGCCGTGGCGCACCAAAAGGAGGAGCGTGCCCTGCTGTGGGGGCTTCGCCGAAGGTCCAGGCGTTGCTGCAGTCATCAAGATTCAGCCTAAGCCGGGCAACAGCCCAAAGCGCATGAATCTCAAGAAATCCCTCGATTCCCCGCCGGGTACAGGTCTACGGTGGAGGGGTGAGTGATCGCCCCGATATCTTCACTGTTGGTGAACTGCGTGCCTCCGGCCACGTCCACAAGGACCTGCGCCGCGAAATCCGCGACAACCTGCTCGCCGCGCTCGCCGCCGGCCGCGACCCCTGGCCCGGGATGTACGGCTTCAGCCGCACCGTCCTGCCCCAGCTCGAACGCGCGCTGCTCGCCGGGCACGACGTCGTCCTGCTCGGCGAACGCGGGCAGGGCAAGACCCGGCTCCTCCGCACCCTGGCCGGACTGCTGGACGAATGGTCCCCGGTGATCGAGGACTCGGAACTCAACGAACACCCGTACGAGCCCATCACGGAGCACTCCCGCGCCCGTGCCCTCACCGAGGGGGACCGGCTGCGGGTGGCGTGGCGGCACCGCTCCGAACGGTACGTCGAGAAGCTCGCGACGCCGGACACTTCCGTCGCGGACCTGATCGGCGACGTCGACCCGATGCGGGTGGCCGAGGGCCGCCGCCTCGGGGACCCGGAAACCATCCACTACGGCCTGGTCCCGCGCTCCAACCGCGGCATCATCGCCATCAACGAGCTGCCCGACCTCGCGGAGCGGATCCAGGTCTCCATGCTCAACGTGATGGAGGAACGCGACATCCAGATCCGCGGCTACGTGCTGCGGCTGCCGCTGGACGTCCTGGTGGTCGCGTCCGCCAACCCGGAGGACTACACGAACCGGGGCCGGATCATCACGCCGCTGCGGGACCGCTTCGGCGCCGAGATCCGCACCCACTACCCGATCGAGCTCGACGACGAGGTGGCCGTCATCCGGCAGGAGGGGCACCTGGTGGCCGGTGTCCCTCCCGTCATCCTCGAGATCCTGGCCCGCTACACCCGGGCGCTGCGGCAGTCCCCGGCGATCAACCAGACCTCCGGGGTGTCCGCGCGGTTCGCCATCGCCGGCGCCGAAACCGTCGCCGCGGCCGCCCTGCGCCGGGCCAGCGTGCGCGGCGAGGACGAGGCCGTCGCCAGGATCATCGACCTGGACGCCGCCGTGGAAGTCCTCGCCGGGAAGATCGAGTTCGAATCGGGGGAGGAGGGCCGGGAGCAGGACATCCTGGACCACCTCCTGCGCGTGGCCACCGCGGAAGCCGTGCGGGCGCACTTCCACGGCATCGACATGGGTGACCTCGTCGCCGCACTGGACGGCCACACCACGGTGACCACCGGGGAATTGGTCACGGCGCGGGAGTTCCTCGACAACCTCCCGGCGCTCAACGGATCCAGCCTCTACGACGACATCGGGGAGCGCCTCGGCGCGGAAAACGACGGGCAGCGCGCCGCCGCCGTCGAACTGGCACTGGAAGGCCTCTACCTCGCCCGGCGGATCGCCAAGGAGTCCGACGACGAGGCGACCGTTTACGGGTAAGTAATCCCACGGCACAGGAGGCCTCATGACCGCACACCACCGGTCCCGGTACAGCCGGTACCGGGGAGGGCCGGATCCGCTCGCCCCGCCCGTGGATCTGGCGGAGGCGCTGGACGCCGTCGCCGAGGACGTGATGGCCGGATACTCGCCCCGGCACGCCCTCCAGGAGTACCTGCGGCGCGGCGGCCGGAACCGGGAAGGGCTCGACGACCTCGCTGGGCGCGTCCAGCAGCGGCGCAAGGACCTTTTGGGCCAGCACCGGCTGGACGGCACCCTCAACGAGGTCCAGAAGCTGCTGGACACCGCCGTGCTCGAGGAGCGCAAACAGCTCGCCCGCGACGCCATGATGGACAACACCGACCGCGCGTTCCGGGAAATGCAGCTGCAGAACCTGCCCAAATCCACGGCCGCTGCGGTCAACGAACTCGCCTCCTACGACTGGCAGTCCAGCACCGCCCGGGAAGCCTACGAGCGGATCAAGGACCTGCTGGGCCGCGAGATCCTGGACCAGCGGTTCGCCGGGATGAAGGAGGCGCTCGAGGGCGCCACCCAGGAGGACCGCGCGGCCGTGGCCGAGATGCTGCAGGACCTCAACGAGCTGCTGGACAAACACCGGCGCGGCGAGGACACGGACGCGGACTTCCAGGAGTTCATGGCCAAGCACGGCCAGTACTTCCCGGAGAACCCGCAATCGGTCGAGGAGCTGGTGGACGCGCTCGCCCAGCGCGCGGCCGCCGCCCAGCGGCTGCTGCAGTCCATGTCCGCCGAGCAGCGCGAGGAGCTGATGCGGCTCTCGGCGCAGGCGTTCGGCTCGCCGGCGCTTATGGCACAGCTGGGCCAACTCGACGCCAACCTGCAGGCTTTGCGTCCCGGCGAGGACTGGTCCGGCTCCGAACGCTTCGACGGCGAGGAGGGGCTGGGGCTCGGCGACGGCACCGGCGTGCTGCAGGACCTCGCCGAACTGGACGAGCTGGCCGAACAGCTCTCCCAGTCCTACAACGGATCCCGCCTGGACGACCTGGACCTGGACGCCCTCGCCCGCCAGTTGGGGCAGGACGCGGCGGTGTCGGCCCGCACCTTGGCGGAGATCGAGCGGGCCATGCACGATGGCGGCTTCCTGCAGCGCGGGGCCGACGGCGACCTGAGGCTCTCGCCGCAGGCCATGCGGCGGCTCGGCAGGGCGCTGCTGCGGGACACCGCCAGGCAGCTCTCCGGCCGGCAGGGGCGCCGGGATACGCGGGTTGCCGGGGCCGCGGGGGAGCAGACCGGCTCCAGCCGGCCGTGGGAGTTCGGCGACGCCGAGCCGTGGGACGTCACGCGGACCATCACCAACGCGATCCGCCGCACGATCGCTGACGGCGGCGACCCGCGCCACGGGCTGCGCCTGGCCGTGGATGACATCGAGGTGACGGAGACAGAGGCGCGCACGCAGGCCGCCGTCGCCCTGCTGGTGGATGTCTCCTTCTCGATGGCCGCTGAGGGACGCTGGGTGCCGATGAAACGCACCGCGCTCGCCCTGCACCATCTCGTCACCACCCGGTTCCGCGGCGACCGGCTGCAGCTGATCAGCTTCGGCCGCTACGCGCAGTCCATGGACATCGGCGAGCTCACCGCCCTGCCGGCCTTCCGGGAGCAGGGTACCAACCTGCACCATGGGCTGTTGCTGGCCGGCCGGTTCTTCCGCCAGCACCCGTCGATGCAGCCCGTCCTCCTGGTGGTGACCGACGGCGAACCCACCGCCCACCTGCTGGCCGACGGCGAATCCTGGTTCGCGTATCCGCCGGACCCGGAGACCATCCGCGTGACCGTGGCCGAGCTGGACCGCCTGGGGCGCGCCGGGACCCAGGCCACGTTCTTCCGGCTGGGCGACGACCCCGGCCTGGAACGCTTCGTCGCCCGGATGGCCCGCCGGATCGACGGCCGCGTCGTGGCGCCCGATACCGGGGACCTGGGCGCTGCCGTGGTGGGGGAGTACCTCCGCGCGCACTTCCGCGGCCGCCCCTACGACGACGACTGGGCCGGGTAGGAATCCACCTATTCGGTTGGGAGGGAAGGAAATACTATGGCCACTTTTCGGGAACTCCACCACACCGGGGCGCCGCTCCTGCTTCCCAATGCGTGGGACGTCGGATCCGCCTTGGCATTTGCGTCAGCTGGCTATCCGGCCGTCGGCACCACCAGCTTTGGCATCGCGGCAAGCGCCGGCCTGCCCGACGGCGGCCGGTCCAGCAAGGCAGTGACCGCCGCCCTGGTGAACCAGCTGTGCCGCCTGCCTGTCCACGTCACGGCGGACGTCGAGGACGGCTACTCCGATGACCCCGCCGAGGTTGCAGACTTTGTGACCCAACTGGCTGCCCAGGGCGTGGCCGGGGTCAACCTGGAGGACAGCACGGACGGGCACCTGGTCGATCCAGCAGCTTTTGCCGAGAAAGTGGCCGCCGTCAAGCGGCGCAGCCCTGCTCTGTTCATCAACGCCCGGGTGGACAACATATGGTTCGGCGAACAGGCCACTGTGGATGCCGTCCTGCTCCGCGCCCGGGCCTACGCCGACGCCGGAGCGGACGGGATCTTCGTCCCCGGACTTGTGGTCCCGGAGGACATCCGGACCATCACGGCCGGTATTGGGCTGCCGGTCAACGTGCTGGCACATCCCTCGCTGACTGTTGCCGAGCTGGGCGAGCTGGGGGTCCGGCGGGTGAGTTCCGGCTCCCTGCCATACCGCGCAGCAGTGGACGCGGCGGTGAACGTGGTCAACGCCCTGCGTGACGGCACGCAGGTCCCGGCCGCCACTCCGTACTGGGAGATGCAGTCGCGTCTCGTGTCCTTCAGCCAGCGCCCTCCGGATCTTGAGAGGAGGTGACCATGGACGCCGCTTCGCCTGCTCCTCTTGATGAAGCCATGACTTCCGACGATTCTGCAGGCGGCCAGAAGCCGCGGCGGGCGACACTGGACGACGCCGCCGTCGTTGCCCAGTTACTTCATGACTTCAACACTGAGTTCTCGACGCCGACCCCGGACACCCAGGAGCTTCAATCACGATTGACGCAGCTCCTGGCAGGGGACGACGTGGTGGTCCTGCTGACCGGCGAGCCAGCGAGCGGGCTTGCGGTGCTTAGTTTCCGGCCCAACGTCTGGTACCGGGGGCCGGTCGCGATCCTCGACGAGCTCTATGTCCGTCCAGAGCTCCGCGGTCACCGCCTCGGCAGCGCACTCCTGGACGCAGCCCTCGAATTGGTGCGGGCCCGGGGCGGTGCACTCCTTGAGATCAACGTGGACGGCGAGGACACCGATGCGCGCCGTTTCTACGAAGCCCACGGGTTCACCAACACCGAACCCAACCAGACAGACCCAATGCTCTACTACTATCGCGAGCTCTGAAACGGGCACGTTGTTCACGGCGAGGGGAAAGTCTTCTGTCCTGCCGTCAGCCCAGCAGGTCGTCCTGATAGCACCAGCGCCAGTCTTCGCCCGGCTCGATGCTCCGCATCACCGGGTGCCCGGTCGCTTCGAAGTGCCTCGAGGCGTGGCTTCCGGGTGAGGAATCACAGCACCCCACCCTGCCGCACGCCAGGCACATCCGCAGGTGCACCGTCGTGGTGCCTTCCCTCCGGCAGCTCGCGCAGAAGGGGTCCGCGGGTACGTCCCGAGACCGGGCCGACTCGAGGTGGGCACATACTCCGCCCGGCCGCGCGATCCCTTCCCCGCCGCCCTCGCCGGAGGTGTCCACCTCGTCCAGCGCCATGTCCAACATGGATTCCTCAACATCCAGCCGGTCCAGCACATCACTGAGGACCTCCTGCGCGTACTCGCCGCCCCGCCTCAGTTCCAGTACCTTGGCCCGTTCCGCTTCCAGCATGGCCAGCCGCAGCCAGGCGTAACGCGCGCTGGGGGTCGCCGTTTCCGCCGATGGGCGGCCGAGCCGTTCCCAAGCAGCCAACCCGCGCTCCTGGGTGCGGCGTTTCAGCATGGCCACCACCTCTGGCGGATCGTTTTCCGTGCGCAGTTCCTGCAGGCGTGCCACGCCCGCAGCGGTGGCCAGTTGCATCAGCGAAGCCTGGTTCAGCGCGTCTTCGCGCTGGTCCGGGCCCTGGACCTTCAGGAGACGGACCAGCCCCGGAAGAGTGAACCCCTGCAGCGTCAGCGTGCCGCCCACCACCACCAGGGCGGCCAGGATCAGCACCGAACGGTGCTCCAGATCTGCGGGCAGCACCAGCACCGCGGCCAGGGTGACCACTCCCCGCATCCCGGCCCAGGAGACAATCGCCGCGAACTGCCACGGCGGCGCCGGGTCGTTCCGCCGCACGGCCGGAATCAGGCGGGGCAGGTACGTGGCCGGGAAAACCCATACCGGCCGGAGCACCAGCACCGCCAGCAGGATCAGAGCGCAGCCGGCCCAAATCCGCCCCGCGCCCAGGGAGTCGTCTTGGACGCCGTCGATGATGGTCCGCACCTGCAGCCCGATCAGCAGGAAGACTGCGTTTTCCAGCAGAAACTGCACAGTGTTCCAATTGCTGCGCTGGCTCAGCCGGGCGGCACCGTTGGGCATGGATGGCGCCTTGGTACCCATCACCAACCCGGTAACGACGACGGCGAGTACGCCGGACGCGTGAATCGCCTCCGCGGGAAGGTAGGCGACCAGCGGGGCGATCAACGACGTCGACGTGTTAATGGCGACGTTCCGGGTCCGCTTGCGGAGCTCGGTCAGCACGTAGGCGGCCGCAATGCCCACCACCACCCCGCCCCCGGCCGCGAGCAGGAAGTCCCCGGCGATCCCCGTCACGGACACCGACCCCGCAATGGCGGCGATGGCGGCGCGAAGGCAGATCAGGGCGGTGGCGTCGTTGACCAGGGATTCACCCTCCAGGATGGTGACGATCCTGCGTGGCATTCGCACCTTCCTCGCGATGGCGGTGGCCGCCACAGCATCCGGCGGCGCCACGACCGCGCCGAGGGCGATAGCGGCAGCCAGCGGAATTTCCGGGAACAACCACCAGACCACAAAGCCCACGGCGAAGGTTCCGAAGATGACGTAGCCCACCGAGAGCAGTCCGATGGCGCGGCGGTTGGAGCTGAAATCGAAGAGCGAAGTCCGCAGCGCCGCGGCGTACAGCAGCGGCGGCAAGAGTCCCACAAGGACCACTTCAGGGTTCAGCTCAATCTGCGGAACGAAGGGGAGGAAGGAGCCCACCACGCCGGCCAACACCAGCAGCAGTGGGACCGAAATGTTGAGCTTCCGGCCCAGCGCGCTGCCGGCACAGACCACCGCGACGAGAACCAGGAGTCCCAGCGCGATGTCCATTGGGACATTGTCTCAGCTGGAGGAAAGCGTGTCTGGGCCGGCGGAGGACCAGACCAGCGTGGCCGTGCTCAATCGCGGGTGAGCCGGGATTTTACGTGGACGGGAAGGTCGGCACGTCCGGCCGCCGGCGGGCAAAAATGGATTTGGCCCCCAGCCCCGCCAACGCGATGACCAGAGCCAGCAAGACTTTGGGAGCTGCTCCACCCGCGGGTCCAAGTGTTGCCGCCAGGATCTGCCGACTCATCAACAGCATCTCCTGCAGGTCGCCAGCCAGTACGCGCGTCCCCAGAACGTAGTTGACGGAGATGAACAGGGCGGGAACCACCCACAACAGGGCAAGGTTCAGGGCCCACATCGCGGCCCGCCGCGCAGGACGAAGGCCGCACCATGCCAGGGCACAACCAACGAGGATGGCGGGAATCCAGTGAGCCAGGGACGGCACTGCCGCGGGGACGTTGATGTGGCCAACGAAGCCGACAACCCACTCCACCGTCCACGAAGCGAACGGCACCGCCACGAGTCCGGCGCCCAGTGCCGCCAGGCTCCGTGACCTTGAACAGAGCAGCAGGTGCGCCACGAGGGCAGCAGCGAGGGATGCGGTGACGCCCGCGAGCAACCCGGCGAAGTAGAGGCTTGCCGTTGTTCCGCCCGTCAAGCCGCCGTCGAGCACGGTGAAGGACTGGACGGCAGCCGTGGACTGGACCACAAGAACGCCGGCTGCCGCGCACCACGCCACCAGTCGCCGTCGGGCGGGGGACCAGATGCGCACCGCAAGTCCGGCTGCCGCACCTCCCACGGTGAGGAGGGCCACGATCGTGGTGAGTTCGTATTGGCTTAGCGGCAGTAACGACACGGGCATCTGGTCCGGAGCGACGTCGGCGCCCCACAAGTTCTGCAGTGGGAGCTGTGCGCCGGTCACCAGCCAGGGGCCCAAACCGAGCAATCCCGCGAGGATCCCGATCAGCCGCCCCCAAGCGGCATCCCCGGCGGGAGTTCGGCGTGGTGGTCTGCTGGGAGCTGTCTGGTCCATCGCTTGAGCGGGAAGGCTCACGGAGGCTCCTTGCGTCTGAGCGCTCTGGGAGGGACGCGCACGAGTAAGTGGGTTATCCCGTCCAGAATAATGCACCGAATGGACTAACCTAGTCGCCCCACCCACGAGGTGGACGATGACCGCCGGGATCGGGTCTTCCGGATCAACGTCACCGCCCTCATGCGCGGCGCCGGCTCACGTCCACCTTCCGGCCCTATCGGGATGACGCTGGACGGCCTATCGTGGTCCCTGCCACAGCGCGAGGGAAGGAAGGACGATGTTCACCCTGCAGATTAGCTATCCGGTCCGGGAATACGAGGCTTTCAAGAAAGTGTTCGACACGGATCCCGCAGGTCGCGCAGCCTCGGGCGCCCGATCTGTCCGCTTGTTCCGGGATACCGAGGACCAGAACAGCGTGGCCGTGCTCCTGGACTTCGACACCAAGGAGGCCGCGACCGACTTTCTGGAAAAGTTGCGCAGCCAGGTGTGGGACAAACCCGAGGTGATGGGGCAGCTCATGTCGGCAGCGCCAACAGCCAGGATTCTGGAGGAGATGGCCCGCGAGGGCCTGGGCGCGGGCTGACCCCCGAGAATCCGGGGTCTTCGCCGGATGAGTTTCATGCCCGGCGTCCCCAGGTCGACGGCGGGACATCCCGCGGCGATTCCATATCCTCCAGCGGGCTGGAGGATGCCGGGAAAGGATTGGACTGCATTCCGGGCGCAAAGGAAGGCGGGCCTCCGGATGGCGGGAATGCCACCAGCCACGCTGGAAGTCAATGACGCCGTCGTCCAGTCCGTCGTCCGGGACCAGCGGCCCGATCTCGCCGATCGTCAGCCGGTGCGGGTCGCGAATGGCTGGGACAACGCGACCTTCCGGCTCGGCGATGACCTGGCCGTCCGGCTGCCGCGCAGGGCCGAGGCCGTGCCGCTGATCCTGCATGAGCAGCGCTACCTTCCCGGCATCGCCAGCCGCTCCCCGGTGGCGGTTCCTGTCCCCGTCCACGCCGGCCGGCGGGCGCCGGACTTTCCCTGGCCGTGGAGCATCGTGCGGTGGGTCCCCGGAACCGCCGCGGCCGACGTCGGCCCCGCGGACCGTGGGCCGGCCGCTGAGGGTCTGACCGATTTCCTCCTCTCCCTCCACGTGCCCGCCGACACCGGCGTACCCGTGAATCCTTTCCGCGGCGTGCCGCTGCTGGAGCGCGACACTGCGGTGGTGGAACGGCTCCGGGACCGCGAACGCTACCCGCAGGCAGCAGCGCTGAGAGCAGTGTGGGCGCAGGCCTGTGCCGCCAAAGCCTGGGACGGTCCGCCGATGATGCTCCACGGGGACCTTCACCCGGGCAATGTCCTGCTGGCGGACGGCGGCTCGCTGGCCGGCGTCATCGATTTCGGCGACATCGGGGCAGGGGACCCGGCTGTCGATCTGGCGGTGGGATGGCTGATGTTCGACGCTGGCGCCCGCCACCGCTTTATGGACGCCTTTGGCCTAGCAGTGGAAGGGGACACCTGGATGCGGGCCCGGGGCTGGGCCCTCAACCTGTCCACCGCCCTGGTGAGCAACTCCGACGACAATCCGCGGATGTTCGCCGTGGGGGAGTTCGGGATCAGGCAGATCCTGGGAGGCTGACTTAGGCACCACTGGCAGGGCCTCCCTCATCCTCGCCACGCCAACGATCTTTCCCAGTTCACCCACCAGCCACCAACACGCCCTCCAGCGTTCTCCCGCGACCAGCAGTCTTTTCACGCCCCCTTTTGCCCGGCACGTTCCCATGTGCCGGGCGGAGAGTCCCCTGTATTCAAGGAGTACTCCGTGTACGTGAAAAGCACCCTCGCCGCTGTCGCCGTCCTTGCCTCCCTGGCCGGTGCAGCAGCCCCTGCCCAGGCAGAGGCAACCAAGCCGGCTCCCGTCGTCGGCCAGCCGCTCGCCCAGGCGCATGCGCACAACGACTATGAGCATGACCGTCCCCTGTTCGACGCATTGGAGCATGGCTTCACCAGCGTGGAAGCGGACGTGTGGCTGGTGGACGGCGAGCTGCTGGTGGCCCACGACCTGGAGGATGCCCGGCCCGGCGTGACGCTCGAGAGCCTCTACCTCGATCCGCTCCAGGACCTCGCCCGGGGTCAGGGCCACAGCGTCTACCCGAAGTGGGACGGCAGCCTGCAGCTTCTGATCGACATCAAGAGCGACGGCGAATCCACCTACGCCGCCATCGAGAAGGAACTGGCCGAGCACCGCGACATCATGAGCCGCTACAGCCACGGCACCACCAAGACCGGCCCGGTCACCGCGGTCATCAGCGGAAACCGCCCGCTGGCCACCATGCAGGCACAGGAGAAGCGCTTCAGCTTCTACGATGGCCGCTCCGCAGACCTCACCTCCGGCAAGCCTGCGGGCCTGATACCGCTGGTCAGCGACAACTGGACCAAGCTCTTCACCTGGCAGGGCGTGGGCCCCATGCCGGAGGCCGAGCGCGCCAAACTGCGCGCTTACGTGGCCGACGCGCACGCCAATGGCTACCGCGTCCGCTTCTGGGCCACCCCGGACATGCCCGGCACCGCACGCGGAGCCATCTGGAACGAACTCTTCGATGCCGGCGTGGACCACATCAACACCGACGACCTCGCCGCGCTGCAGCAGTTCCTGACCGCCCGCGCGGCCTAAGCCGCACGCCTCAAGCCCCAACTCCGCAAAGAAGAGGAACACCGCCATGCCTTCAAGGACCATCAAAACGACGACGGCGGCAGCGGTCCTGGCGCTCGGCCTCCTTTCGTCCCAGCCCGCCACCGCCGCCGCCACCGCCGCCGACGGCACCGCCGACAGCGCCGCGGACAACAAAGGGTTCACGTTCGGCGTGATCGGTGACATCCCCTACGGCGAGGCGGAAATCGCGAAGTTCCCCGCCCGCATCCAGGACATCAACGCCGACAGCGCGCTGAAGTTCGTCACCCACGTGGGCGACATCAAGAACGGTTCCTCGGTTTGCTCGGACGAGTACTTCGAGAACATCCGCACGCAGTTCGACACCTTCGAGCACCCGCTGGTCTTCACCCCGGGCGACAACGAATGGGTGGACTGCCACCGCACCAACAACGGCGCCTACAACCCTCTGGAACGGCTCGACAAGCTGCGGGATGTCTTCTTCGACGAGCCTGGCAAGACCCTGGGCGCCACCATGCCTGTCAAGACCCAGGCGGACCTCGGGCTGCCGGAAAACGTCCGCTTCACTCACAACCGGGTGGCGTTTTCCGTGCTGAACATCCAGGGCAGCAACAACTCGCTGCAGCCGTGGACGGGCCTGGGCGAAACCACCGCCACGCCCGAGCAGCTGGACGAAGTTGAGCACCGGACGGGCGCAGTCCTGGCCCAGATCCGCGACACCTTCGCTGACGCCGAACGCCGCAACGACCGCGCCGTTGTCCTGATGACCCAGGCCGACATGTTCGACCCGTCCCTGCTCGCCGCCGCGACCGCCAACCCGGACACCATGTCCGGTTTCCGCGATATCGTGCAGGCCATCATCGACGAAACCAACAGCTTCGACGCCCCGGTCTACCTCATCAACGGCGACAGCCACGCCTTCGCCGAGAACGAGCCGCTCGCGGAGGGCTCACCCTGGCTGGGCATCTACGGCCAGCCCGCCGCAGATGACCTGCAGCGCATCACCGTGGACGGATCCGCCAACGCCACCAACTACGTCAGGTTCACCGTCGCCGGCAACCGTGCCGACGACGCGGACGTTCTGGCCTGGGAAAAGGTCGCCTTCACCCAGTAGTCACCGCACGGAAGCGGACGACGGCGGGAGGTACCGCCGTCGTCCGCTCAACACGGTGCACCTGGCCGCAGGAGGGACACAGGGTGTAGAGATCCTCATCCGCGGGCTATGCAGCCAGCCCGCCGGGGACCGGGGTGCTGACTCCGATGTGGACGGGGACACGTTGTGAATTGGCGCTCGGGAACTCGGATATACCAACGAGCACCGTCCTGGGAAGGTCGTCCGGGCAGCCGCGCCGGACGGCGGGCTCTTCGGCAACTATCGCTCCCCATTTTGTTCCTGGCCTGCCATTGCTTTTCGAAGACAGGAACCGACCATGCAAACCTGGAGCGATCGAGTGCACTATGCAGGGCCGGTGCTGCAGCCCGAAGTCGTATGGCATTGACGCGCGGAACCGCCCGGAACACGATCAGCCTCGGGCCTGAGGAGGCACGATCCGTCACTGGAAACGGGCGGCTCCGCGGCCGGACCGGCGTTTAGACCTCAGACAGCAGCGGACTCGTCGTAACGGCCATGGCGGTGCAACCACACATAAAGGCCAGCGGAGGCGCCGCCGGCCAGTAGAGGGACGGCCCAAACCGCGGAATCAGTGCCGCGCAGCAGGACGGCAACGGCAACGACGGTGGCCGCCGTGATGCCGACGCCCGGTGACGCAGTCGAGAGGCTGCGCATAACGTCTTTCCTGAACTGTCCATGCAGAGCCGTGAGGCCGACGATGGCGACCACGAGCGCGATTGCCGCAACGAGCAGAATTATCCCCTCGGCAAGGCCAATGATAACGACTCCTGCAGCGAAAAAGACGCTTAGGAGTATCCAGTAAGCGTTCTTAATTTGACCATTTCGAATAATTTGGTTCATTAGTTCGATCCTAGCAACCGCGGTTGAAGTCGAGGCCTGTGCCGCCAAAGCCTGGGACGGTCCGCCGATGATGCTCCACGGGGACCTTCACCCGGGCAATGTCCTGCTGGCGGACGACGGCTCGCTGGCCGGCGTGATCGATTTCGGCGACGTCGGGGCAGGGGACCCGGCGGTCGATCTGGCGGTGGGATGGCTGATGTTCGACGCCGGCGCCCGGCACCGCTTTATCGACGCCTTTGGCCTAGCAGTGGAAGGGGACACCTGGATGAGGGCCCGGGGCTGGGCTCTCAACCTGTCCGCCGCCCTGGTGAGCAACTCCAACGACAATCCGCGGATGTTCGCCGTGGGGGAGTTCGGGATCAGGCAGATCCTGGAAGGCTGACTTAGGGAACCGCTGGCAGGGCCTCCCTCAGCCTCAGCGCCCGATACCGGGGACCCTGGCGCCGTCGTCGTTTCCACCGAATGAGATTCAAAGGCAGACCTGTGAACCGCTACAGTATGGCGCCTGTCTGGCGAGTGGGGCGGTGGCTGTTCTGCAGGATCATTTGCACCAGGGCTGAAGGTGAGGCGGCCACCGCGGCCGCTCCCGACGCTTCTTCCGCGCCGCCGTATCCCCAAGGCACGAAGATGGTGGAGATGCCGTGGTCCGCTGCTCCCGCGACATCATGGCTTCGGTCACCGACCATCACCGGATGGGAGATGTCGACGCCGTAGGAGTCGAGACGGAGCAGCAGTTCGGCAATGACCTCCGCCTTGGTGGCCCGTCTCTCGCTGTCGGAGGCACCGCATACGTTGACGAAGTGGCGTTCTATGCCAAACCGTCGCGCGAGTCGTACTGCCTGATCTTCCACTTTGGAAGTGGCCACAGCCATGGGTATGCCGGCTGACTGTAGATCCTCCAGCAGTTCGATGATTCCGGCGTAAAGGCTGGACTGCTCAGCACCATTGTCCGCATACGCTTTGCGATAGTGTTGGAGGGCTCTTTGGGCGGTTGGTTCGTCCAGCCCTGCCACTGTTCTGGAGGACTCGATCATCGGCGGGCCGACAAACCGGCACAGTTCATCCTGTGACGGGATGGATGCGCCTACAGCGGCCAGGGCTTGGGCGGCACTTGATGTAACTCCGGGTGCGGAGTCGAGCAGCGTTCCGTCCATGTCGAACAGGACGCAGGTTATGTCCTTAAGCGTCGGACGGTTTTGGTGCGGAAGTATCATTTCTCAGGAACTTTCGGTCTTGGCGTTGGTTCAGCTCGGGTTGTGCCCGGGGATTGATTTGCTGTGAAGGGTAGGCATGGATCGAGTGAGTCTTGATCAGATAGACCAGAGGATCTTTGCGGAGCTCACGAAGAACGCACGCATTAGTCACGCGGAACTGGCAACGAAGGTGTTGCTTTCACGGAATGCGGTGCGCCAGCGGATCGACCGGATGGAACGGCAAGGGTATATCCAGGGGTACACAGTTGTGTCGGGCCCGCCCGGCCAGAGTCCCGTATCTGCCTTCCTGATGGTCTATCGGAAGGACCGTGTGCGGGGGTCGGACGTCATCACAGTTCTGCGGACCATTCCGGAAGTGGTTTTGTGTGATGTAGTCAGCGGCGACTTCGATCTACTGGTGAGAATTGAAGCCCGGTCGCTGGAAAGGATCCAGGAGATCTGGGAGCAGATCGCCGCGCTTCCCGGCGTCACCGACACCGTCACGGCAATGACGCTTTCCAGTGTCATTAGGCGAGGCACCGGTGGAGTCGGCAACGCGGAATGAGCGGTCAGACAGGCGACGTGGCGGTCTCCTCAACGGGCCGCACGGCGGCTTCAAGCAGCTTCTGGGCCGCGTCCCGGTCCAGGAGTTTCCTGCTGGTGACGACGTCAAGAATCGTCGATCCGTTGTGGAGGGCCTCTTTGGCGACTGCTGCTGCGGCCGTGTAACCGATGGCCGGAATCAGCGCCGTCGCAAGGCCCGCTGAGACTGCCGTCTGGCGGGCGAGTCGTTCGGTGTTTGCTTCGATGCCTTCCAAGCAGTGAGTCCGGAGAACGCGTACTCCTTGTTTGAGCCACGAAATGCTCTGAAGAAGTACGTGGGCAATAACAGGCTCAAAAGCGTTGAGCTGGAGTTGGCCGTTGTCCGCCGCCATCGTGACTGTCGTGTCTGCTCCGGCGACCGCGAAAGCGATCTGGTTCATGGTCTCCGGAATCACGGGGTTTACCTTTCCCGGCATGATTGACGACCCGGCCTGACGGGGAGGCAGGATGATCTCGCCAAAGCCGTTCTGCGGTCCGCTGGACAGCAGCCGGAGGTCGCTGCTGATCTTGGACAGCTTTATCGCCGTCCGTTTCAGCATTCCCGACATGTGCATGAAAACGCCGACATCAGACGTTGCCTCGACGAGGTCAGCGGCACGAACGAGCCGGACGCCAGAGACTTCGGACAGTACCCGCAGTACAAGCTGTTGATATCCCGGCTCGGCGGTGATGCCTGTGCCGATGGCAGTGGCGCCCAGACTGCACTCACGCATAAGGCCCGTGGACTCAAGGAGCCGGGCGCGGTCTTCTTCCAGTGTTGCGGCGAATGCATTGAATTCCTGCCCGAGGGTCATCGGAACAGCGTCCTGAAGTTGGGTCCTGCCCATCTTTACGACGGCGGCGAATTCGGCGGCTTTTCCTCTGGCCGTGTCGGCAAGTTTGCCCAGTTCATGGTGGAGTTCCGCGGTGGCGAAAATCAGGGCCAGCTTGATCGCCGTTGGATACGTGTCATTGGTGGATTGGCACCGGTTGACATGATCGATCGGATGCAGGTGCTGGTACTCTCCGCGGCGGTGGCCCAGTTTTTCCAAGGCAAGGTTCGCGATCACTTCGTTCGCGTTCATGTTCGTGCTTGTGCCCGCTCCACCCTGAATGACGTCCACGCAAAACTGCTCATGGTGCTGTCCATCCTGGATTTCCTGGCACGACTCGCGGATTGCCTGGCTCTGCGCGTGCGTGAGGACCCCGAGCTCGCAATTGGCCTGAGCCGCGGCGCTCTTGATCATCGCCAAGGCGCGTACCAGATGCGGGTGACGGGAGACAGGAATGCCGCTGATGGTGAAGTTCTCCAAAGCACGGGCAGTGTGGGCTCCCCAGTAGACCGCAGCCGGCACGGGAATGCTGCCGAGCGAATCAGTCTCGATGCGGGTGGTCATGATGTTCCGTTCTCTAATGTGGAATCGTTTTTGCAGGGCCAATGTGGCTGGTCCGAGCGAAAGGTGGAGGAGCGCAGCGCCCCTCCGTCCCTAGTTCTTGATGCAGATGACCTTCGGCTGAGTCATTTCCTCATAGGCGAAGCGGACGCCTTCCCTGCCCATGCTTCCGTACTTGGAACCCCCGAACGGCATGCCATCGAACCGGTAGTCCGAGGAGTCGTTGATCATGACGCCGCCTGCTTCCAGCTGGCGGGCAGCGTCCATGGCCCTGCCCAGGGAGTCCGTGAAAATGCCTGCGTGGAGGCTGAAGTCGATGGCATTCGCAACTTCGATGGCCTCCTCGAAGGTGCTGAAAGGATGGAGCATGACAACGGGGCCGAACACTTCTTCCTTCCACAGCCTGCTGTCTGCCGGGACGGCTTCCAGGACGGTCGGCTGAAGAACATTGCCGTCCGCCACGTTGCCAGTGAGAACCACAGCGCCAGCGTCAATCGCCTCGTCCAGCTTGCTCCGGAGTTCGCTCAATGCGACAGGGCTGATCATCGGGCCCACATCGGTCCGCTCGTCCGACGGGTCGCCGGCAACCAAGATCGCCGTTGCATCCAGGAAGCGCTGGCGGAACTCGGAGTACAACGACTCAGCCACGAGGATGCGCTGCACCCCCACGCAGTTCTGGCCGGCGGCCCAGAATGCACCGGAAACGCAGGATTCGACGGCGTTCTCAATATCAGCGTCGTTCAGGACGATCACCGGCGCGTTTCCGCCCAGATCCATCGAAAGTTTCTTCAACCCGGCGGTGCGGGCGATGCTCTCTCCAGTGGAGAAACCACCAGTAAAGGACACCATTCGTACGTCGCGGGATGCAATGATGCTTTCGGCCACGTCCCGGTCGCCGTGTACAACAAAGAGGACTTCGGGCGGGAGCCCGGCGTCCACGAGGGCATCCGTGAGCAATTGGGCCGACAGGGGCGTCAGAGCGGAAGGCTTAAGGATCACAGCGTTCCCTCCGGCGATGGCCGGCCCGATCTTGTGTGCCACCAAGTTGAGCGGGTCGTTGAAAGGCGTGATCGCCGCAATGATGCCCAGCGGCTCCCGGGAGTACCAGCCGGTCCGGTCCTCCGAGCCCTCATAAGAGTCGAACGGGATGACCTCGCCTGCGTTCCTGCGGGCCTCGTCTGCGGAGAGGCGGAGGGTGTTGACGGCTCGCAGCACCTCTTTTCGTGCCTGCCGGATGGTCTTTCCGGACTCGGCCACAATGGTGCGAGCGAACTCTTCGTTCCGGTGTTCGATGTCCGTCGCGGCGGCGTCAAGAATCTTCCCGCGTGCATTGCGGGACAAAGCCCGGGCCTTCCTCGCGCCGGAGCGTGCCACTTCGAGCACCGCTTCGCCGGCCGTCGAGGCGGTCAGTGGAACTGTGCCGACCACCCTCCCGTCGTAGGGGCTTGTCACCTCCCGGAGGTTCTGCGACAGCGCCGTTTCCATGCGGAACATGGTGGACTCAGACATGTGCAACTGCCTCCGTCTTGGCAGCGTGCATGGCGATGATGTCAGAAAGCAACGCATAAGCTGTCTCCACGCGACCGGCTCCCGGTCCCGAGACGGTGACTTGACCCAGGAGATCGGTATCGAAGGCGACGGCGTTCGTCGCGCCCGAAACCCCGGCCAGCCCGTGGTCGAGGGGCAGCTCGACGGGATTAACACCTGCTGTTATGGTCCCGTCGGGGTTCCGCTGAGCCGAACCGACCAGTTTCCAGCGGCGTCCTGCCCGGGCAGCGTTCTGGATATCTTCCGGCGTCACCGTCGAGATTCCGTGCCGCTGAACATCCTTGAGTTCGATGCCGGCATCGAGAAGCTCGTTGGCGAGGATCAGGACTTTGAGCTGAACGTCGTAACCCTCGACATCTGCTGCGGGATTTGCCTCGGCGTAGCCAAGTTCCTGTGCCTCGCAAATGGCCGCGTCGTAGTCCAAACCTGCTTCCATCCGCCCCAGCACGTAGTTGCTGGTGCCGTTGAGGATGCCTTCGAAGCCGTTCAGCTTGAGGCCAGCGAACATCTTCTTGGCCAAGCGGATGACGGGTGTGCCGCTCATGACGGCACCTTCGAACTCGAAATGCACTCCGTTCTGTTCGGCCATTGACGTCAGTTCGGCACCGCGGAGAGCAACCGGACCTTTGTTCGTGGTGCACACGCTCTTGCCGGCTTCGAGCGCCCATCGGACGTGGGACACGGCAGGCTCGCCGTCTTCGGGGTTTGTGTAGGTGGCCTCGCAGATGATGTCCGCTGGGCATGTACGGATGACTGCTTCGTTGTGGGTGTCCGCGGATCCGCCATGCTCGGCGAAGGTTTCCCCGCCGCTGCCCAGGTTCAGGGCCATGGAAAGATCAATTCCCTCGGACTGGACCAGCGATCCGAGGCGAAGATCGGTGATGGCAACTACCCGCAGGCCAAAACCCAAATCTGAACGAAGTGCCTCGCCGCGTGTGGCGATCAGTTCGGCCAGGGTCCTGTTTACGCCGCCGAAGCCGATCAGCGCGATGTCATACGTGGTCATGGTGCTCCTTCAATCAATAAGGTTGGTCACCCAATATTGACGGCACTGCGTGACCGTCAGGGCATGTGATTTTGACCGAAGAACGGGGCGAACTGACCATCCGCATGTCGATTCGACACCTACGACCCCAAGTAACATACGTGCGACATATGCATGTTTGGATGTTTTTAATGACCGCTAGGGCCATTCCGTGTTACCTTCGTCACCATCCTCTTGTGCAGCTCCAGCCACCCCGTGGCGCTTCAACCCGAGGCTCACGCGCACCGATCGCCGCTGACCTGACCACTCACCTGGGAGACACCATGGAATCCTCATCAACCATCAAGCTTGAACAACACCCAACGGCCCCGCCGGTGGCCGAACCAGGGCTCCGCCGGTCCATGGGGCCGCGGCATCTCGTCATGATCGCCATGGGCGGCGTGATCGGATCCGGACTCTTCCTGAGTTCGGGTTACACGATTTCCCAGGCCGGTCCGCTTGGTGCCGTCATCGCCTACCTCATCGGCTCCTTTGTGGTGTATCTCGTGATGGCCTGCCTCGGCGAACTTGCCATCGCCTACCCGGTCTCGGGTGCGTTCCACATTTACGCCGCAAGGTCCATCGGGCCCGCCACCGGCTTCGCCACGGCCTGGCTGTACTGGCTTTGCTGGGCCGTAGCCATCGGATCGGAGTTCACAGCCTCCGGTCTCCTCATGCAACGCTGGTTCCCGGGCATAGATGTGTGGGTTTGGTGCTTAATTTTCGCCTCACTCCTGTTCGGCCTCAACGCAGTTTCCTCGAAGTTCTTTGGCGAATCCGAGTTCTGGTTCGCCATCGTCAAAGTCGCAGCGATCGTGGGCCTCATTGTTCTCGGCGGCGCCGCATTGTTCGGTTTTCATCCGCTCAGCGAGGGAGGCAACCACCCCGTCCTGTTCGAGAACTTCAACACTGCCGGCGGCCTTTTCCCTAACGGCTTTACGGGTGTGCTCGTGACGGCACTTGCGGTGTTCTACGCTTTCTCCGGATCCGAGCTCATCGGCGTTGCCGCAGGCGAGACGGCAGATCCCGCCACCAGCATCCCCAAGGCGATGCGCAGTACAGTCGTGCGCCTGCTCATCTTCTTCGTCGGTGCGATCGCCGTCATCGCCGCAACCGTCCCGTTTGACGAGGTCGGACTGGACGAAAGTCCGTTCGTGACAGTCTTCTCCTCCATCGGTGTTCCGTTTGCCGCCGACATCATGAACTTCGTTATCATCACGGCACTTCTGTCCGCCGGCAACAGCGGCCTATTCTCCTGCGCCCGGATGCTCTACTCCCTCGCCGATGAGGGACACGCCCCGCGGGTGCTGAAGAAACTAACCCAACGCGGTATCCCCATGGTTGCGCTGTCCGTCAGCATGCTGGGCGGCCTGGCCTCGCTTATCAGCAGTGTCATGGCACCCGAAACGGTGTACCTGGCCCTCGTTTCGGTTGCGGGCTTCGCCGTCGTGGGGGTCTGGATGTCGATCGTTGCCTCGCACTTCTTCCACCGGAGGGCTTTCGTCAAAAACGGTGGCGATGTCGCAGCCCTTCCGTACCGGGCCCCGTTGTTTCCGCTGGTCCCGATCCTGGCTTTCACGCTGTGCCTCGTTTCGCTCATCGGTATTGCCTTTGACCCGAACCAGATCGCGGCACTGTACTTCGGAGTTCCCTTCGTGGGTGCCTGCTACGCCTTTTTCTACTTCAAGTACGGGCGCCAGCCGCGAACGGTCGAGTCGGCCTAGTTGCACCGTTCACCCTCATCAACTCAGCTTCGCGGCCTGGGCGTTCCGTGTCCCCGGCCGCGAAGCTGTCCCACGGATAAGACATGAAATCCCAACACCTGATGCACCATGTGGGCAGCTCCATCCAGAACGTCGGCAACTGGCTGGAGATTGACGCCGTCGCCTTCGAGTCAAATGTCCGCGGCGTCCTGTCGATGATCGATCATCAAGCGCTTCTGTGCGCGGTGGTCAAGGCCGATGCCTACGGCCATGGAGCTGACCTGGTGCTCCCATCCCTCGTACGGCTTGGCGTCCCTTTCGTCGGAGTCGGAAATAACGAGGAGGCGGCCTTCGCGCGCCGCTGCGGTTTTGAGGGCCGGATCCTGCGTGTCCGTGCCGCAGCGCCGCAGGAGATAAAAGCCGGGCTGGACCATGACATCGAAGAACTTGTCGCCGATCCGGAGAGCGCGTGGGAGATGCACAACATCGCCGCCGACGCGGGAAAATCGATTCGAATCCATCTCGACATCAATTCTTCCGGGATGAGCAGGCACAGCCTCGATGTCTCCACCCCGCTCGGCCGGGCCTGCGCTGTAGGCATCGTCAGCCACCCGTGGCTTCAACTGGCTGGGATCATGACCCACTTCCCCACAGACGATAACCGGCATATCGAACAGGGCCTTTGGCGTTTTCACAGCCAGGCGATGACCCTGCTTCAGCTAACCGGCATTCCCCGAGAGGATGTCCTCCTGCATTGCGCGAATTCCTACGCCGCGATGCACATGCCCGGTACCTGGCTGGACATGGTCCGTGCCGGGGCGGTGCTCTACGGCGATTCGGATCCGGCGCAGGGACAGTTTCAACGGTGCCTGAGCTTCAAGGCCAGAATCGCCTCCGTCAACAGCTATGCCACCGGCAGCAAGGTCGGCTACGGGCTCACGCATACCCTGACGCGGGATTCCAGGCTGGCATCGGTGACCGCAGGCTACGGCGACGGGTACCGCCGTGCCCTGGCATGCCAGGGCAGCGTGCTCGTTCATGGCCGCCGTGCTGCCATTGTGGACCTTGTCTCCATGAATTCCATGGTGGTAGATGTCACCGACATCGCGGATGTCTCTCCCGGGGACGAGGTGGTGCTCTTCGGGCGGCAAGGAAGCGAAGAAATCACCGCCGAAGAGCTGGAAACAGCGAATTCGGCCATCCTCGCTGACCTTTATACCGTGTGGGCGGGAGGGCGCCGCATCCTTGTCAGCCCTAAGGACGTGTGAGAATGGGCGTGGCTATCGGGCGGAAGGAGCGTTGACAGTGGATTCTTCCTCGGAATCGTCGTCCATGACACAAGGTCTTCGCATTGTCCGCTTGGTCGCGGACCGGGAAAAGTGGGGCAGGCGGCTTCTAGGCGTATCTCAGCTCGCCTCCGAACTTGACCTGGAACAGAGCCGTGTGTCCCGGCTGACCCAGGAATTGTGCGATCTGGGACTGTTGGAACGTGTCGAGAGGGGGCCATTTCGAACTGGTCCGCGATTCTTCGCCTTGGCGGACTCGCTTAACAGCGGCTGGGTTCGCGACTCAAGAACCGAGCTGGAAACTTTGGTGGCCACGTTCGGCCTCAGATTCAGAATCTCCGTCCGCGACGGCTTCCGCGTCATTCTCCTGCGGGCTTCCACCAACGATGCCCTCCCCGGAAGCTTCGTAAAGCCCGGTATGGTGACACCGGTATGGTGCACCGGATCCGGCCGGGCGCTGCTTTGGGACCACGAACAATCGACGATCAATGACCTGCTCAGCGAGGTCAGCTTCATCGGCGTCGGCGGTCCGGGAGCGGCTCATTCGCCGGCTGAGGTCTTCGAACTGATGGACCGGGACAGGCCCCGCGGCTTCATCGTGGCGGCGGAAGAGTTCG
Organism: Arthrobacter sp. 001422645; assembly: GCF_059816125.1. Lineage (NCBI taxonomy): Bacteria > Bacillati > Actinomycetota > Actinomycetes > Micrococcales > Micrococcaceae > Arthrobacter > Arthrobacter sp. 001422645. Next base: position 123,318 of record NZ_JCBANT010000009.1, on the reverse strand, counting down.
AGCACGGCATCTATGAACTGGCAGTCCCTGTCCGCAACGCTGAGGGAACGATTCTTGCCGCCCTTAGTGTCCTAGGCGCCCGGAACGCGATCGAACCGATTGCCAAGCGCATCGCCAAGGCCATGGCGGAAGCCGCTGGACGGCTCGGGCCCTGCGACCTCAGTGCGCGGGACGATGCCGGTCACGAAGGCATTCCCAGCTAAGCCTGCTCCTGCGGCGACGAGTGACCAAGCGACGACTCCAGCCACCGTCCCCACCTCACCAGAGCCGCGGCGCAGAGTTCACGACGCGGCTCCAGCCGCTTCTTGGGCCCTACAACCTGTAGCGCAGCCGCCACGTCGCCTTTGAAATCCCGGATCGGAACGGCCAGGGAATAGAGGCCGGGCTCGGCCTCCTCATCGACGATGGAGTAGCCCCGCGCACGCGCGTCACGCAGCCGGGTGAGGAAGTCCTCGACATCCACGGGCGTGTTGGGGCCATGGCGGACGAATGCAGCGGCAGCAAGAACGGTTCGGACCTCGGCGTCCGACGCCTCCCACAGCAATGCCTGGCCGGCGTCACTGCAGTAAGCAGGGTAGGGCCGGCCCAGCCACGAGCCGACCATATGGCTGCTGGTCGGAACGCGTTCACCGATGGTCACCGTGCTGTCTCCGCTCAGCACACCCAGAAAGCACCCTTCGTCCGTTTCGCGGGCAAGGCCTTCCAGGGCAGTTGCGCCGTCGGTCTGCAGCCGTTGCTCTGTCAGCAGCTGCGCGTCCGTAAAGAGCGACCAGTCCAACGCGTAGGACCGCTGTTCCCGGCGTTCCAGGAAGCCCTCCTGCTGTGCTCCCCGCAGACTCCGCGAAACCTGGCTGCGGTCCTTGCCCAAATCGGCTGCTATGTCGGCGACAGTCCCGCCGGGGAGGCCTTTTGCGTTGCGGGAGCCAACCGCGAAGACGGCCATGATTCCGCGCCCCATGCTGGATGTCTTAGGCATGGACCCGATTCTAGTCGCCGGATGGACCCGTTTTAGTGGATTGCAAAGACCCTGGCGGGAAAGCCGCTGCCCTGTAGCGGCTTCGGCCATGTTGCAATGAGCGCGGCTCCCGCTTCGGGAAGCCCATCAAGGTTTGCCAGTAGCTCGATCTGCCAGCGGTTCTTCGCCAGAACGTAGGTCTCCAGGCTGAAATCCTGCCGGGAAGTGGCTAATCCCGGATCCGTGTCCGTCTGTTCATGGCCGAGAGCCGCAATTGACCGCTCTTCTATCAGGAACGTGAGAACTTCCTGCGACCAGCCCGGCGTGTGGCTGACGCCCGCGCCGTCCCTGTTTGCCATCGCGTCCGCGTCAGGCCAGCGACGGCTCCACCCGGTCCGCAGGGCTACAAAGGAGCCCGCCGGGACGGTGCCGTTGCGGCACTCCCACGCCTGGATATCCTCCACCGTAGGGCAGGCATCAGCGTTTGCACCGACTCGATCGGTGATGTCCAGGATGACCAGGGGAAGGACCATGTCCTCAACCGGGATCTGATCCAGCGTCAGGCCCCCGCGGATGAAGTGCGAGGGGGGATCAACGTGCGTTCCCCATTGCCCGATGATGGAATAGCGGTGGGCGGTGAACCCGTCGCCCTTCGCCAGGTCGTACACAGCTTCCCTGACCTCGTCCGGGAATGCCGGGAAATGCGGCTGACCGGGGTGGAAGGCATGCGTCAAATCGGTAAATGTCCTGCCGGCAAGCAGCGGCTGGAGATCGTCCCAGAGTGCCGTCTTGGTGGCTCCAATCATGACGCGGCCTGGTGGTCGTAGGCTGCCGCCAACGCCGTGCAAGAGACACTGAGAGGCCCGGACAGTTCGATGACCGGCACTTCCCAAGGATGGATTTCCACGATGCGGCGTATGATCCGGTCCACTGCGGCGTCCTCCAAGGCAGCGTCGAAGTACGTGGTGAAGGCAAGGGTCGTCGAAATCGTCCGCTGTCCCACCTGCCCCAGCGTGGGGTTGGCTCCCTCCGACACGGTGAATCCCTCAAAACCGACACCAGACTCAAAGACGTGCCTGTAGTTTCCGAAATCACCCAGTTCCGGGGATGCTGCCAAAGCCTGGAGCAGTGCCGCTATGCCTTGGTCATCCTGAAATGCCTCGGCTTCGCCCTTTGTGAGCCGAGTGAAAATCTCTGACGATATGGGCCAATGCACGCGCAGCTTACGGACGGTCTTCATCTCAATGTCCATGGGGACGCCTCTTCCTCGCGGTTCTCAGGTTGCTTGAGTGTCATCGTGACATATAGTGATGATCATTACAAGCAACTACAAATGCTTATTACGACTAGCAGGAAGGGTTGCTGATGCCCAGGAACGCGAAGTTGTCCCACATGCTCAGGGCCGGCGAAAAAGTAGTGGCGGACGGTGCGCTCGCTACAGAGCTTGAGGCGCGCGGCTGTGATCTGGCAGACCCCCTCTGGTCTGCCAAAGTCCTGTTGGAACAGCCGGATTTAATCAGGCAGGTCCACCGCGATTACTTCCGCGCCGGCGCCGCGGTCGCCATCACGGCGAGCTATCAGGCCACGCCTCAAGGATTCCTTCAGCGCGGCATTGTCGAGGCCAAAGCGCTGGAGTTGGTGGAATTGAGTGTGCGCTTGGCCGACGAGGCGCGGCGCGAGCACCTGAACGAACATCCGGGTGCTGGTCCGTTGCTGGTTGCCGGGTCTGTGGGCCCTTATGGCGCCTACCTCGCGGACGGATCGGAATACCGGGGTGACTACGTCCTCGGAAAGCGCGGTTTCATGGACTTCCACCGGCCACGGATTGCGGCGTTGGTGGGGGCAGGGGCCGATTTCGTGGCATGTGAGACGCTGCCATCACTCCCGGAGGCCGAGGCGCTATTGGACCTGGTGGAAGAGTTCGACGTCGAGTCCTGGTTCTCCTTTACACTCCGGGACGGTGAGCGTATCAGCGACGGGACTTCTCTGGCCGACGTCGCAGGGCTCTGCGGAGCACATCCGCACGTGGCAGCCATCGGTGTGAATTGTGTGCCGTTGGAGCTGGTTTCGCCCTCCCTTGAGGCCCTTCGTCAAGCCACGAGTAAGCCACTGGTCGTGTACCCGAATTCGGGCGAATGTTATGACCCGGTCAGCAAGACCTGGGGACCGGGCGAGGCGGTTTCCGGCGCCGCAGAATCCCGTGGCTCGCAGCCTTCAAGCCTTGCGGAAGGGGCAGCCACCTGGCAGGAACTGGGTGCGCGGATCATAGGAGGGTGCTGCCGGACCACACCCAGGGATATCGCTGCCTTGGCCCGGTCCGTGGACTAATCGTTAGGGGAGCGTCGCCAAACCGGTTCGACCGTCGTTGGCTTAGTCGGCTTTGAACAGGGCGGCGTCCCGTGCGATGCCTCAGACCCTCGGTCCCCAAGGACAGCTCGGCTCGGTCAACATCCAAAATGACGCCGGACGACGGCGGGAGGTCCCGCCGTCGTCCGCTTGGCAGAGTCAGTCCTGGGTGCTGAGCTGCCAATGGACTCTGATGGCCTCGGCGATCGGGTCGGCGGCGACGTCGACGCGGAAGGCGACGGGCGCGGTTCCCGTCTCTTCGATGACCGAGTCACTGTACACGCGGCCGCAGGAGGGACACAGGGTGTAGAGATCCTCATCAGCAGGCCATGCCGCCAGCCCGGCCGGGACCGGGGTGCTGTCTCCGCTGTAGACGGGGACGCCCTGTGCATTGGCCTGGATCAACCCGTCCTTGCTGACGGTGTTGCCGCACACGCAGGTGATGGTGGTGACATCATGGCCGATCACGTCGGCGGTTTCAGTGCCCATGCTGACCTCCCCGGTGATGGAAAAGACGTTGCTCAACCAGCTTATGCCTGCTGATCCCTGTGGTCGCCTGGAACTTGATAAACGGCAGGTCGCGGCCGTTCAGGCCTAGGCGCGGCCCTTGAGAATCAGGTTCCAGTAGACCTTGGGGAAGATGTCGCGGTCCACAACCCATGATGCCCGGCTCGCCTTCCATGTTGGCACTTTCGGGACAGAGGGCATGGGCCGGTACTGGTCGTCGAATTCCGCGAAGACAACGGAAGAGCGGGCCACTGTGAAGGGGCACACCGAGTATCCGTCGTACTTCTGCGTCAGGGGCTTTCCGTCCCGGGCCGCAACCAGGTTCTTGGCGAGGACCTTCGTCTGCTTTCGCAGCGCACCGCCGGACTTGGAGTTGGTGGTGGCCGCGGCATCCCCCAAGGACCAGATGTTCGGGAAGCGGACGTGTCGGAGCGTCTGCGGATCCACCTCCACAAATCCGCCCGGGTCGCCGGGTGCGGGCAGCTCCGTGGCCTTCAGCCAGTCCGGGGCCGACTGCGGCGGGACGGCATTGAGCACGTCGTAGTGCAGCTCCTCGGCGAGCCCGGTGGCATTGTTCCGGATCAGCGCGTTCTGCGCCGACGCGTCCACCGACACCAGTTCGCTGTTCAGCCGCAGTTCGATGCCGTACTCGGCAATCTTGCGGTTCAGCTCTTCATCCACGCCGGCCACCCCGAACACGGTGGGGTAGGGCTGCACCATGACCACCCGGATGTCCTGGAGGACGCCCTGCTCCCGCCAGTAATTGCAGGCCAAGTACATCGGTTTCTGCGCGGCCCCGCCGCACTTGATGGGGCCGGAGGGCATGGTGAAAACCGCGGTTCCGGCCTTGAGTCCACGGAACAGCGTCCAGGACTTGGCGGCCAGGGTGAACTCATAGTGGGACGTACCGGAGGGGGAGTGGACGGCGTCGGCCAGGCCAGGGATCTTGTCCCAATCCAGCTGCAGGCCGGGGCAGACCACCAGGTGCCCGAACTTCAACTGGCCGCCCGACGCCAGCGACACCGTGTTGCTCGCCGGGTCGATGTCCACCGCTCCGTCCCGGATCCATTCCACGCCCTCCGGCATCACGGAGCGCTGGGGCCGGGTGGCTTCTGATGCATTCGCCCTCCCGCCGGCGATGTGCGAGAACAGCGGCTGGTAAAAGTGGGTGTCCTGCGGCTCCACCACGGCCACATCCTTCACGCCGTAGCGATGGAGGCGCGCCGCCAGGGAGACGCCGGCGTTGCCGCCGCCGATAATGAGGACTTCGTATTCCACGGGTGTTCCCTTGCTCAGCGACATCGGCGCTCCTCGGATAGGCGGTTCCGGCAGCGCACTCGTGAACAGCCGCGGAGCCTCAATAGTAAGCATGGTGATCTTTATTGGGTATCGTCCGCTTGCCGGGCCGCAAGCTCCTAAAGTGCACACGCCGACGTCGACGCTGGCAAGTTCCCATTGTGGCGGCCGCCCGCCTGCGCCACGATGTTCGTATGAACGCTGAAACGCCGCAGGCGGCGGAGCTGAACCTTCCCCAGGCCTTCCTCCTTCTCGCAACGAACGACCAAGGCGGGAAACCTGAGGTGCCGATGTTCGCGCTCAGGACCACTCTGGCCGGGGCCATACTGGCCGAGCTGGAGCTGATCGGTGCCATCGGGCTGCAGGGGAAGCACGTCAGGGCCACCGGCACCGCCCCACCGACGGACTTGCAGCACGAGCTGGAGCTCATCCGGGGCAAGTCCCGGCCCCACACGCCCAAGCGGTGGGTGTCCATGATGGAGGGCCGCGCCGAAATGCAGCGCGTCTACGAGGGGATGGCGGCACTGGGCATCGTGGAACATGTCGGCGAAAAACACCTGGGTGTGTTCCGGAGCGTGCGGTACCCGGAGAAGGACCACGCTCCGGAGGCGGCGCTCCTGGAAAAGATCCAGGCCGCACTCGGCGGTGCACCGGCCGATGCCGGGACGCCGGATACCGGGGTGCCTGATACCGGGGCGCCTGCTGCTGCGGCGGCCGACGCCGGGCCCGCGGCGGAGACGACCGCTCCCGCGACGCCTGACGCCAAGGCCCCCGATGCCAGGACCACCGCGCTGATCGCCCTGCTTCAGGCGGCCGGGCTGCTCAGCAAGCTGGTACCGGCAGCAGACAAAATCCGGGCCAGTGAACTGGCGAACGACTACTGGCCCTCCCGCGCGGTGGAGGACGAACTGCGCATGATCAGACTGGCGGAGGAAGAGGAACCAGGCATCGGAGGCTGACTGACATCGCCAGGCGCGGGATCTCGGGCCGGCGCTCAGGGGAGCCCGTACACGCGGCGGGCGTTGTCATGTGCGACAAGTTGCACGATCCTGCGGGCATCCGCCTCGGAACAGTCGTCGTCGTCGATCCATCCGCCCACTACCTTGGTGATGGCGTTGCGCCACAGCCTCGCTCCGAGGTAGTGCAGTTCGGCGGGGCCGAACGCGTCGGAGGAGTAGAGGACTTTTGTGAAGGGGGCCAGTTCGAAGGAGCGGGCCACCAGATCCCGGCTCCGTGACCCGGTGAAATTCACGGCAAGGCCCACATCGATATAGACGTTTTCAAAGGCGTGGGCCAAGTAGCCGGCTTCGCGCTCGAACGGATAGCAGTGGAGCAGCATGATGGGGGTGTCCCGGACCTCGGCGGACCGCAGAAAGTCCAAGAGGTATAGGGGATTGGTTTTGTGGAGGTCCAGGTCGCGATCGCCGAATCCGACGTGGAACTGCAGCGGAAGCTTCATCGCCACCGCCGTGTGGATCCCGTGGGCAATCAGGGTCATATCGATGAGCTTGGTGCCGGCGCGCGGGGTCTCCTGCCAGCGGCGGGCTGCTTCCGCCACCGCAGCCGGTGGGGGTCGGCTGAGATTCCGGTCGAATCCGGTGCGGTAGGCCAGAACCGTCTTGACGCCCACGGCGCCGCGGGTGAGCTCGTGGAGCCGCTGGCCGAATTCGTCGACGTATTCTGCCGGGTTGGCAATCTCCCGGAGCAGCGCCTCGGCCACCGGTTCCAGCCGCACGATCTCGTGGGTCCGCCCGCCGGAGACCTCGGCCAGGCCGGCCATGCCGAGGTAGTCAGGGCCCTCCAGTCCCGTATCGACCAGCCAGTCGCTCACCCCGGCGGCGCGGGTCATGCGCCGGCACACCTCGAGTTCTCCCAGCTCGAAGCGTCGGCGCCAGTAGTCCGCCGGTGGGGCGTGCCGTGGCAGGTCAAGAATGCCGCTGCACCAGCGGCGGATGGCGAGCCCGAGTTGTGTGTTGTAGGCGTCCTCCGGGGTGGCCAGCGGTTCGGTGTTCCCCTCGTTGAGCGCGTTCTGAAAGCGTGCCTCATCGCCGTCGGCGGAAAACGCGCCATGCACGTGGTGATCAACAAGGCTGACGTGGTCAACGAAGTCCGGGAAGGAGCCGCCCGCCATTAGATCGACCAGGCCAGTCGAAAACGTTCGGCCAGCTCGTCCGGCGGTAGGTCCGCGGAGATCCGCTGTTCGTAGCGCCGGACGGCCACCGTGGCATCCACGATGGCGTCCCCGAGCAGTCCGCGCGCAAGGCGTGACGTGTCCAGCGTGTCGATGATGGCGGCAGGGGAGTCTGCGAGCAGTAGGACGTTGGCCCGGCGCCGCTCCTCGTCCGAAAGCCGTCCGGGGTCACCCGGGATCTCTGCCGGAAGCTGGCGCCCGCCGCGGACGCCGTGAAGGGCGAGTGCCAGGATGGCTGCGGAGGCCAGATACACGTTTGCCGACGGATCGACGATTTTTACCTCGACGTTGGCTCCGTGCGGATTGCTCTTTCCCCCGTCCAAAAAGCGCACGGAGGCTTCCCGGTTCTCCAGGCCCCAGCACAAATACGCGCCGGACCACGAGCCGGGTGCCAGGCGGCTTCCGGACAGGACTGATCCCGTGAGGAACCCTTGGATCTCGGGGAGTCCTGCGATGATGCCGCCAATGGCCGCGCCTCCCTCGGCGCCGATGCCGTGCGGTCCGCTGCCGCCGGAGAACAGCGGCACGCCGTCCTTATGGAGCGACAAGTGCTGGTGGGCGCCGTTCCCGACCATGCCGGCAAACGGCAACGGGGAGAACGATGCCTGCAGGCTGTGGGCCCGGGCGACGATGCCAACAATGGTCTTGGCGAGGACCACGCTGTCAGCAGCCTGCACCGGCGGGGCCGGGGGAAGGGAAAACTCGAACTGGTTTCTGCCGTACTCGGCGTGGATCTGCTCCATCGGAAGGCCGGCCTGGTGCAGCGCTGACAGCAGGTCATCGAGGAGGTCCGCGCGGTCCAAGAGGCCGGTTGCCCCGTACGGAACCCAGGGCGCGTTTTCCAGCGCTGAACCGTCAGGGGCGACGAGGAAGAATTCCAGTTCGTGGCCCACGAGAGCGTGGTATCCGGCCTCCTCGAGGCTGCTCTCGACGTCGCCCAGAAGGCCGCGGGTACAGACCGGAGACGCGGCGCCGTCTTGTTCAAACAGGCTGGCCGGTGCCCAGGCCCGGCCGCCCGGCAGGACACGGAGCCCTGCGATATCGATCCTGAGGCGCATGTCACCCACGGTGGTGATGCTGCCCGTGAACGCTATCCCGCCGTCGATGGCGAAGACGTGCCAGACGGGGGCAGCGCCCATCCCGGCTTCGTGGAAGGTTTTGAGCCGGGCCAACGGAACGCTCTTGGCCAGCGTGAGGCCCGAAGCATTCACCACCGTACCGATCACGGTGCGGACGCCGGCCGCTTCGAGTTCGCGCTGAGCCATTGCAACGGCAGATTCGTCGGCTGCTGCGAATTGGGTCATGCGCCTATCATGCGGCGACTCCCGGTCCAATGAAAGGTTCAAAAGATGTGCCGACTTTTGGCTTGCGCCGCTGCGACGGCGGCACCGGCGTCAGCGCCGCCATCCGCGCCGCCTCGGGCGCGGTCTGCCCGGGTGTTCCGGGATGCAGAGGACAAGAATAGCGTCGCAGCGCTCAGCAGCGCCCAGCAAACACTGGGCAAATCCGGGGCAAATTCCCAGCTTCTCTGCGGTACCGTACGCAACATTTGACTGGCTCGGACTGCCGTGGCACGCGCGCGCCGAACTTAATGCAAGCGCTTACACGCGATGCCGATACCCGGCCCCGGGCGCCCGACGCAGGGTTTGGTAACCCGGCGCGGCCTGCCTAACGTGGTTCCCGGCGCCGGGCCGCATCATTCCCCGCTGCCACTCGGGACCCTACCCAGGTCCCGTCCCCCCGACACGATGGCGTCCTCGATGACGCCTGCGGTGGCATCGGGGCTGTCGGAGTCTCGGGGACCGGGCACATGCCCGTCTTCCACGAATGGTCTCAACTCCGCGAGAAGAGCAAAATGCACGAGCATCACAATTCACCCCGCAAGTTGCGGCGGCGTTCTGCCGCCGCGGCACTGGCAGCGGCCGTGGCGGCCTCTGTCTTCCTTTCCGTTCCGCCGGCGCAGGCAAACGCGCCGTCGGATCCGCCGAACATTGAGCAGATGCCGGCTCCAACGCCCGGCTTCCCCCTGCCCACGAAGCACACCCAGCAGGCCTACGACCCGGCCGCGGACTTCACCTCCAAATGGACCCGTGCGGACGCCAAGCAGATCATGGCCCAAAGCAGCACAAACGTAACCCCGGGCCAGAACTCCATGAGCCCGAGCGTCACTATGCCGGAGATCCCCGAGGACTTCCCGGCCATGAACGACGACGTGTGGGTTTGGGACACGTGGTCCCTGACCGACGAGAACGCGAACCAGATCAGCTACAAGGGCTGGGATGTGATCTTCTCACTCGTTGCTGACCGAAATGCCGGCTACGGCTTCGACCAGCGGCACTGGAACGCCCGGATCGGCTACTTCTTCCGCAAGACCAACGCCGACCCGGCCAAGGACAAGTGGAACTACGGCGGACACCTGTTCCTGGACAACACCTCCATCGGCAACACCGAATGGTCCGGCTCCACCCGCCTCATGCAGGGGAACCACGTCAACGTCTTCTACACGGCCACCACGTTCTACGACGTTGCCGAGCGCAACGCCGGCGGCGGCGGAATCGCCCCGGACGCCGTGATCGCCAAGGCACTGGGAAACATTCACGCCGACAAGAACGGCGTGAGCTTTGACGGCTTCCAGCACACCAAGCTTCTGGAGCCGGACGGCGTCATGTACCAGAACAAGGCCCAGAACCCGGGCTTCGCGTTCCGTGACCCGTACACGTTCGCGGACCCGGCACACCCGGGCAAGACTTACATGGTCTTCGAAGGCAACACCGGCGGTACCCGCGGCGACTACAAGTGCAAGAACGAGGACCTCGGCTACCAGCCCGGCGATCCGAACGCCGAGACCCTCGAACAGGTCAACAGCACCGGTTCCTGGTTCCAGACCGCCAACGTCGGCCTCGCCGTCGCGGACAACAAGGACCTCACCAAGTGGTCCTTCCTGCCGCCTATCCTGTCCGCCAACTGCGTCAACGACCAGACCGAGCGCCCGCAGATCTTCATCCAGAACGAGGACGGCAAGAACAAGTACTACCTGTTCACCATCAGCCACCAGTTCACCTACGCCGACGGAATGCGCGGCCCCGACGGCGTCTACGGCTTCGTCGGTAACGGTGTCCGTTCCGACTACCAGCCCATGAACAACAGCGGACTGGCCCTGGCATCCCCCACGGACCTGAACATGCCGGCCAACGCGCCGGAGGGTCCCGATCCCCGCCAGAACGGCCGTCAGTTCCAGGCCTACTCGCACTACGTGCAGCCCGGCGGCCTGGTGCAGTCCTTCATCGACAACGTCAACGGCGTCCGCGGCGGGTCCCTCTCGCCCACTGTGAAGATCAACTTCCGCAACGGTGTATCCGCGGTTGACCGCAGCTTCGGGCAGAACGGCCTCGGTCCGTTCGGCTACCTGCCCACGAACCTCAAAGTCGGCGGCGCCGGCCACTACAAGTAGCGCAGTAGGCAGTCATGAGGCGGAAGCGTCCGGGATTCCGGGCGCTTCCGTCCCTTCGCACGAACAGGTCAGAGTTGGGGCGGGATGGCTTCCACAAGAACCAGGAATGTTGAATCATGAAAAACCTTCGGACGATCTGGATTTCCTTGGCAGCCGCGGCCGCGGCTGTACTGGTCGTAGTGGCGCTGATCCCGTCGGCGGAACCCGGTCCGGCTGCACAAAGCGGGGCCGAGCAGGCACTCCGGGGCATTGCCGACGCGCAGGCCGAAGCCAGGGAATCCCATGGGCGTTACGGCTCGTACTGGCTCAGCGGTACCGACCGCACGCTTGAGAAGCTGTCACATCCGCTCCCGACCGAAGGTGTGACGGACCTGCGGAGCATCGAATGCCCCACCGGGTGGGTGGCAGCCGCCCGCACTGGAGGCGACGTCGAGGTCATGTCCAGTTTGGAGGACCAGGTGGTCAGCGCAGGGGAGGGTGAGATTGTTCGTCCGGACTGCATGACATCCGAAGCGGTGGAGTCCATGCTCGCCGATATGGGCGTGCCGCGGAAGATCCCGGTGCCCGCGCCTTCCGCATTCGATCGGCCCGAGGGAGCATCAGAGTTCCGGCCCGGCTATCACATCACCCCCGAGAAGAACTGGATGAACGATCCGCAGCGGCCGATCCTGATTGACGGGCTGTGGCACTACTACTACCTCTACAACGCCGACTACCCCAAGGAGAACGGTACCGAGTGGTACCACCTGACCAGCACAGACCTGGTGCACTGGAAAGACGAAGGGGTGGCGATCGCGAAGTATAAAAACGGGCTGGGCGACATCGAGACCGGAAGCACCGTGGTGGACAAAGACAACTCGGCCGGCTTCGGCAAGGGCGCCGTCATCGCCATCATGACCCAACAGGACCAGGGCATCCAGCGGCAGTCCCTGTTCTATTCCACCGACGACGGATACACGTTCACCGCGTATGAGCAGAACCCGGTCATGGAAAACCCCGGCGAACCGGACTGGCGGGATCCTAAGATCATCAGCGATGAAGCCCACAGCCAATGGGTGATGGCCCTCGCCGAAGGCGACAAAATCGGCATATATACCTCAACGGACCTGAAGAACTGGCGCTACACTTCCGGCGTCGAACGCACCGGCCTGGGCACCCTCGAATGCCCGGAACTCTTCCAGCTGGATCTCGACGGCGACCCATCCAAACGGACCTGGGTCCTGGCCGCCAGCGCCAACGGGAGCCAGGAAGGGTTCACCACGGGCGTCGCCTACTGGACCGGCGAGTGGGACGGAACCCGCTTCACCCCGTCCGGTGCGCCGCATCAGTGGCTCGACGCCGGCTCCGACTTCTACGCCGCGGTGACGTGGGATGATCCCAGGCTCACCGACAGCCAGCGGATGTCCTCCCGGCACGCCGTCGGGTGGTTGAACAACTGGGCCTATGCCCGGCAGCTGCCCACTGAGGACTGGCACGGCGGTGCCGACTCCATGGTGCGCGATATCAGGCTCGAAACGGTCGAGGGGAAGCCGATCCTGGTGTCGAACCCAACGGCCGCCATGCAGTCCATCGAGGGCCCGGCGGAAATGACCGGCGAACGCCGTATGACACTGGACGGCGCAGGACAGCTGCCCGCCCCGGAGGGCGGAGCATACCGGCTCGATGTGACGCTTGAGCGGACGGCCGGCGACGACGGTTCCGTTGCGAGGATCGAGCTCGGCAGCGGCGGGGGAACATTCGCGACGGTCGGATATGACTTTGCCGACGGATCGGCATTCATCTCCCGGGCGGCTGACGCTGCTGTCACCGGCAGCGCCGACCTCGGTCCGGACTTCCGGGCAACACGGCGCGCAGCCAGCCCGGCGCGTGACGGGAAAGTGGAGCTGTCAATTTTCGTGGACCATAGCTCAGTTGAGGTTTTCATCAACGGCGGCGAAAAGACCATGACGTCGCTCGTTTTCCCCGCGCCGGGCACTCCGAGCATCAAGGCCGTCACGGCCGGGGGCACGCTGACGCTTAAGTCCTTCAGCTACAGGCGGCTGGCCTCCACGCACTGACCGGCTGGCCGCGGCCGGTCCCCGGCGCCGGCAGCGGGTCAGATGTCAGTGGATGAAGGCCGGAGTTCCAGCCGTCGGCAGCTCGGTTGTCAGTTCCGCGGCCGTGGGCGGTGTGGCGCCCGGCCGGCGGACGGTAATGGCTGCGGCCTTCGACGCCGTGCGGCCGATGATTTCCAGGACGTCACGCCCCAGCCCTTCGGTGCTGCGGGCCAGCAGGCCGAAGATCAGGGCGGCCATGTAGGAATCTCCGGCGCCGATAGTGTCCGCCACCACTGATGTGATGGCTGGGACGTGCACTGTTGCGTCGGGGGTGGTCAGCAGTGATCCCTGCCCGCCGCGGGTCACCACGGCCAAACCGGCGCCCAGGGCCAGGATCCTAGCCGCGGCGTCCTCGGGCTGGAGCCCGGGGTAGAGCCAGGCGGCATCCTCGTCGCTGAGCTTAACGACGTCGGTCAACGGAACCAGGTCTTCAAAGATGGAGCGTGCCTCGGCCTGGCTTCCCAGGAGCGCCGGCCGGACGTTGGGATCGTACGTCACCAGGCACTCCCGGTGCGCCTGCTCCAGAAGCCTCTTGACGGTGGAAGCGCCGGGCGCGAGGAACGTGGCGATGGATCCGGTGTGAAGCACCCTGGGCAGGTAAGGGGGAGCGACCGGCGCCAGCTCCCAGCTGATGTCGAAGCGGTAGGAGGCGGAGCCGTCGGCGGCGAGTGTGGCGGTGGCGGAGGCCGTGCGGACCGCCGACTTTGAGCCAGGGAGGAGCTCGACGCCGGCACTGCGGAGGTGGGCTTCGATCGCTGCGCCCCGGGCATCATTCCCGAGAGAGGTGAGCAAGGCAGTGGGCACGGCCAGGCGCCCCAGGCCGTAGGCAACGTTCATCGGTGAGCCGCCCGGGTGCTCGATGATGCCTTCGGAGGCGGCGACGACGTCCACGAGCGCCTCGCCAATAACAACGACGTCCGGAGTGACTGTAGAAATGGCAGTGGGTGAAGGAGAACTGGCGGGCACGGGGAGCCTTTCATGGAGCCGTCCGCGGGCCCGGTGCAGGCCCGCGGACGGAGTTGGTGGTGGTGCGGGTCAGGCGGTGGCAGCACCGGTCATGATCGCCACCGCATCGGTCATGGTGTGGGATTGCGGCGTGATGGTGGCCGCGCATTTGCCGAGTCGCTGGATGTGGATCCGGTCCGCTACGTCGAATACGTGGGGCATGTTGTGGCTGATCAGGATGACTGGCAGGCCGCGGTCCCGGAGGTCCCGGACCAACTGCAGGACCTGGTTCGATTCCCGGACGCCGAGTGCCGCCGTCGGCTCGTCCAGCACGACCACTTTTGAACCGAACGCCGCGGCGCGGGCCACTGCGACGGCCTGGCGCTGGCCTCCGGAGAGGTTCTCCACCGGCACTGTGACGTCCTGGAGGGTGGAGATTCCCAGCCGGGTCAATTCCTGCTTGGCCTTCGTGCGCATGCCTTTGGTGTCAAGCATCCGGAACACGCTCCCGAGGAGTCCCGCGCGCCGTTCTTCGCGGCCAAGGAACAGGTTGGAGGCGACGTCCAGGGCCGGCGAGACGGCAAGGTTCTGGTACACCGTTTCGATGCCGTGGGCTCGGGCGTCCTGGGGGCGTTTGAAGTGGACCGGTTGCCCGGACACCATCAGCTCGCCGGTATCCGGAATTTCGGCACCGGTGAGGCACTTGATCAGCGTGGACTTGCCTGCGCCGTTGTCGCCGATGATCGCCAGGACTTCGCCCGGGTACAGATCAAGGCTGACGCCGTCCAGGCCTACGACCCGACCGAAGGTCTTGACGAGGTTCCTGGCCTGCAGGATGGGCTGGCGTACTTGCGTTCCGGCCGGCTCCAGATGGGTCGCGGTCATGATTTCACCTTTCGGATCCACTGGTCGATGGACACAGCGAGGATGATGAGGACGCCCACCGCGAGTGTCTGGTAGAGCACATCCAGGCCTGCGAGGGAGAGCCCGTTGCGGAAGACGCCGACGATCAGGGCGCCCAGGAGGGTTCCCCAGACGGATCCGCGTCCGCCAAAGAGGCTCGTTCCGCCGATGACGACGGCGGTGATGGAGTCCAGATTCAGGTCGACGCCGGCGTTGGGGCTGGCTGCGTTGGTACGGCCGATCTGGATCCAGGCGCCGACGGCCAGGACGGCGCCGGCGGCGAGGTAGACGCTCATGAGGACCCTGTTCACGGCGATGCCGGCCAGGCGGGCAGCTTCCTTGTCATCGCCCACGGCGTAGACGTGCCTGCCCCATGCGGTTTTGCCGAGGATGAACGCGATGGCGATGTAGAGCAGGAGCATCACGACGACTCCGGTGGAGATCCTGACCGGGCCCACCGGGAAGGTGGTTCCGGTCCAGGTGAGCAGGTCCGGCATGGCCGAGCCGCGCACTGTAGCGCCGTTGGAGTAGAGCAGGGTCAGGGCGATGAAGATATTCAGCGTGCCGAGGGTGACGATGAATGGCGGGAGTCGGAACCGGGTGACCAGAAACCCGTTCAGGGCCCCGGCGGCGAGTCCGACGACCAGGCCCGCGAGCAGCGCGAGGGGCGCAGGCACTCCGTTATTGACAGCGAGTTGGGCCATGACCATGGACGAAAGGATCATGACGGCCCCGACGGAAAGGTCGATGCCTGCGGTGAGAATGATGAGGGTCTGGGCGATGGCCAAGGTGCCGACGACGGAGACCTGCTGGGTAATCAGGGAGAGGTTTTCAACCCGCAGGAACCTGTCATTGAGGAGGCCGAACACGACCACCGAGATGAGAAGTACAAGGGCGGGGCTGACCGCGGGGTAGCGGTGGAGGATATTGCGTATCCGGCTGAGCGGTGTCTGGCGGTCGAGGAATTCCTCCGCCAGGTCGGCATGCCCGGCGCTGGGCGGGCCGGCGGTCTGTTGCTGGGTCACGATTGGTCCTGATCTTCCGTGATGGTTGCTAGAGCGGAGCTAGCTCGGTAGATGCGGGGCGGGGAGGCCGACGCGGGCTCCGGCCTCCCCGCCCCGCAGTGAAGCTGGGTGTGCTACTTTCCCCAGCAGATGTCGGAGGCTTCGGTGGTGGTGATGCTCTTGACGCCGTCGGCCGGCTTGTCCGTGACGAGTTCGACGCCGGTGTTGTAGAAGTCCAGCCCCGGGGAGTTGGCCGGCTTCTGGCCGGTCTTGGCGAGGTCAACGATGGCCTTCACTCCCAGTTCGGCCATCTTGACCGGGTACTGCTGGGCCGTGGCGCCGATGACGCCGGCCTTGACGTTGTTCACGCCCGTGCAGCCGCCGTCCACCGAAACCACCAGCACGTCCTTTTCCTTGCCGGCGGCCTTCAGTGCCTCGAAGGCACCCGCTGCTGCAGGTTCGTTGATGGTGTAGACGACGTTGATGTTCGGGTTCTTGGCGAGGAGGGTTTCCATGGCGGTGCGTCCGCCGTCCTCGGCGCCCTGGGAGGCCTGGCTGCCGACGATCTCGTAGTCGCCGCCCTTGCCGCCGGTGTACTTGCCGGTCTTGGCTTCGTCGCCGTTCTTCTTCTTGTCCGCGGTGTCGATACCCAGGCCGGTCAGGAAGCCCTGGTCCCGGTTGTAGTCAACCGAGACGACCTTGTCGTCAAAGAGATCGACGAGGGCAATGGTCGCCTTTTTCCCATCCAGCTGGGCCGCGGTCCATTTGCCGATCAGCTCGCCGGCGGCAAAGTTGTCCGTGGCGAACGTGATGTCGGCGGCGTCGGCCGGGTCCGGCGGGGTGTCCAGGGCGATGACGAAGAGCCCGGCGTCCTTGGCCTTCTTCAGGGCGTCCACTACGGACGGGCCGTTGGGGGTGATCAGGATGCCCTTGTCGCCCTTGGAGATGGCGTTCTCGATGGCCTGGATCTGGGTGTCCTCGTCGCCGTCAGCCTTGCCGGCTGCGAGCTTCAGGTCCACGCCGCCGGCCTCGGCGGCCTTCTTTGCCCCGTCTTGCATGGAGACGAAGAACGGGTTGGTTGTGGTCTTAACGATCAGCGAGACGCCTACCTTTTCACCGGACGCGCTTCCCGTTGATGTGTTGGACGGGGAACTTCCGCCGCAGGCTGAAAGACTGAGCGCTCCCAGGGTCAACACTGCTCCTGCAGCGAACAGGCGGGTGGCCGTTGAACGGGGTGCTTTGGAACTCAACATTGAATCTCCTGGTGTTTGAGGCCGCATCGGCCTCGACAACGATGTCATGTACGATGTAACCAGCATCACACCGGAGAGTCAATAGATGCACTTAGAAGGAGCGATTTACTTGACAACGATGTCCGATCGTAGCCAGCCGGCCCTTTCCGCCAGTCGCCCGACAATGCGCCACGTGGCTGCGCTTGCCGGCGTCGGCATTAAGACCGTGTCCCGGGTGATCAACGACGAACCTGGCGTGTCGGACGCCACCCGGGAAAAGGTGCTCAGCGCTTCACGACAACTCAACTACCAGTTGGACATGGCGGCCGGAAGCCTGCGCCGCGCGGGCAGGAGAACGCTTTCCGTCGGGCTCCTGCTGCCGAGTGTCTCCAACCCATTCAGTGGCGAGATCCACCGGGCCATAGAAGATGCGCTGGGGGCCAGAGGGATAGCGGTCTTTGCCGCCAGCCTCGACGATGACCCTCGGCGGGAGCAGGCCATCGTTACGGCGTTTCTTGGCCGGCGTGTTGATGGGCTTATCCTCACGCCGATCGCGAAAAGCCAGGCATACGTAATCCCGGAGCATTCCCGTGACCTGCCTTTGGTCTTCATCGACCGCGAGCCGGTAGGAATGGAAGCAGACGCCGTTGTGACCGACAACGCCGTGGGCGCCGCGAGTGCGGCCGCTCACCTGATGAGCTTCGGCCACACCAGACTCGCCTACCTGGGCGACCGTACAGACATCCAGACCGCCCGGGAACGCCGGCGGGGGTTCATGGAGGAAATCGGCCGGCACGGAATTCCCACGTCAACGATTCCCATCCGCGAAAACCTTCACAATGAAGAATCGGCGAGGCTGGCCGCGTTGGAGCTTCTCACCGCTGAGGACCCGCCGACTGCGATCTTCTCCAGTCAAAACCTGGTCACCTTCGGGGCGATGCGTGCCTTGCGGGAGCTAGGGCTAAGCAACCGCGTGGCCTTAACAGGATTTGATGACTTTACCCTTGCCGACATGATGGACCCGGGCGTAACCGTCATCGCCCAGCATCCCGAGCGGATCGGCAAGCTGGCAGCGGAGAGGCTACTGGCCAGGATTGACGGCGACGAACAGCCTCCACGTACCTATGTCGTCCCCTCCGAGCTGATACAAAGGGGTTCCGGCGAACTCCGCCCACCATCCTGAGACCCGTCCATACCTGAACAACCGACAGACTTTGAGGGGATACCCATGAGCAAGACCCTGTACGCCGAGTTCACCGTCAAGCCGGGCAGCGAAGCCCGCGTGGCCGAGATGATGCTTGAACTGACCCGGCACGTCCGCCTGGAACCGGGAAACGAGCTGTTCCTCCCCTACACCCGCGAAGAGAATGCCCGCGAGTACTTTGTCTTCGAGGTCTACCGCGATGAGGCTGCATTCCAGGAACACATCAGCGCCGACTATGGCGCAAGATTCAACGAGGAACTGGCACTCCACATCGAAGGCGACGGTTCGGAACTGACCTGGCTCCTGCCGGTGAAATAGCGCTCGACCAAGGTCGCCCACCCGCCTGATCGCGGGGGCGCTTTTCGGCCCCGTGGGGGCTGAACGGACCTGTGCCCGGAAGAAGGAACCCCTCCAGCCTTCGTTGACGGGGAATTTTGTCCTGCCTGCCAGGCCTTTCGCGTAATTCATCCAAGTGCCGGAAGTGCTCATGGTCGTGGCCGCCAAAACCGTTGACTTGTCCGACGGACATCACTTAGAGTCCGACGCACTGACAACGTTGTCTACCGACGATGCGCGCGATGAAGGGCGAAACAAGCAGATGAAGAGAATGACCACCCGCAGGACGCATGCCGTTTCTGCATTGACCCTCGCGGGACTGACGCTGGCCGCGGCACTGGCAGGATCCCTGCCGGCGTCGGCCGCCACAGGCCTCGGGGACGAACCCTACCGGCCGGCTTTCCACTACACGCCCGAAAAAAACTGGATGAATGACCCCAACGGAATGGTCTTCCACAAGGGCGTCTACCACCTGTACTACCAGCACAACCCTTCCGGCAACACCTGGGGGAACATGTCCTGGGGGCACGCCACCTCCAAGGACCTTGTCCACTGGCAGGAGCAGCCCCTGGCGATCGCCACCGATGCTGAGCAGGACATCTTCTCCGGCAGCGTCGTGGTGGACAAGGACAACACCTCCGGTTTCGGCACGAAAGAGAACCCGCCCCTGATCGCGGTTTACACCAGCGCCTATAAGGAAGCTAGTCCGCATCGTGGCCTGCAGGCACAGTCACTGGCCTACAGCCTGGACGACGGCCAGACCTGGACCCAATACGACGAGAACCCGGTCCTGAACCGAAATTCGGCGAACTTCCGCGATCCCAAGGTCTTCTGGTATGGCACACCGGGCGGCGGAGGCTACTGGGTGATGACGGCGGTGGAGGCGCAGGAGCACAAGGTGGTCCTCTACAAGTCCGCCAACCTCAAGGACTGGACGGCGCTGAGCGAATTCGGGCCCGCCAATGCCACCGGGGGACAGTGGGAATGCCCGGACCTGTTCCCGCTCGCCGTGGACGGCGACAAAAGAAACATCAAATGGGTCATGGTGGTCAACATCAATCCCGGCGGCGTGGCCGGCGGATCCGCCGGCCAGTACTTCGTCGGAAACTTCGATGGCACCACCTTCACGTCCGACACCACCAAACCGGCCGCCGCGCTTCCTCCCGGCACGGTCCTGGCCGGGTTCAACGACGGCGCCTACAACGGCTGGACGGTAAACAACGAACCCGGCAACTGGAAGAACGGCCCTTTCGGTGTCGCCCCCGCCTCCGGCGCCCTCCCCGGACAGAGCCCGGTGACTGGATTCGGCGCCACCGGCCTGATCAACTCCTTCAACGACGGCGACTGGCCGCTCGGGTCCATGCAGTCACCAACGTTTACGGTGTCCGATGACTATTTGAACTTCCTCGTGGGCGGCGGCAAGCATCCGCGAGTCTCCGGCAAGCTGGACAACACCCCACCCGAGGGGGAGCTCAAGTTCAACGGCTTCGAGGTTCCGGAGGGGACAACACTGGCCGACGCCGACTGGACCGGAACCGGCGACCTCACCCCGAATTTCCAGCCCTCCGCCAGTGGCGGGGACTATTACATCGGAGCTAAGCGGATCAACACCTTCGAGACCGGCACCGCACCGGGCGATGACCGGCAGGGCACCCTGACCTCACCGGAATTCCCCATCACCAAGAATTTCATGAGCATGCTGGCCGGCGGCGGCAACCGCTCCGCGGACTCCGGACAAATCCTGGCCGTCCAGTTGCTCATCAACGGCAGCGTGGTCCGCTCCCTGGCAGGAGACAATTCCGGAATCCTGAACTGGAAGGGCTGGGACGTCTCCGAATTCGCGGGACAGAATGCACAACTGCGGGTTGTTGACCAAGCTACCGGCGGGTGGGGACACCTGACTCTTGACCACGTCATGCTCACCGACACCGCCGCTGTTCCCAGATCCGATGAAGAATCCGTGAACCTGGTGATCAACGGAAAGGTGGTCCGCACGGCCACCGGCAACGACAGTGAATCGCTGGATTGGGCATCCTGGAATGTCAAAGAATTCGTTGGCCAACAGGCACAGATCAAAGTCGTCGACAACAACCGATTCGGCTGGGGGCATATCCTCGCTGACGAGTTCATGGCGAGCTCCACAGCAGCCACAAGCCGACTGCAGTCCTATGACTGGCTGGACTACGGCCGTGACTACTACGCCGCCGTGTCCTTCGCCAACATGCCCGAAGACAAGCGGGTCATGCTCGGCTGGATGAACAATTGGGACTATGCCAACAACATCCCCACCAACCCGTGGCGCAGCGCCATGGCACTGCCGCGCGAAGTGAAACTGACTCAGACCCCGGACGGGCCCAGGCTCACCCAAAGTGCGGTCAAGCAGGTCGACAAGCTGGCCCAAAAGCCAAGCTACGTTGCCAAGGGCGGCATCCCGATCCCGCAGGGAACAACGCCGCTGCCCGCGGCCGCCTCCGGTCAGGTCCAACGAGTCGATATCACCTTCGCTCCGGGCACGGCCAAGAAATCCGGCATCACTGTGCTGGGCGATGGAACATCATCCACCGTCATCGGCTACGACGCCACGACCGGGAAGCTCTTCGTTGACCGCACCAACTCTGGAAACACCGCGTTCCACCCGGCATTCGCTTCCATCGAGGGCGCTCCCGTCAAGCTGGACAAGAACGGCAACATCAACATGCGGATCTATCTCGACCGCTCATCCGTCGAGGTGTTCGCCCAGGACGGTCTGCGGACCATCACTGATCAGGTGTTCCCCAACGCCGGCGCCGACAAGATGGCACTCTTCGCCGAAGGCGGGGCCGCTCAGCTCAGATCACTCACCGTGACACCGCTGGAAAAGGCAATGTTCCTCCCCGAAAAGAAGCAACGGTAGCGCACCGTCCGACCTACCCCCGGGGGGTGGAGCCGAAGGGACTGCGTACGGTATTGCACCGGACCGGTCCCTTCGGCCTTTCCATACTGCGCTGGCTGTACGAGTGATCCTCATGCCGCGACCATTCCCGAGCTCAGCGAACTGGTGGCCAGCAGCGGACCGGCCAGCGGGATGAACTTGGCCAACTTTCAGCCGTCGTTGGCTCGGCGTCGCTCGGCCCGGTGTGCCTAGGGTTCGACGAGCACCAGGATGGTGTCCGGACGGACGCCGTCGAATTTCATCGCTTCGGCTGCCGCTTCGGACTCCATGATCCGCTGGAACGTTTCCATGTCGGGGACCTGGGCGATCAGCCCCACACGGTTGCTCTTTGCCGGGTCGATGAAGGTTCGAACCGTGATGCCCAGCGGCCCGAATACTTCTTCCCGTTTTGGTGAACTGAGCCAGTGCTCAACGTCGTCGACTTCGTGGAAGATCATGAGTGTTGGCATCGTTGCCTCCGCTTTCTGGGGTTGTGCCAGGAGCCGGGCTGGATAGGAGCCGCGCTAGGACCTCCTGATCACGCTGAACGTACCACGGCACCCAATGCAGCGATAGCGGGAAAATTGGCCGGCCGGCTCCTCGCGTAGCGGCCGGCCGGTCCCTCGCCTAGCGGCTGCTCACCTGGCCGAACAGCTTCGCGATGGGTGCGAGCACGAGCGGGCGGGCGGCGTACCATGCGGCCGCCGTGACGGCGATGGCTGCCGCGAAAAGCCAGAACCCGGTCCAGTTCACCACGTCGGTGCCGCCGAACATGTGGTTCAGGTTGCGCAGCGCACCGGTCGCGAACACCAGGAACACGTGGATGAGGATGAACAGCACGAAGAACAGCATCGTGGGGAAGTGAAGCGCGCGCGCAGCCTCCACCGGGTAGATCCTGTTCAGCGTCTTCGCGTCCTTCGGCCAGAACTCGCTCATGCGCGCACCCGTGATGGCCGCGAGCGGAGCCGCGATGAAGACCACGATGAAGTACATGAGCTGCTGCAGGCTGTTGTAGTTCACCCAGCCGTTCTCCACGGGCCAGTCGAGTGTCATGTACTGCAGGAGCGCGGAGAGCGCGTTCGGGAACACCTCCCAGCTGGTCGGGACGATGCGCATCCAGTGGCCGGAGGCAAACAGCAGCACCACAAAGATGAGGCCGTTGGCCAGCCACAGGATGTCCAGCGACTGGTGCAGCCACAGGTTGATGCTGATCTTCTTGCCACCGCGCTTCGGCGTCCAGAACGCCGGCGGCTTCTGCTGCGTGCGCACCTGGTAGCCGGAGCGGATGATGAGCACCATCAGGAAGAAGTTCAGGAAGTGTGTCCACTGCGCCCACCACGGGAAGCCCGGTTCGGCGGCCTCCGGCAAGTGGTACTCGCCGGGGTACCTTTCGAGGAACTCGGGTACGCCCGGCAGCGTCGTCACACCGCGCGCGGCGAGCACAAGAATCGCTGCGGCGGCCACGGCGCCGACGACGAGGAGCACCACGCGCTTGATCCACTGGCCCAGGGTGCGAGACCCGTAGAGCCTTGCCTCGGTCTTCGGCTTCACGGGCTTTTGAGCGGCGGCTGATGGTGCCGCCGGTGCCGGAGCTGCTGGTGGGGCGGCGGGTGCTGCGGCGGGGACCGCGGGTGCGCTCGCGGGCGCGGTCGACTCCACCGTCGCAGGCGGCTCCACCTCGGGAACAGTCTCCGGCACGCTGGCAGCCGCGGCGGGAGCCATGTGTTCGGGCTCGGCCTGGACCGCGGGGGCGGCGGCGACAGCAGAAGCAACAGCTACCACCGGAGCAAGTCCAGCCGGCGGCCACGGTTCACCGCCCGGGACGCGCGGAAGCCCGCGGCGGAGCGGTGTGGTTCCCGTTGTCAGGGTGGCGGGTGCGGTGGCCGGAGCAGCGGCGGGCAGCGACGCTGCCGGTACTTCTTGCGGAGCTGCAGCGGCGACGGCGGTCGGCGTCGGCGTCTCAGCTGCCGTCGGCGGCTGGGTGTCGCCTGCGGCGGGAGCCCCGGACAGGGCTGCCGCTGATGCCGTAACCTCGCCCGCTGGCGGCCACGGTTCGCCGCCCGGCACGCGCGGCAGGCCGCGGCGAAGCTGCCGCGGCGCCGCGGCGCCGGAGTTCCCGGCAGGGACCGGAGCGGACACCGCCGTCGCACCCGGTGCCGTTTTCGGGGGAGGGGGCGCGGCGGGCAGGGAGGGAACGGAGGGCGCGGCGGTGGCCGGTTCCGCCGGGGAAACAAGCTCCGGCGGAGCTTCTGCCGTGACAATGCGTGCGGGCGCCTCACCTGCTGGAGGCCAGGGGTCACCGCCTTCGACGCGGGGCAGGCCCCGCCGAATGGACCGAGACTGGGGTGTCATGGCTACTTCTTCCGGGCCTCAAGGGCGCTGATCAGCTGGGGTACCACCGTGAAGAGGTCGCCGACCACACCGAAGTCGGCGATCTCGAAGATCGGCGCGTCTCCGTCCTTGTTGATGGCGACGATCGTCTTCGCAGTCTGCATGCCCGCCCGGTGCTGGATGGCGCCGGAGATGCCCAGCGCGATGTACAGCTGTGATGACACGGAAACCCCGGTCTGGCCGACCTGGTGCGCCTGCGGGACGTAGCCCGCATCCACCGCGGCCCGCGAAGCGCCAATGGCAGCGCCGAGGGTATCGGCGAGCTGTCCGACCAGGGCGAACTGTTCCTCCGACCCCAGCCCGCGGCCACCCGCGACAACCTTTGCGGCGCCTCGCAGCTCAGGCCGGGAGGTCGCCACAACGGCCTCGTCGAACGAGTCGATCCGGGCGGCCGGCTTCCCGGAAGGCGTCACCGCCAGGGTCTCCGACGCCGGCGGCCGGGCCGCAGCGCGCGCCTCGATGGAGCCCTGCCGGACCGTGATGACCGGCGCGCCGAACGTGGCCGTTGACGTCACGTTGTAGGCGCCGCCGTAGACGGAGTGGTGTGCCACGACGCCCTCGTCATCACGGGACACACCGACGGCGTCAACGCATACCGCTGCCCGCGCGCGGGCGGCGTAGCGGCCGGCTAGGTCGCGCCCGTTCAGGGAATGCGATATCAGGATGGCGTCCGGCTGCACCTGCTCCACAGCGGCGGCCAGGGCGTCTACGCCCGGCACGCCGAGCGCGGAGGGATCCGGAGTCTCGGCGATCAGTACGTGCGCGGCACCAAGGTCCGCGGCCTCCGCGGCGGCGGCGGCGGCGCTTCCGGTGCCGGGTGCGGCGAGCACCAGGGCAATCGGCGTGCCGGCTCCGGCGGCAGCGCCGAAGAGTCCGGGGGCTGCCTTCTCGAGTTCTCCGGAAGCCTGGGTTTCGACGACGACGAGGATGGCGTCACGAGGGAATTCAGTCATGATCGTTGTTCCTTACGCCAGTCGGTTTTCGATGAGGAAGTCGGCCAGCTTCTCGCCGGCATCACCCTCGTCAATGATCTTCACGCCGGCTTCGCGCGGGGGTTTCTCTGCCACGGTCAGCATGATCGACCGCGCCGCGTCCGGGTTGTCGGCCGTGACCCCGAGGTCTGCGAGCGTCAGCACCTCAACGGGCTTCTTCTTCGCGGCCATGATGCCTTTGAAGTTCGGGAAGCGCGGCCCGGGAAGCGCCTCGGTAATGGAAATCACCGCGGGCAGGGTCGCTGAGACCTGCTGCACGCCGGATTCAACGGGCCTGGAGCCGGACACGGCGCCGTCGCTGATGTGTACGGAGCTGAGGCCGCTGGCAAGGGGCACGTCGAGCAATTCGGCGAGCATCGCGGGAATCATGCCGCCGGACCCATCGGTGGAGACGTTGCCGGTGATCACCAGGTCAAATTCCACGCGGCGGATCGCTGCGGCGAGGGTCTCGGCGGTCAGTCCAAGATCCGCACCCCGGAGTGCCTCGTCGGAGATGTGGGTGGCGCTGCCCGCGCCCATCGCGAGACCCTTGCGGATCGTAGCCGTGGCGCCCTCCGGAGCGAGGGCGAGGACTGCGACCTCCGTGCCCTGGTTCGCGTCTGCGTACGTCAGTGCCAGCTCCAGGGCCCGCTCACCGATCTCATCAATGACTGCCTCGCTGGCTTCGCGGTCGGCGAGGCCTGTTTCAAGGTTCAGTTTTCGGTCCCCGTAGGTGTCGGGGACCTCTTTTACTAGGACGATAATCTTCATCGATGGCTCTTCCTGTGGCGGGCCTGTCTCAAGCGGAAACAAGCTGGATCTCCCTTGAGTCTACGAAAGTGCGGCTCCCGCCGGGCGGGCAGGGCCCGTGTCGCGCGGTGGAGTACCCTGTCGTCGTCCTTGGGGGTGCTTGTGCCGGAGCGGTGAATCGCAGGTTCAAAAGACTATTGGTAGAAGTTCACTGGGTTGGCTCGGCAAGCAGTTTCCTGATCTCGGTGAGCTTGGCTTCGGACGCTTCGAGGCGCAGGCGGAGTCCGTCGACCGTCGCGGTACGACTGTCGGCCGCACTGGCCATCGGTGCCTGCTCTTTCTTCTTCGGCGACAGGAAGAAGTTGGCCAGGTAGCCGGTGAAGGTGCCGAAGATGCCGACACCGAGGACGATGATGCCCGCGCCGATGGTGCGGCCCGCATCGGTGACCGGATATTGGTCACCATATCCAACTGTTGAGATGGTGACGATCGTGTACCAGATGGCGTCCGAGGCGGTCGTGATGTTGGCCTCTGGGGCGTTCTGCTCGACGCGGAGAATGGAGAGGCTTCCGAACTCCAGCACCAAAATGCCCATGAGCAGCAGTACGTACAGGGAGCTGCCGGCCCGATCTTTGATCAGCGCGCGGCCGATCGTGCCGCTGCCGACCTCGCGGAACAGACGGTACACCCGGACCAGCCGGAAGACGCGCAGGATCTTGAATTGCGCAACAGGCACGCTGGCCAACAGGTCGGCCCAGCCGAAGTGCTTGAAGAAATAGGCGCCCGCCGATGGCGCGGTGAGAATCCGGTAGAGGAAGTCGGCGAGGAAGATCACGCTGAAAATGGCGTTCATCACGGTGAGTACGGTGTCGAGCGACTCGTCCTGCACGAGATACAAGAGCACGAGATTGACGATCGACAGGATCGAGAGGATGCCGATGAAGATCTCGTATCCGATGCTCTTCAGTTCACTGCGTTCCTTGGTCATGTGAGGATTCTGACACGTAGGCACTGCGTAGCCGACACTTTTTCGCCCGGGCCTGACGGGACTATGGTCGCCTCCTGACGCCGCTGCCGGGAGGGGCTTTTTTCGACGGCGCCTTGCGCCGTAGGCTATGGGCATCCATCACACCGAGGAGGCACCCATGCGGACGGCAACACCCACAGTGCAGGCCGATCAGATCCGGCATCTTTCCGAGAATCTCATGTCCCAGCTCACGAAGGGGAGGGAGTGGGCCACTCCCGGCGTCGAGGCGGCACTGCAGAAGGCGGTCGCGGGGCTCGACACCGGGATTGAATCTGCGTCCCCGAGGATCCAGGCCGGTCTGCGGCGGCTCGCTGACGAGCTCGCCGGCGGAGTGGAAACTCTGGCTCCCCGCGTTCACGAGGGCCTGCAGCGGGTGGCCCCTAAGGTTGTCCCGGCACCCGCCCGGGCGAAGTCGCGGCGGACGGCTTCGGGGAAAGCCTGGTTGATTGCCGGGGCCGTAGCCGTCGCGGTGACCGCGGGAGTCGCGGCCTGGCGCTTTTTGGGGCCGGGCGATGAGGAGCCGGTGCCGTCCGTGAATGTGCGGCGTACCAGCGGCGCGAACCCCGACGCGGATGCCGGCCCCGCAGGGGTCCGCACCTGAGGCGGCCATTTCATGTCGTGGACAGCTCACGCACGCGCGCGAGCCATTCGACCACCAGGGCTTGCGTGAGGGCGGGCTGCTCGTGGAACAGCGCGTGGCCGGCGCGATCGAGTACGGCAAATGTAGAGCGAGGGTAGTGCTCGATCAGTTCCCGCGGGCCAGAGTGCCCGGCCGTGGCATCCTGCCTCCCTGCAAGAATGAGCACAGGGTGAAGATAGGTTTTCGCAGCTTCCGGGCGATCCCGTAGCTCCCAGTGCGAAAAGATCCGCATCAGGCTCGATTCATCGACGAGTGACGCTCCGGGAGCCACCAACTCCTGGAACCGGTTAAGCGTTTCGGCCGTCTGCACAACGAAGTAGCTACGGTAGGAAGCCTCGAGCTCAGGGTCCAGGTTGCCGCTGAGGTCGGCCGACGCCACAAGAACCTCGTGCTTAGGCACGTCGCGGGTATGCGCGCCAACCGGGCAGATTAACGCCAGCCCGACAGCCTGCTGAGGTCTCTGGTCGGCAACGGCGCGGGCCAGGTAGCCGCCGTACGACTGACCCATGACAAGGAACGGCTCATCGCCAATGGTGCTGTAGATGAAGCCGAGCAAGAGGTCCAGGACGTCGTCGTTGCTTGTGATCGTCTCGGGCGCCGGAGTGCGGCCCATCCCAGGCAGGTCCGGATACAGGCGCCGAAACCCGGGAACGTTGCAGAATATCGGTTCAAGGGCGCCGGCGATCTCGCGATGATCCACACCAGCGCCGTGCAGTGCCAGAACCGGGGTGCCGGTGCCGTACGCGGCGTAATGCACAGGAACTCCGCTGACCGTAGCCTCCATCCAAGCAGTGTAGAGCGCGCCGCGGCGCTTCGCCGCTGCGTCCGACGCAACCTAGGACTCCACGTCGGCTGCGGCAATCGCCTTGTCCGTGAGGATCGGCATCAACCCGAGCAGCGCGAGGGTCAGCACTCCCATGATGCCGAACATGACCTGCAGGCCCAGCCATTGGGCCAGCAGGCCGCCAACTGCCGCACCGAGCGGCATGGTGCCCCACGCCAGCAGGCGGTAGGCGCTGTTGACTCGGCCCAGCAAGCGGTTGGGGGCAATGCGCTGGCGCAGGGAAACGGTAATGACGTTCCACAGCACGATCAGCACGCCGCCCACAAACAGGAGCGGGCCAAGAACGTAGGGGTTGTCCGTGACGGCCGGCGCACCTACGAACAAGGCGCCCCCGAAGATGGTGAGTGCCAGGGACTTGGACCGGCCCAGCTTGGCCTCCACCCGTTCGGCGATGAACGAGCCAACCAGGGCGCCGAGGGCGGAGCTCGTCAAAAGTAGGCCGAACCCCACTTCGGACAGTCCCATCTCCGACGCCGGACCCACGGCAAACAGCACCAACACCGCGAATGCCGCGTTGGATGCGAAGTTGAACACCCCGGTCATCACCGCGAGCGTGCGAAGGATCTTCTGGTTCCAGAGAAACCGCAAACCCTCACCAATGTCGGATCGCAGTGTCGTCTTCACCTCCCGCTCTGTGCGAAAAGCGCCCGGGACCAGGAACAGGGCGCCGACGGCCGCAAGCCAGAGGGCCGCCGGCGCCGCAAAGGCCGCAACGACGCCGAGGGTCACCAGCAGCCCGCCCAGCGGGGGACCAACGAACTGGTTGGCGGTGAGCTCGACGGCATAGAGCCGGCCGTTGGCGCGCGACAGCTGATCCCTGTGCACCACCTGGGGCAGGATCGACTGCGCGGAGGTGTCGTAGAGCGTTTCAGCCACCCCCACCAGCAATGCGACAACGTACAGAGCCCACATGGAGCCCAAATCCAACAGGACGACGGCGACCAGGACGGCCGGCAGGACCGCGCGGCCGAGGTTGGCCCACAGCATGAGCTTGCGCCGGTCCAACCGGTCGGCCAGCGCGCCGGCAGTGAGGGCGAAGAGGAGCCAGGGAAGCGTCGCTGCGACCGTCAGCCCGGCAATCAGCGGGGGTGACTGCGTGAACTGAATGGCCAGCAGCGGCAGCGCGATTTTGAAGACGCCGTCCGCGAGGTTGGAGAGCCCGGATGAGGTCCACAGCTTCCAATAGGACGCACCCAGCGGCGCGCCACCCCGTACCTTCACCTGCGCGGCGGAACTAGTCATAGGTGAACCATTCCCTAGTGATTGAGAAAATTCAAGGGGGTTGAAGTTTGTACACCGGATCGTAGGATGGATCCATGACGGACGCAGAGCCGACCAGCGTGAACGAGAATAAACCCGCCGCCAGCGCCCGGGAAATCAAGGCGCTGGCCCATCCGCTGCGTCTGAGGATCCTGCGCCTGTGCGGACTCCGCGAACTGACCAACAAACAACTCGCCGACCGGCTGGGCCAGGATCCAGGGACAGTGCTCTATCACGTGCGGCAATTGCTCTCCACCGGATTCCTTGAAGCTGCCGAGGTCCGCACGGGAGAAAGTGGTGCGCTGGAGAAGCCGTACCGTTCCACGGGGCGGTCCTGGAACCTGGACACTGCACTGCGTGAAGCTGGTCCGGGCGGTCCGCTGGCGCCGATCGAGGCGTTCCGGGAAGAGTTGACGGAAGCAGGGCCGGACGCGATCGCCAGCCTCTCACGTTTCGTGTTGCACCTCTCCGAGAAGGACGCCGAGGACCTGATCACGCGCATAGGCGCTGTGCTGGACGAATACACCCAGAGTGACCGGCAACGATCGGACCAGCCCGCGTACGGCGGCATCTTTGTCCTTCACCGGTCGCCGGACTAGGCCGCCGGCCCCGTCATTGCCGCGGTGACACCCGGCGGTAGAAGATGGGTCATGATGGTGGGATGATCACCGAACATGCCTTGCTCTCCGTCCGGCCCGGTATGGAGGACGATTTCGAGATTGCCTTCAGCAAGGCGAAGCTGATCATTGCTTCCATGCCTGGATTCCAGGGCCTCACGCTTTCGCGATGCATCGAGAGCACCGCCACGTATCTGCTGCTGGTGGAATGGGCCCGTCTGGAGGACCATACGGAAGGTTTCAGGGGGTCCGCGGAGTACCAGGAGTGGCGCGGGCTGCTGCATCATTTCTATTCACCGTTTCCAACGGTGGAACACTATGAGCAGATCCTGGCCGTGCCTGCCCGGCCTTAGCTCGCTCCCTGCTGTTCTTCGGTCCTCAGAGAGCCTGGATCAGTGTCAGGCCGCCCGCCAACGCCACCCAGGCCAGATATGCCAGCATGCTGAAGCGGTTGGGCCAGCCGATAAGTACCTCGGGCTTCCCGACCGCGTCGGGTTGACCGAACCGGAATGTCGCGCCGAGGAACCAGATCAGGCCCGCCCACGGGATGACCGCCGCCCACGCGAGAATCTGGCCGGCGGGCGAATGCATGGCTGCACCGATTCCGGCAAAGGTCGCGGCAACGGGAAAGCCCAGGATGAAGAGCGAGCCGAGCCCGGCGTGGACCTTGCCCCGGCCTGTGATCTCCGGCCGTGGCGTCGTGATCGGGTCCGTGTCGACAAAAGCCGCCCCGAGCGGCCCTAGCGCCACCACGGGAAGTCCGACTGCCAGAACGCCCGCAGGCGGCCACAAGGCAATGCCGGACGCTGCGACGCCGGTTCCGCCGAGGATGAACGCAATCCGCATGATCACGCCGTAGCTGCCCAGCGAATATTCACTGAGCATCCGCCAGGAGGGGTCGAATTCCGGTTCAAGCTTGTGCAGCGCGACAACGAGAAGAATCGCACCCGCGACAGCACCCAGCGAGTAGCACGCGGCAAACACCGCAAGGGAGTCCGTCAGCGCCTTCATGCCTTGATTATCAGCCCCGACGCCGGAAACGCCCCGCTCCCGGCGCCCAGCCTGCAGGACGGGCGGCTGAACAATGCCCGGGCGCGCTGTCCTTGACACCACCAGGCCTTGACGTGACACCACAGTGGTGTCACTATGGTGGCATGGAACTCGGACAGTACGTCACCGACCTGCAACGCCAGGTAGTGGATGCCGCGGAGGACGGCTCGGAAAACACCCGAGCCGCCGCCGAACGGCTCGCCGCCGGGCTGGATGCCGCCACGCGGCTCGTATTACTCGATGCCCTGTCGGCCGCGGCCGGCGAGATCACCCGGGATCTCGCGCCCGGCTCGGTTGACCTGCGGCTGCGCGGTCGCGACGTCGAGTTCGTTGTAACCCAGCCAAACACCGAACCTGACAACGACGACCGTCCGGCTGCACCGCTCGATCTCGACGACGCGAGCACCTCCCGCACCACGCTCCGCCTGCCCGACGCCCTCAAGGCGCGGGTGGACGAGGCGGCGGCGGCGGACGGGCTGTCCGTCAACACCTGGCTGGTCCGAGCCGTCGCCACCGCACTCCAGCCGAAGCAGCGACGATCCGCGCAGCGCACGCTGCGCACCGGCGACAACTTCGCGGGCTGGGCGCGGTAACCCGCTCACGCCACCACAGCCCAACACACCCACCAGCCACGCGAACCCGCGGGGCCGAACGAACACACCCACAGAAAGGCAGACTTCGGCATGCCCACGTTCAACACCCCCGCCCCCATTGACCTCGCCATCAACCTCCAGGTCGGCGCGATCGACGTCTTCGCCGGTGACCGCGCCGACACGGTGGTGACCGTTTCGCCCACCAACCCGGATAAGGCGGTGGACCGCCGAGGCGCGGAGGAGACCACGGTCGACTTCGACGGCGAGCGGGTCACCATCAAGGGCCCGCGGCCCCGCTTCAGCTGGCGGGGGCCCACCGAGTCGGTCGACGTCAAAGTCGAGCTGCCGGCCGGATCGCGGTTCACCGCCGAAATCGCGGTGGGAGGCGTGCGAACCGTCGGACGCCTCGGCGCGACCCGCATCAAAAGCTCGCTTGGCCGCGTGGATCTGGACACCACCGGCGACCTGTGGCTACGCGCCTCGCACGGCAACGCGACCGTGGGTACCGCCAAGGGCGGACTCGAGATCACGGCCGACCACGGTCAGATCCGGATCGGAACGGTCACCGGCGACGCGCTCCTCAAGGCATCGCATGGCAGCATCCTGATCGGGGAGTCGGGCGGCGACCTCGACGCGAAGCTCTCCTACGGCGACCTCGAGATCACGAAGGCGCTCGCCTCCGTTGCGGCGAAGACCGCGTACGGCAG
Source organism: Arthrobacter sp. 001422645 (assembly GCF_059816125.1). Lineage (NCBI taxonomy): Bacteria > Bacillati > Actinomycetota > Actinomycetes > Micrococcales > Micrococcaceae > Arthrobacter > Arthrobacter sp. 001422645. Next base: position 91,091 of record NZ_JCBANT010000009.1, on the reverse strand, counting down.
CATCCACCTCGGCGAGGTCTCGAGCGGTTCCATCCAGGTGGAGAGCGGCTTCGGCCAGGTCACCATCGGCGTGCGGCCCGGCGTTCCCGCCTGGCTCGACCTGTCCTCGAAGGACGGGCACGTGCGCAACGAGCTCGACGGCGACCACGCTCCCGGCGCGTCCGAACAGGCGGTCGCAGTGCACGCGCGCACCCGGGCCAGCGACATCAGCATCCAACGCGCCCGCTAACTCCGGGCATCCAGCGGAAAGGAACGAACCCATGAATACGCCAGCGATCGAAGCCCGCGGGCTGCGGAAGTCCTACGGCCAAAAGGTCGTGCTCGACGACGTCCACCTCACCGTGGGCGCGGGCACCGTCACGGCGCTGCTCGGCCCGAACGGCGCGGGCAAAACGACCGCCGTGCACATTCTGGCCACGCTTGTCCGGCCCGACGGCGGCACAGCCGTCGTGAACGGCTGCGACGTCGTCCGCGATCCGGGCGGCGTGCGCGCCGCGATCGGCCTCACCGGACAGTTCTCCGCGGTGGACAACCTCCTCACCGGCGAGGAGAACCTCCAGCTGATGGCCCGGCTGCGCCACCTCGGGGCGAACCGCTCAAGGACCCGGGTGGCCGAGCTGCTGGAGCAGTTCGACCTCACCGACGCCGCCCGCAAACCGCTTGCCACCTACTCGGGCGGGATGCGCCGCCGCCTCGACCTGGCGATGACCCTTGTCTCGGCGCCCAGCGTCATCTTCCTCGACGAGCCCACCGCGGGCCTGGACCCTCGTAGCCGCCGCACCATGTGGGACATCGTGCGCGGCCTCGTCGCGGACGGCACCACCGTGCTGCTCACCACCCAGTACCTCGACGAGGCGGACGAGCTCGCGGACCGCATCGCGGTGCTCGACGGCGGCCGCATCGTCGCCGAGGGGACCCCGGACGAGCTCAAGCGCCTGGTGCCCGGAGGCCACATCCGGCTCCGGTTCGCGGATGCCGCGGCGCTCGACTCCGCTGCCCGCCTGCTCGACGAGTCGGCCCGCGACGACGCCGGGCTCTCGCTTGCCGTGCCGAGCGATGGCGGGGTGGGCGCGCTGCGCACCGTGCTGGACCGCCTCGACTCGGCCAACCTCGAGGTGGACGACCTCAGCATCCACACCCCGGACCTCGATGACGTGTTCTTCGCGCTCACCAGCCGGGCCGACACGAAGGGAACCGCGTCATGACCACCATCACCGCCCGGCGCCAGACGACCCCGGGCACCGGCCGCCAATCGCACGTCATCGCCGACGCGGCCACCATGCTGCGCCGCAACCTGCTGCACATGGTGCGCTACCCGGGCCTGTCCGTGTTCACCATCGTGGGGCCGGTGGTGCTCCTGCTGTTCTTCGTGTTCGTGTTCGGCGGCACCCTCGGGGCCGGCCTGCCCGGTGCGGATCCGGCCGGAGGGCGGGAGGCGTATGTCGCATACGTTATGCCGGGCATCCTGCTGTTGACCATCGCGGGCAGCGCCGGCGGCACCGCCACGACGGTCTCGATGGACATGGCCGAGGGCATCACGGCGCGGTTCCGCACCATGGCGATCTCACGGGCTGCGGTGCTTGCCGGGCACGTGCTCGGCAACACCATCCAGGCGATCATCGCCGTTGTGCTGGTGCTCGGCGTCGGCCTCTTGATTGGCTTCCGCCCGACTGCCGGACCGGTCGAGTGGAGTGCGACCGCCGGTCTGCTCGTGCTCATCGCGTTCGCGATCAGCTGGCTGGGGGTGGCCATGGGGATGCAGGCGAAGTCGGTCGAGACAGCGAGCAATCTGCCCCTCCTGTTGACCTTCCTGCCCTTCCTCAGCAGCGGCTTCGTGCCCACCGAGTCGATGCCGGAGTGGATGCAGTGGTTCGCGCAGTACCAGCCGTTCACGCCGTTCATCGAGGCCATCCGCGGCCTGCTGCTTGGCACCCCGCTCGGCTGGAGTCCGGTGCTCGCGATCGGATGGTGCGTGGTCATTGCGGTCGCCGGGTATGCCTGGTCCATGGCGCTCTACGAGCGGAAGTCGGTGCGCTGAGGCCCAGCCCACACCGGATAAGGGCGGGCGGCCGCGGGTTCAACGCGGCCGCCCGCCCTTGCTTGCGGCAAAGCCGAGCCATTCCGCAGCGGTCCGTGCCAGACTTTCAGCCATGGAGCCCATGGATTGCCTGGTCATCTACGTCCCCACCGATGCCGCACAGGCTGTCCGGCAAGCCATCGGCGACGCCGGGGCGGGCCGCCTGGGCAACTACTCGCACTGCTCGTTCAGCCTCGAAGGTACCGGGCGTTTCACGCCGCTGCCCGGCGCGAACCCGGCCATCGGCGCCGTCGGATCCCCCGAGGAGGTGCCGGAAACCCGGATCGAGGCCATCTACCCGCGCTCCCGGCGCACCGCCGTCGTGGGCGCCGCGCTGTCCGCGCATCCGTACGAGACGCCGGCGTTCATGACCTTCCCGGTTGATGCCAGCCAGCCGGGCCGGGCGGGCTCCGCGGAGTAGCGCGGCGGGTGCGGAAGCGGGTGTGACCTACGAGCCGCGGCAGGCGAGTGCTAGAAGCAGTTCCTACTCATTTGGAGGACGAGGACGAGGAGGCGGTGTTCGCCATCCCCGACTCCTCGGCAGCCGTCCGCGCGTACGACGCAGAGACCCGGCGGTAGACCGGGGTCAGGAAAGCCAGCATCGCGGCGGCGATCATGATGATCCCGGCCGCCAGGAACACCAGAGCGATGCCGCGGGAGGTGCCCTCGCCCAGCAGCGGCGCCAGCTGGGCGGCACCCTCTGCGGACCGCGCGTAGGGGATGATCCAGACCTGGGCGATCGGCGCGATGAGGAACGCGGTGATTGGCGCTGCCGCGGACTCGAACGCCATGGCGAATCCGAACACCCGACCCTGCCGGTTTAGAGGCACCACCTGCTGGATGACCGTCTGCTCGGCGGCCTCCACGAAAGGCACCAGAACCAGGTACAGCCAGATGCCGGTGATGTACAGCCATGCCCACTCCCGCAGCGTGAACACCGCACCAAGAATCCCCATGACGATCACGGCGATGAGCATGGTACGCAGCGGGTTGGACCCGAGTCCGAATTTTCCGATCAGCGCTCCGCCCACGATGAACCCGGTGGCGCCGAGCGCGAAGTAGATCCCCCACAGCTCCACCGGGAACATTTCCAGGCCGTAGGGATCCATCAGCGCCATGTAGACGCCGCCGATGAAGTTGTTGAACGTGGAGAAGAGGATCAGCGCGAACAGCCCGGAAATGGCTAGAACGGCGGCGAGGGAGCCGCGTAGGTCGAATCCGCCGTGCGCGTCAGTGGCGGCCGCGCGCACCTCCTCGGGCATGCGCAGCATGAGCAGGTGCGCGAATGCCAGCGCCGTGAGCACTATCGCGACGACGATCGTCCAGCCCATGCCCAGCAGCCCGACTGACAGCCCGGAGAGCAGCGAGGTGACGATGAACATCAGTCCCTGCACCATGCCCACCAGCCCGTTGGCGTTGGCCCGCCGATCCGGCTCAATGAGGATGGTGACGGTGGTGGAGAGCGCAATGTTGCGCATGTTTTCCACCACCGCTCCGACCAGGATGATCAGGGTGAAGACCCAGAACCAGGGCTGTGTCAGGTCCAGGAGCCGGGCGGCGGGTGTCAGCAGGAACATGACCCCGGACAGCACGAACATCACCAGCGTGAAGCCGGCGGCGAAGCGCATCACGGCCAGCTTGCGGTAGCGGTCCACGAAAGTTCCGAAGCTGATGCTGGAGAGGGCGATCAACAGCATGTACGCGCCGCCAATCACCCCGGTGGCGATCACGTTGCGCGTCTGCAGGTACACCCAGAACGTCAGCGCGAACCATAAGTAGCTGGTGGTGATGTTGGCGAGGGCGGTATTCACCAGGATCCCGGCGAACGTGCGGGACCGCTGTGCCGGACTGCGCAAGGCCTCGGTCATGCGTCCCATTGTAGTGACGGAGACCGCGCGCGGACACGGTTGGAGCCTGTTCCGGAAGAACCTCCCGGGCGGCTGCGGGCGAAATGATTGACAGTTGCAAATCGTTTTGGGTACTGTGATCAACACAACAAGCAAAACGTTTTGCAAAGGACAGTCAATGGCGACAAAGATAGGCATCCGGGAAGTGGCGAAGGCCGCTGGCGTTTCCGTCACCACGGTTTCGCACGCCCTCAATGACGCCACCAGTTCCCGCGTCAATCCCCAGACCCAGCAACATGTGCGGGCTGTGGCCAAGGACCTTGGCTACGCTCCCAACCGGCTTGCCAGCGGACTGCGCAACCAGCGTTCGCAGATCCTTGGCCTCGTCAGCGACGAAATCACCACCACGCCGTTCGCCGGGGCGATGATCAGGGGCGCCCAGGACGCCGCCTACGAGCGCGGCTACGTGCTCATGGTGGTCAACTCGGGCCGCGACCTGGAACTCGAGCACCGCGAAATCCGCACCCTGCAGCAACACCAGGTGGACGGGATCGTCTACGCGAGGATGTACCACCAGGGGGTCAGCCTTCCGGAGGAACTGGGCACGCTTCCCACGGTCCTCCTCGACGCCGTTACGGTGGACCGGTCCATCTCATCGGTGGTCCCGGACGAAGTGACCGCGGCGGAAACGGCAGTGGAAGCCCTCGTCAAGGCCGGCCATACCAGGATCGGAATGCTCGGCAACGGCGACGATATCCCGGCAACCCACGGACGGCTGCAGGGCTTCCGGAACGCCCTGGCGCGCCACGGCCTCCGCTTCCATTCGGAACTGGTGACCGCAGGGGTGGCCGATACTCAGGGCGGGCGGGAGGCAGCACTGGAACTGCTGCGGCGCCCGGAGCGGCCGACTGGATTGTTCTGTTTCAGCGACCGCGTGGCCATGGGTGCCTACCAGGCCGCTGCCGCGCTGGGGCTCCGCATCCCCGAGGACGTCTCCATCGTCGGAACGGACAACCTCGAGCTGATCGCCGCGGCGCTGTGGCCCGGACTCACCACCGTGGCGCTTCCGCACTATGAGATGGGACGCTGGGCGGTCACCCGGCTCCTCGACGATATCGAAGGGCCCGAAACGGCAGCCGTCCAAGAGAAGTTCTCCTGCCCGCTCATTGAGAGAGGGTCCGTCGGTCCACCGCCGGACTGAACACTCCGGACTGAGCAATCCGGACAGAGCACTCCATCCAGAGCACACTCCACCGACAGCACACACCCATCCCCGGGCCCCGCAAAAGGGACGCAGCCGTTGCACCGGCCGCGCCCCCAAGGACCCGGGCTGATCATCCGCGCATAAGACAAGCAGAAAGACTCACTCATGAACAAGCGATTCACCCGAATCCTGGCCACCAGCATAACGGCGGCCGCCCTGATCGGCAGCCTTGGCGCCTGCGGCAAAGGCAGTGCCTCGGCCACGTCCGAAGGTTCCAACGAGATCACCCTGTGGACCCACAACGCCGGCAACCCGGAAGAGCTGGCGGCGATCAAGGGCGTCGTCGACTCCTACAACAAGAGCAGCGATGCCAAGGCCAAGATCAAGGTGCAGGCATTTCCGCAGGACTCCTACAACGACTCCGTGGTCTCTGCGGCCGCAGCCGGCAAACTTCCCTGCATCGTCGATATCGACGGCCCCAATGTACCCAACTGGGCGTGGGCCAAGTACCTGACACCGCTCAAGCTCACCACCGACCTTTCCGCACACCTCCCCAGCACCGTGGCCACGTGGGAGGGCGAGACCTACGCGGTGGGCCACTACGACGTCGCGCTGGCCATGCTTGCCCGGGCCTCCGACCTCAAGGCCGCAGGTGTACGCGTGGCAACGGTGAAGCAGCCCTGGACCAAGGACGAGTTCCAGGACGCGCTGACCAAACTCAAGGCCCTGGACAAGTGGGACTACCCGCTGGACATGGGGACCGCCGGCAGCGGCGAATGGCTGCCGTACGGCTACTCGCCGCTCCTGCAGTCCTTTGGCGCAGACCTCATCAACCGCGACGGTTTCCAGACGGCGGAAGGCGTCCTCAACGGGGACAAAGCCGTGGAGTGGGCCCAGTGGTTCCGCGGCCTGGCGGAACAGGGCTTTATGGCCACGAAGAGCGGCAAGGACTCCACACAGGACTTCCTGAACAACAAGAGCGGGCTGCTCTACACCGGTTCATGGGCCGCGGACAAGGCCCGCGCCGCACTCGGCGACGACCTGGTGGTCATGCCCACAGTGGACCTCGGCAACGGACCCAAGATCGGCGGGGCCTCCTGGCAGTGGGGCGTCACGGAAGGCTGCGCCAACACCGACGCCGCCATGGACTACCTCTCCTACTCCCTGAAGCCGGAAAACCTGGCCGCAGTTGCCAAGGCCACGGGCACCATCCCGGCCACGGATGAGGCCGCAGCGCTGATCCCCGCGTTCGCGGAGGGCGGCGCCAACCGGATCTTCATGGACTTCTCCCGCCAGTACGCGGTGATGCGCCCCGAGACGCCGGCCTACCCCTTCATCGCCACCGAATACGGCAAGGCGGTCCAGGACGTCCTGGCAGGCGCCGATCCCCAGACGGCCTTGGACAAGGCAGTCAAGGCCATCGACGCCAACATCAAGTCCAACGGCGGCTACAAGAACTAGCAGCCTTCCGCGGAGGACGACGACGGCCGGCGAGTTCCGCCGTCGTCGTCCCCCCGGTGCTGCAGGTCAACGGAGAATCCCATGACAACCACCCCTCTTGACACCCGTCCCCGCCCCGCCGCCGCACCGACGCCGGCGCCGCTGCCGTCCGCGCCGCGCCACCGCCGGGCAGGCTTCCTGCGCGAGCAGATCAGCGGCTGGGGCATGATTGCCCCCGCCGCGGTGCTGCTGCTCCTCTTTGTGTTCCTGCCGGCCATCCTTGGCTTCGGCCTGGCCTTCACCAACGCCCGGCTGATCTCGCCCCGCCCGGTGGAATTCGTCGGCACCGACAACTTTGCCCGGCTGTTCGCGGACCCCACCTTCTGGCGGGCACTCCTGAACGTCACCTACTTCGCCGTGGTGGTGGTCCCGGTGCAGTCGGCCCTGGCCCTGGCCATGGCGCTGCTGATCAACAAGAAGTTCCGGGGCGTGAACTTCTTCCGCACCGTCTACTTCCTGCCTGTGGTCACGTCCATGGTGGTGGTCTCCCTGTTGTGGCTCTTTATGTACCGCAAGGACGGCCTGATCAACGAGCTGTTGTCCACGTTCAGCTTCGGCCTCATCCAGGGCGCCGACTGGCTCAACGACCCCGCCACGGCCATGCCCGCCATCATCGCGCTGTCCATCTGGCAGGCCGCCGGATTCCACATGATCATCTGGCTCGCCGGCCTGCAGAGCATCTCCGGGGAACTGTACGAGGCGGCCCAGCTGGACGGCGCCAGCCGGTGGCACCAGTTCCGGTATGTCACCTGGCCCGGCCTGAAGCACACCCGCAGCCTGGTCCTGGTGACCATCACCATCCAGGCCCTCGGCCTCTTCGACCAGGTCAGCGTCATGACCCAGGGCGGCCCGCTCGACTCCACCACCACCATCATCTACGAGGCCGTCCGCTCTGGCTTCAAACAGCAGGAAACCTCTTACGCCTCCGCGATATCGCTGGTTTTCTTCGTCCTGGTGCTGCTCATTTCAGCGGTGCAGCGCTACCTGACCCGAGAGAAGGACTGACGTGAAAAACTCGCTTCGACTCAGTAGCGCGGCAACCATGCTGGTGCGGATCCTGTTCGCCGCCGTCGCTGCTTTCCCAATCGTTTTTATGCTGGTTTCCTCGCTCAAGCCGGACACCCAGATCTTCGGGGACATGTCCTCCGTGGCGGCCTTCCTGCCGGTGGGAAACATCTCCTTCGACAACTACGCGGCGGTCTTCGACCGGGTCCCGGCTGCCCGTTTCCTGGTCAACTCCATCGGCATCTCCGCCGTCACCGTGGTCCTGGGCATCTTCATCAACAGCCTCTGCGCCTTCGCCCTGTCCCGCATGGAAGTGCGTGGCAAACGGGTGGTGTTCACCGTCATCCTTGCCACGCTGATCGTGCCGTTCCAGACCCTGGCCCTGCCCCTCGTCTGGTGGGTCAACCAGCTGCCGTACTTCGAACTCAACGGCTTCAGCCTTGAGATCTCGAAGGGCTGGTTGGACACGTATCAGGTCCAGATCATTCCGTTTATCGCCAATGCGTTCTCCATCTACCTTTTTCACCAGTACTTCGAATCCATCCCCAAGGAACTGGACGAAGCCGCCCGGATCGACGGTGCGGGATGGTTCAAGATTTACCGCCAGGTGGTCATGCCGCTGGCCGGCCCGGCCACGGCCACGGTCGCGATCCTGACGTTCCTGCCGGCCTGGAACTCGTACCTGTGGCCCCTCATGGTGGTCCAGTCCGAGGAACTCCGCCCGGTCATGATCGGCATCCAGTACTTCTTCCAGCTCAACGTCTCCTGGGGCGAGGTCATGGCCTACGCGTCCCTCATCACGGTCCCCGTGGTGGTCCTCTTCATCGCCTTCCAGCGCTCCTTCATCAACAGCATCGCCTCCAGCGGCGTCAAGGGCTAACCACCCGCCGCCCCGGCCCCCGTGAAAGCAGACAGCATTCCATGACAACCACATCCGCGCTCGACTGCCGGTACCGGCCACAGCACCACTACACGGCGGACCGCTCTTGGCTGAACGATCCCAACGGACTGGTCTACGCTAACGGCACGTACCACCTCTTCTACCAGCACAACCCGTCCGGGACCGTCTGGGGCAACATGTCCTGGGGGCACGCCACCTCCGCGGACCTGCTGCACTGGGACGAACAGCCAGTGGCCATTGCCTGCGACGAGCAGGAAGCCATCTTCTCCGGGTCGGCCGTGCTGGACAAGACCAACACGAGCGGCTTCGGCACGCCGGACCACCCGCCGCTTGTGGCCATCTACACCAGTGCCTATTCGCCCGCATCCCCTTTGAGCGGGCGGCAGGCGCAGTCCCTGGCCTACAGCACGGACAACGGCGCCACTTGGACAAAATACGCCGGGAACCCCGTGCTGGACCGGGCGTCGGCTGATTTCCGTGACCCGAAAGTCTTCTGGTACGACAGTGACGCCGGTGGCTACTGGGTGATGGTCGCCGTGGAAGCGACGGACCGGGAAGTTGTCCTCTACAAGTCCGCTGACCTCAAGACCTGGGAATACCTCAGCACCTTCGGCCCGGCGAACGCCACCGGGGGAGTGTGGGAATGCCCCGACCTGTTTGAGCTTCCGGTGGACGGCGATGCCGGGAACACCAAGTGGGTGCTGGTGGTGAACCTGAGCCCTGGCGGAATCGCCGGCGGCTCCGGCGGGCAGTACTTCCTTGGATCGTTCGACGGCGTGGCCTTCGCTTCCGAGACCACGGTCACCGAGGGGCTCCAGCAGGATGACAGCCGAATGGCCGAGTACGGCTGGCTGGACTGGGGACGGGACTACTACGCCGCCGTCTCCTTCACCAATGCCCCGGGCGGGCGTCGGCTGATGATCGGCTGGATGAACAACTGGCAGTACGGCGCCGTCACGCCGACCAGCGGCTGGCGCAGTGCGATGTCATTGGTGAGGGACGTCAGGCTGGCTACGCGGGACGGCCGCGTGGTGCTGACGCAGGCCGCTGTGGATCCTTTCGGCAACGGCGGAGCCGCGACCTACAGTGAGGCCGGCAGGACTCTCGCCGACGGGACGCGCTGGCTTCCTGCCGAGGCCTCCGGCGATGTGCTGCGGATCGACGCCGAATTGGAGCCCGGCGACGCCGGGAAGGTGGGTCTGCTGCTCCGGGCCGGCGGCGGAGAACAAACGGTTCTTGCCTACGACGCCGGCACAGGAGTGCTGAGCCTGGACCGGACTGCATCCGGCAACACGGACTTCCACGAGACGTTCGCTTCGGTGGAAAGCGTGGCCGTGCCGCTGGAGGACGGTCGGCTGCGGCTGCGGGTCTTCCTGGATCGTTGCTCGGTGGAAGTTTTCGCCCAGCACGGGCTGGCCACGATCACGGACCAAATTTTTCCCGGTGAAGCGAGCACCTCGCTGGCTGTCTTCGCCGCGGGCGGTTGCGCCACGCTGGTGAGCCTCGACGTCGTCCGTTAGCTGAAACGCCGCAGCGACACTGCTGATCATGCACCCCGGGAGTCCGGGGTGCATGATCAGCGGCGGCTTGGCTGGCCGGGTAACCACGCAGGCTACTTCAGGACCACGGTCCTGTTTCCCTGCAGGATCACGCGGCCTTCGCAGTGCCAGCGCACGGCGTTGCTGAGCGCCTTGCACTCGGTGTCCCGGCCGGCCGCGACCAGGTCTTCCGGCCCGTACGTGTGGTCCACCTCCACCACCTGCTGGGAAATGATGGGCCCCTCGTCCAGCTCCGCGTTGACGTAGTGGGCGGTGGCCCCCACGGTCTTCACGCCACGTGCGTAGGCCTGGTGGTACGGCTTGGCGCCCTTGAAGCTGGGCAGGAACGAATGGTGGATATTGATGGCCCGGCCGTCCAGCTTGCGCGTGAGTTCGTCGCTGAGGACCTGCATGTAGCGGGCCAGGACCACCAGTTCGACGTCGAACTGGTCAATGAGCTCCAGCAGCCGGCCCTCCGCCTCGGGCTTGGTGGCGGCGGTGACGGGCACGTGGAAGAACGGGATGCCGTGCCATTCCACCAGCGCCTGGTGGTCCGTGTGGTTGGACACCACGGCCACCACGTCGACGGGAAGTTCGCCGATCCGGGCGCGGAACAGCAGGTCGTTGAGGCAATGCCCGAACTTGGACACCATGATCAGCACGCGGCGCTTGGAACCGTGCGGCTCCAGCCGCCAGCTCATCCCGAAGTGGTCGGCCACCGGGGCGAACGCGGCCCGCAGGGTGTCCGCGGTGGACGCATCGCCGTCGGACGCAAAATGCACCCGCATAAAGAAGTGCCCCTCGGAGCGCTCGCCGAACTGCTGGTTGTCGATGATGTCGCAGCCGTGTTCCAGCAGGAAACCGGAGACGGCGTGGACGATGCCGGGGGATTCCCTGCAGTCCAGCGTCAGGACATGCTCCACGGTGGTGGCCGGCCGGGGGAGGGAGGTTTCAGCTTCGATGGCAGTCATGGCTCAGCACTCGATCACATTGACGGCGAGGCCTCCGCGGGAGGTCTCCTTGTATTTGGTTTTCATGTCCGCTCCTGTCTCACGCATGGTTTTGATGGCTTTATCCAGCGACACCTTGTGGCTGCCGTCGCCGTGCAGCGCCAGCCGCGCGGCGTTGATGGCCTTCACGCTGGCGATCGCGTTCCGTTCGATGCAGGGAATCTGCACCAGGCCGCCCACGGGGTCGCAGGTCAGGCCGAGGTTGTGCTCGATCCCGACTTCGGCGGCGTTCTCCACCTGTTCGGGCGTGCCGCCGAGCACCTCGCACAGCCCCGCGGCCGCCATGGAGCAGGCGGAACCCACCTCCCCCTGGCAGCCCACCTCCGCGCCGGAGATGGAGGCGTTGATCTTGAACAGGATCCCGACGGCGGCCGCCGCCAGCAGGAAGCGGACCACACCGTCGTCGTCGGCTCCCGGAACAAACTTGACGTAGTAGTGCAGCACAGCGGGCACAATGCCGGCCGCACCGTTGGTCGGGGCGGTGACGATGCGCCCGCCGGCGGCGTTTTCCTCGTTGACGGCAAGGGCGAAAAGGTTCACCCACTCCATGGCCCGGAGCGGGTCGGTGACGCCGGTGTCCGCCGTCAGGGTCTGGAAGAGCGACGGCGCCCGGCGCCGGACGTTCAGCCCGCCGGGAAGGATTCCTTCCGCGGCGCAGCCGTTGTCCACGCATTGGCGCATAACGGCCCAGAGCCCTAGCAGCTTCTCGCGCAGTTCCGCCTCGCTGTGCCACACCAGCTCGTTGGCGAGCATCACGTCGGAGATGGACATGCTCTCCCGCTGACAGATGGCCAGCAGTTCGTCGGCCGTGGTGAAGGGGTAAGGCAGCGGGGTGTCGTCGGCCACCAGCTGGTCGCCGGCGTCGGCGTCGCCGTCAACCACGAAGCCGCCCCCAACGGAATAGAAGCTCCGTTCGCTGAGGACGGCGCCGGTGTGGTCCAGCGCCCGGAACGTCATGCCGTTGGGGTGGGCGGGCAGGGACTTGCGGCGGTGCAGCACCACGTCCTCGTCCCAGTTGAAGTCCACCCGGTGGTCCCCGCCGATCCGGAGTTCGGCGTCGAGCGCGGCCGCGGCCACCTGGTCGTCCGCGGTGGAGGTGTCCACGGTTTCCGGGTCCAGGCCCTGGAGGCCCAGCACCACGGCCTTGTCGGAGCCGTGGCCCCGGCCGGTGGCGCCGAGCGAGCCGAACAGTTCGGCCTGGACCCGGACCGTGGCGCTCAGGTGGCCGTCACCCTTGAGCCCGTCGGCGAACAGCTTCGCCGCCCGCATCGGGCCGACCGTGTGTGACGACGACGGCCCGATGCCTACGGAGAACAGGTCGAGGACGCTGAGGGCCATCAGGGCACCTCGGGGGAAGCGAACTCCCTCATGGCATCCAGGAGCCACCGCCCCAGGAAGTCTGCGAACGAGGCGCGGGGGAACAGCCGGAAGCTCTCCTCCCCGTTCTTCAGCAGGACCACCGGGATGTTGCCGACCTCCGTCGCCAGGGCGGTCCCCGGCGTGAAGCTGCGCGGGTGCAGGTCCAGGGCGCAGCCCTTCTCCAGCACCGCCCGGGCCCGCGGGCCGGTGAGCTCGAACGTGGTGCGGTTCGCGGAGAGGTCCACCACCTGCCCCGGGGCGTCGCCCAGGGCGGCGGTGAGGGAGCCCAGCAGGTCTCCGCCCAGGGTGTCGTGGTCTTCCTCGGGTGCCACCACCAGGAACTCGGACGGCCCCAGCCACAGGACGCTGGCCCGCTCCGTGCCGGCCACCTCGCCGCAGCGGGCCGGCAGGCCGCCGGTGACGGAGGCGATCCGTGACGCTGCCTCGGACGCGGGGTCGACGCGGACCCCGGCCATGGTCTGGAACGGGCCCTCCTTGAGGACCACCGTTCCCGGGACGGAGCCGGATTCCAGTGCTGCGGCCAGGTGCGAGGCCGGGCTGCGGCGGATTTCGCGGAGTCCATTGATGCCGGTGAGTGCTGCGGTGTTAGCCATCTTTGCGGGTCCCTTCGGGGTCAAAAAGTACGGTTTCGGCGACGACCACATCAACCAGCTGGTCGCCGGCGGCGGCCACGAGGGTCTCGCCGATGCGGTTGCGGCCGTTTTTGATCAGGGCCAGGGCGAACGACCTGCCGAGTGCGGCGCTGTGGTAGCTCGAGGTCACAAAGCCCTGCATCGGGACGGGGCCGTACGCGGGGTTAGTGGTGATCCCCTTCTCCACGAGCTGGCTGCCCTCCGGCAGCCGCAGCGAGCCGTCCACGGGAAGGACGCTGACCAGGTGCTTGCGGTCCTCGCGCCCTGCGTCGGCCCGGGCGTAGGAGCGCTTGCCGATGAAGTCTTTGACCTTTGAGACCACCCATTCCATCCCGGCGTCCTGCGGGGTGACGGTCCCGTCGGTGTCCTGACCGACGATCGGGTAGCCCTTTTCGGCGCGGAGCACGTGCATGGTTTCGGTGCCGTACGGGGTGATGTTGAATTCGGCCCCGGCGGCGGCGACGGCTTCCCAGGTGTTCAGCCCGTACCAGGCCGGCACGTTGATCTCGTAGGCCAGTTCACCGGAGAACGAGATGCGGCAGATCCGCGCCTGCACGCCGGAGGCGAGGGTGGTTTCGCGGAAGGTCATAAACGGGAAGGCATCCGCCTCCAGCCCGCCGCCCGCGGCGAGGTCGGGCGCCACTTTCGCGAGCACCGCACGGGATTTGGGCCCGACGACGGCGATCGTGGTCCACTGTTCGGTCACCGAGGTGCAGTGCACGTCCAGGTGGGGCCATTCGGTCTGCAGCCATTCCTCCAGCCAGTCCAGCACCTTCGCGGCGCCGCCCGTGGTGGTGGTCATGAAGTACCGGTCCTCATCGAGGCGCAGGGTCACGCCGTCGTCGAAAATCATGCCGTCGGCCATGCACATCACGCCGTAGCGGGCGGAACCGGGGGCGAGCTTCTTGAACGCGTTGGTGTAGATCCGGTTAAGGAATTCACCGGCGTCCTTGCCCCGGATTTCGATCTTGCCCAGGGTGGTGGCGTCCATAAAGCCCACGGACTCGCGGACGGCGGCGCATTCGCGGAGCACCGCGGTGTCCATGTCCTCGCCGTTCTGCGGGTAGTACCAGGGGCGCTTCCACTGCCCCACATCCTCGAATAAGGCGCCTTGGGCCACGTGCCACGGGTGGATCGAGGTGACGCGGGCGGGGTCGAACAGTTCGCCGCGCTGGCGTCCGGCGAGGGCCGCGAACGCCACGGGGGTGAACGGCGCCCGGTAAGTGGTGGTGCCGATGTCGCCAATGCCGCGGGAGGCCTCGCCGGCATGCCGGAGCGCCGCGGCGATCACGCCGATCGCGTTGACGCCGGAGGTCTTTCCCTGGTCGTTCGCGGTGCTGATCGAGGTATAGCGCTTGATGTGCTCCACGGACCGCAGCCCGGCCCCGGTGGAGCGCAGGACGTCGGCCACGCTCTGGTCCCGCTGGAAGTCGACGAAGTGGTGGTGCCAGTCGTCCGGCGTGCCCGTCTGCCCGGGTACCAGCCACAGCTGGCGGGTGGGGGCGGACGCTTTCGGCTCGGAGAGGACCAGCGGACCGGCGACTGCGTTCGAATTTTCCGGGCTGAAGCCGGCGGCGATGGCGGCCGCGGTTCCGGCGGAGCTGCCCTCGGCGAGGCAGTCAACCAGTTCGAAGCTGCCGCGCCCGGAGCCCACAATCTGCTGGTTGGGAACCACAGTGCTCGGCACGAAGGCCGCCAGGTCCTCGTCCCAGCGCAGCTTGCCCTGCCGCTGGGAGTGGAGGTGGACCAGCGGGCTCCAGCCGCCGGAGACGGCCAGCACGTCGCAGGCGATCTCTTCGACGCCGGAGGTGAGTTCGCCGTCGTCGTTGATGCTGCGGACGGTGACACTGGTCAACCGGCCGCCGCCGGCCGACGCTGCTGTGGCGGTGTTGGCCACGGCGCTGCCGATCAGCACCCGGGTGCCGGATTCAGCGGCGGCAGCCGCGACGTCGGTCAGCCTGGGGCGGGCGTCCACGACGGCGGCGACCTTGACGCCGGCGGCCCGCAGGTCTGCGGCCAGGGCGTAGGCGCTGTCGTTGGTGGTGCCGATGACCACGCGCTGCCCGGCGGCCACCGCGTAGCGGTTGAGGTAGCTGCGGACGGCCGATGCGAGCATGATGCCGGGCCTGTCGTTGTTCTCGAAGACCAGCGGACGTTCGTGAGCGCCGGGGGCCAGGATCACCTGGTTGGCACGGATGTGCCAAATACGCTGCCGCGAGACCCCGGAGGCGGCAGGGCTGGACAGGTGGTCCGTGCGGTTCTGGACGGCGATGATGTAGTTCGCGTCGTAGGCGCCGAAGGCCGTGGTGCGGTTCAGGACGGTGCATTCGGCGCCGGAGACGAGTTCGGCTTCGATGTCCGCCACCCAGTCCAGCGCCGGCTTGCCCTCGATTGTCCCGGCCAGCCCGGGCGACGTGGAGCCGGACAGCAGCGACCCGCCCAGTTCGGGCTGGTCGTCCATCAGCATCACGCGGGCACCGGTGCGTGCGGCCTCGCGGGCCGCGGCCAGGCCGGCCGGGCCGCCGCCGATCACCAGGACGTCCATGTGCACGTACTTCTTGTCGTACTCGGCGCGGTCATCGGCCGGGTCCAGGCGGCCCAGACCGTTGAGCATGTCCGCCTTCAGCCCGTCCACCAGCGTGACCGTGGTGGCGGGAAGCATGGACTCGGCCACGTGGCCCGGGAACCGCGGCTCGACGCGGACCAGCGCGTTGGGTTCCTCCACGCCGGCCGCCAGGATGCCGCGGGGCCGGTCCTCGTAGAGCGAGTTGCCGGCGGTGATCCGGCCGTTGGCGAGCAGGGCCGAGGCGAGCGTGTCGCCGGGGTGGCCGGTGAATTCCTCGCCGTCCACGGTGAAACGCCAGGAAATGGTGCGGTCGATGCGTCCGCCGGCGGCGAGGCGGGCGTTCTGGGAAGTCACTTGGTTGCTCCTTCCGGGGCGGTGGTGCTGGTGCTGGGGGCGGCGGTGCCGGGCGCTGAACCCGGTTGCTCTATCAGTTCTGGTTGCTTCAGGGGCCTTTTAGGGACAACAACTGATAGGGCATCGGGGGCTCCGGCGGGGCGGGGGGCGCCCATAGGGTAGACGGCCTGGATGTCGTAGGTGACCGTGTCGCGGAGCATGTTGAACCACTGGCGGCAGCCGGTGCTGTGCAGCCAGCGTTCGGCGAACGCGCCCTTGGTGTTGTCGCGGTAGAACAGGAACTCGGCCCATTCCCGGTCGCTCAGGTCGTTCGGGTTCTCCGGGTAGGGCACGTGGGCCTGGCCGCCGTAGTGGAACTCGGTCTCGTCGCGCGAGCCGCAGTTGGGGCAGGAGATGAGCAGCATGTGCGTCTTCTTTCTAATGGACGGCGGCTAGTGGGCCACGGCGGCGGCGCCGTGTTCGTCGATCAGGGCTCCGGTTTCGAAGCGTTCCAGCGCAAACGGCTGGTTCAGCTTGTGCGGGGACCCGGTGGCGATGGTGTGGGCGAAGGTGAGTCCGGCAGCCGGGGTGGCCTTGAAGCCGCCGGTTCCCCATCCGCAGTTCACGAACATGTTGTCCACCGGGGACGTGCCGACGATCGGAGAGGCGTCCAGGGTGGTGTCCACGATCCCGCCCCAGGTCCGGAGTACGTGGGCCCGGGCGAAGATGGGGAAGAGTTCGACGGCGGCCGCCATCTGGTGCTCGATCACATGAAAGGAGCCGCGCTGGCCGTAGCCGTTGTAGGAATCGACGCCGGCGCCCATGACCAGTTCGCCCTTGTGGGCCTGGGAGACGTAGACATGGACGTGGTTGGACATGACCACCGTGGGGTGGACCGGCTCGTGGAGTTCGGACACCAATGCCTGGAGCGGGTGGGACTGGATGGGGAGCCGGAAGCCGGCCATTTCCGCGAGGACCGAGCTGTGCCCGGCGGCGCACAGGCCCACCTTTTCGGTGTTGATGGTGCCCCGGTTGGTCTTCACGCCCACCACGCGGTTGCCGTCCTTGACGAAGCCGGTGACTTCGCAGTTCTGGATGATGTCCACGCCGAGTTCGTCGCATTTGCGGGCGAAGGCCCAGGCGACGTGGTCATGCTTGGCGATGCCGGCGCGCGGCTGGTACGTGGCGCCCATCACCGGGTAGCGGATGTTGTCGCTGATGTTCAGGATGGGGCAGAGTTCCTTCACCTGCTGCGGGTCCAGCCACTCAGCGTCCACGCCGTTGAGCTTGTTCGCCCCCACGCGCCGGATGCTTTCGCGGACGTCCCCCAGGGTGTGGGCCAGGTTCATGACGCCGCGCTGGCTGAACAGGAAGTCGTATTCGAGCTCCTCGGGCAGGATTTCCCAGAGTTTGAGGGCGTGCTCGTAGATGGCCGCGCTCTCGTCCCAGAGGTAGTTGGAACGGATGATGGTGGTGTTCCGGGCCATGTTGCCGCCGGCCAGCCAGCCCTTTTCCAGGACGGCGATGTTGGTCATCCCGTGGTTCTTGGCCAGGAAGTACGCCGTCGCCAGGCCGTGCCCGCCGCCGCCGACAATGACGGCGTCGTACGAGGACTTGGGCTCGGGGTTCCGCCAAAGGAAATCCGGGTGTTCCGGAAGCTGCTGCGTGCTCACTGTGATGCTCCGATCATGTCTGATTCGAACGCGGCGATCTCGGTGCCGCTGTCGTCCGGGGAAAGATGCGGGTAGAGGGGGAACTGCTCGGCCAGGGCGGTGACCCGGGCGCGGAGTTCGACGGCGGCGTCGTCGCTGGAGGAGCCGCCGCCGGTTCCGCTGTTCGTGCCGGCAACTGCGGAGGCGGCGATCAGCGCCGTCGCGATGATGTCCGCGACCTCGGCGAATTCCACCGCGCCGAAGCCGCGGGTTGCCAGGGCCGGGGTGCCGATCCGGAGTCCGGAGGACACCATCGGCGGGCGGGGGTCGAACGGGACGGCGTTCCGGTTGACCGTGATGCCCACCCGGTGCAGCGCGTCTTCGGCCTGCTGCCCGTCCAGCTCGGAGTTGCGCAGGTCCACCAGGACCAGGTGGACGTCGGTGCCGCCGTTCACCACGGAGATGCCGGCTGCGGCCACGTCGTCCCGGAGAAGCCGTTCGGCCAGCATCTTCGATCCCTGCAGGACGCGCTCCTGGCGTTCCTTGAATTCCGGGGTTCCGGCCAGCTTGAACGCCACGGCCTTGGCGGCAATAACATGCTCCAACGGCCCGCCCTGCTGGCCGGGGAACACGGCAGAGTTGATCTTCTTGGCGTACTTCTCCCTGGCGAGGATGACTCCGCCGCGCGGGCCGCCGAGGGTCTTGTGTGTGGTGGTGGTGACGACGTCGGCGTAGGGCACCGGGTTGGGGTGCAGCCCCGCGGCCACCAGGCCGGCGAAGTGCGCCATGTCCACCATGAGGTACGCGTCCACCAGGTCGGCGATCCGGCGGAACTCGGCGAAGTCGAGCTGGCGGGAGTACGCGGACCAGCCCGCCACGATCAGCCGCGGGCGGTGTTCCAGGGCCAGCGCCTCGACCTCGGCCATGTCCACCCGGAAGTCCGATTCCCGCACGTGGTACGGGACCACGTTGTAGAGCTTGCCGGAGAAGTTGATGCGCATCCCGTGGGTGAGATGGCCGCCGTGCGCCAGGTCCAGTCCCATGATGGTGTCGCCCGGGTTCAGCAGGGCGAACATGGCGGCGGCATTGGCCTGGGCGCCGGAGTGCGGCTGGACGTTGGCGTATTCAGCGCCGAACAGGGCCTTGACCCGGTCGATGGCCAGCTGCTCCACAACGTCCACGTGCTCGCAGCCGCCGTAGTAGCGCTTGCCGGGGTAACCCTCGGCGTACTTGTTCGTCAGGACCGAGCCCTGCGCCTCCATGACCGCCGCGGGGGCAAAATTCTCCGAGGCAATCATTTCCAGCGTCGACTGCTGGCGGCCCAGCTCACGGGCAATGGCCTGCTGGACCTCGGGATCGACTGCGGAAAGTCGCTCGTTCAACTGCTCAACCACGGATGCTCCTTTGAAATACCACTGTTGTAGTGACTGATATATCAGTGTGAGGTCAATGCTATGATCGAGATCACAACAGAGTCAATAGCCGGACGCAAAGTGGCACGGAGCTCCCGGTTGGGACCCGGACACTGAGTAGCACAGAACGGAGCGGTGCCTTGAACGCACTTCCTGCCCTGCCCCTCGCCGAGGACCAGGCGCTGTCCCAGGCGGAGGCCGCCTACCGGCAGCTGCGCGACAAGCTGATCATGCTGGAGATCCGGCCGGGCGAGCCGATCAACGACGGGCAGCTGGCCGCAGAGCTCGGCTTCGGCCGCACCCCGGTGCGCGAGGCGATCAAGCGGCTGGAGGTGGACCACCTGGTGATTTCCTACCCGCGCCGGGGTACCTTCGCCACCACGGTGGACTTCACCGAGCTGGCGGACGTCTCGGAAATCCGGGAACTCCTGGAGCCACTGGCTGCACGCCGTGCTGCCAGCCGGGCCAGCGACGCCATGCGCCGCGAACTGATGCACGTCGCCGACACCATCGCACAGCTGGATCCCGGACCGGGCGGCTCGCGCGAGCTCATGCGGTACGACCTCACCGTGCACCGGCTGATCTACAAAGCTGCCGCCAACCCGCACCTCGAAGACACCCTCATCCGCTACGACAACCTGGCCACCCGCATCTGGTGCCTGGTCTTGGACAAGGTGCCCTCAGTGAGCGGCCACATCGTGGAGCACGTGGAGCTGCTGACCGCGATTGCCGACGGCGACGAGGACCGCGCGGCTGAACTCGCCCTGCACCATGTGGTCAGCTTCGAGGAATCCGTCCGCAAGGTGCTCTAGTCAGGGCTGTGTCACGGCCACGGAGATGCTGTGCGGCGGCAGGGTAATGGTGCCGGCAGCATCGGCACTGATCACGCTTGGGGCAGGCGGGTCGTTGGGTTCGGGGTGTCCGCCGTTGCCTTTACCTTGGGTGGAGTGCCAGCTGTACTGTTCGGCAGAGTACTGGTCGAGCCGGAGCTCTTCGTCGATGACTTCGTGGGCGCCGTCCGTTTTTTGCATCAGGCGGACCTTAAGTGTCCGGTCCGGGTCCTTGTTGAACAGGAGCACGCCCAGGCTGCCGTCCGGCCGGCGTAGCGCGTAGGCGGTGACCAGCGGCTCGCCCCGTGAATTGTGGAGGTCGCTGGTCGCGGCGTGAACGGTGTGGAGGCCGTCCCCGTCCTGCACCCAGTACTCGTTCACCAGCCGGGCCGCCTGGAAGGCGGCCAGCGGCCGGATCCGCCAGTTATCGTGGAACTGCAGCATCATCAGGTTGCCCCAGGAGTTGCACTTCTTGCCTTCTTTTTCCTGGAAAACCCAGTTCGGTTCCAGCCCGTAGTAATAGCTGGTCTCTCCGCCCATGGCCAGGAACATGGCGGCCGTTTCGGCGTTGATCATGGCCCCGGGCAGTTCCACTTCGACCTGGCCGGCAAAGGAGGAGTAGCCGTATTCGGTGATCACCTTGGGCACGTCGGGTGGAAGGCCAGCCTCTTCCTGCCGGGCCAGCAGGTCCGACAGGAGCTTGGGGTGCCGGGCCAGTGGTGCGCTGGGATCGGCGCAGACGTCGTCGAACGGGTACCACTCGAAGGAGAAGAAATCGAAGTCCTCCATCGCGTTGCGGTCGCGCAGGTATGACACGAAGCGGCCGGTCCAGGACCTCTCGCCGTTTGCGTCGGGCCAGTGCACCCAGTCCGGCAAAGTCGTCTGATAGCCCGGGCCTCCAAACTCCAGGGCGGGATCCACCTCTTTCATCGCCCGGGCCATCTGCAGGTACAACGCGCCGTAGTGTTCGGGCTGGGCGAGCTGGCCGTCCGGTTCCTCGCCTATCTCGATGCGTTCCACCGGGTAGCCGCGTTTTTTTAGATAGCGCACCAGGGCCGCCGAGTCCTCCGGTACGCCGTACAGTGCGGGGGCGGGCACCATCATCGGCTGGCCGTTGGTGATGCCGCCTTCGAAGAGCCGCTCGAAGCTCGCGTGCTCGTAGTGTTTGTCGATGTCGCCCGCGCGGTGCCAGGGGTCGGTCGAGGAGGTCCACATCTCCGTCTGCTCCTGTGACGGCAAGTGGGTGACGTGATCATCAAAACGGCCGTCGATGGTCTGGCCGATGGAGAGCTCGCGAACGGCGAATCCCAGCTTGTCACGAACGTCCGTGGAGCCCGCCGGGGCGGTATCGGAATCCTTGGTCAACACGACACGCAGATACTGCACTTCCATCGGTTTCGGCGCGATCCGTACGGTCTGGGTGCCACCAGTGCCCTTGTGTGAGCTTTGCGGGAAATCGATCCATTTCCCGCCGTCGACCGGAAAATGGGCGTCCTTGCCGGACCAGTACTGCACCTTGAATTCCGTCGCGAACGGCGTCCCCCAGTCGAACTTCAGGGTGTCTATCGGGAAAGCGTGGCGAAACGCGGCCATGATCCACTGCGGGTTCAGGTCATCTGCCTCTCCGGTGAAGTGCGAGTCGAGGTACGGGTTGCTTTTCCAGAACGTGGTGGGGTCTCCGTCGGTGAGCCGGGAGTAGCCGTCGTTCTTTGCTTGATCGATGGTGTTTCCACGCCGGGGAAGGCGGTACCCCTGGGACGCCTTGTAATCCTCCCGTGGTTCATCGGATGAAACCCAATACCCCTGCCCGGCAGCGGGGTCGCTCCATGTCCCGCGCGGATTCCAGTGCCAGGCCTTGACGCCGAGTTCGGTGCGGAGCCGGTAGCTGATCGGCCCGAAGCCGGCCGCCTTCATGGCCTGGATGTTCGAGGGTGTCCAGACCTTGTCGATTTCGCCTTGCTCCAGGCCATCGACGCCGGCGCCCAGGGCACGGGTGCCCGGGAACTCGTTGACGGCCGTCTCCAGATCAACGTGGATAGTTCCGTCGACGGCGGGCAGCGGACCGGGTTCGGCCACGCCGGGGACCACGACGAAACCAAAAATCACTCCTGCCGTGATGAGGCCCGCCAGCGCCAACAGCATTTTCCTTCGGCCGCGCCCCGGCTTTCTGGGCTGTAGCTCAGGGGTCACGGAAAGCTCCTAGATTTGAGGACGGCGCGGCTGGTGCGTGCAGGGGGAGACCATCCGACGGCACGTCCGGGCGCAACCTGGAACCACGGCCAGGAACAGGGATCTGCCGAGGACGGTGGCGCGGAGTGACTCGAACATGAGCAGGTGGATAGGGGCCAAGAGGAGATTTGGCAACAAAGGCTGCGCAGAGGGCGACCGCAAGACGCCCGGGCTGAGGCAGGCGCTCAGGAACCGGATGTTTCACTGTCTCTCCTCCCGATCAACGGGAGGAAGGAACCACGGAGTCCCTGGAGCCCCCCCGGGCCTCCTGTTAGGCGTCACACGAAACGCACACTTTGACGGTACGAGCGGGCCGCGTCCGGGCGCACGAGTACCCGCTACCCGACATTGGGCCGCCAGTTACTTGCCCAGGTTGCCGTGTACCGCGTAATGACTGCGCGCCCCGCGAAGCGCCAGCGGTCGACGGCGGGAGGCCCCGCCGTCGTCCGCTTTGTTGTTTCAGTTCGCCCGCATGGTGGTACTGCCCGTTTGAGGCGGGTTTTTGAAGCGTTCAGTCTTTGGGGGATTCACCGGCGATCTGCACGATGACGTTTCCCCGTTTCCGCCCGGTATCAACAAAGCGGTGCGCCTGCACGATCTCGGCGAGGGGATAGGTCCGGTCGATGACGGCCTGGTATCGGCCATCTTCCGCGAGGCGCACGAGGGAAGCCAGGTCTTCCGCAGTGTAGTGGAGCCTGGGATCGCCGGCCGTGACAAGCTTTCCGCTCCTGCGGGTGTTGCGGGGTGCCTGCAGTATCCCTTTGAGGTCGGCGATGACCAGGAGCAGGGCGCCGCCCGGGTTCAGGCAGGCGGCCACACGCGTGAAGGGTGCATTGCCCACGCAGTCCATGATGACGTCGTAGGTCTGTCCCCGTGCCGTGAAGTCCTCGGCGGTGTAGTCGATCACGTGGTCTGCGCCGAGGGAGGCCACCAGCCCGCGGTTTCCGCCGCTGCAGACGGCGGTGACGTGGGCGCCCAAATTCTTGGCGAGCTGCACCGCTGCTGTGCCCACGGCGCCGGAGGCCCCGTTGATGAGGACCGTGGTGCCGGGGCCGATGTCGGCGCGGGCCAGGAAGGCCTGGGCAGTGAGTCCGCCGAAGACCAGTGTGACGGCCTCCGCGAATCCCATGGTGCGCGGTTTGGCTGTGACGGGCCCGTCCTGCTGGACGGTCACGTACTCCGCATGGCCGCCGAATGTGGCGCCAAGCATCGCCACCACCTCATCGCCGGCCCGAAATCTGGTCACGTCCGAGCCGGTGGCTTCGACCACGCCGGCAACGTCCATCCCGAGGACCTGGCGTCGTGGCCTGAAGACGCCAAGTGCCAGGGCGGTGAGGACCTGCAGTCCGGACGGAACGGTCCGGCTGCGCGCCCGGTGGTCGGCCGCGCTGAGCGTGCTCGCGTGCACCCTGATGAGGACCTCGTCCGGACGCGGCGAAGGCTTGGGGAGCTCCTCGATGCGGACTACCTCCGGACCGCCGAACCGCCGGTAGGTCGCCGCTTTCATTGTGGCGCCTGCCTGGTTGCGGCCGCGTTCGCCTGCGCCCCGCAGCTCGTGGGCACTGCCTGCCTGTGTGGCGTTCATGGGGACTCCCTCTCCTACAAGGCGTACGGCGTACACCTGCTGCCATAAGGCTATGGTGTACGCCGTACACCTGTCAAGGGGTGGTTGGGGGCTACCTGCAGTTCCAGCTGTAAATACTCGTTGTGGTGGCAGCGCAACTACGCCACCATGATCGTATGGATGCTGAAACACCTAAACCGGTGGAACTGAGCCTTCCTCAGGCCTTCCTGTTGTTGGCGACGAATGACAATGACGGCAAACCTGAAGTCCCAGTGTTTGCACTCAGGACCACCGTGGCGGGGGCAATATTGGCCGAGCTGGACCTTGTGGGGGCAATCGAGCTGCAGGGGAAACACATCAAGGCCACCGGCGCCGCCCCGCAAACGGACTTCCAGCACGAACTGGGGCTCATCCGTGGCAAATCCCGGCCGCACACTCCAAAGCAGTGGGTTTCCATTCTGGAAGGCCGCGCCGAAGTGCAGCGTGTCTACGAAGGGATGGCGTCGGCGGGCATCGTGGAGCATGTCGGGGCGAGGCATCTGGGCCTGTTTCGGACCGTGCGGTACCCGGAGAAGGACCACGCTCCGGAGGCGGCGCTTATGGAAAAGATCCAGGCCGCTCTCAGCGGTGCGCCGCCGGAACCCGCCAAGCCTGATGCTGAGGCGCCCGACGTCGCGCCTGCTAAGCCGGATGCTGAGGCGCCCGACGTCGCGCCCGCTAAGCCGGATGCTGAGGCGCCCGACGTCGCGCCTGCTAAGCCCGATACCAAGACCGTTTCCAAGGCGCCCGACGCCAGGATCACGGCGCTGATCGCACTGCTCCAGGCGGCCGGGCTGTTCGGAAAGCTCTTCCCGGCAGCAGACAGAGGCCGGGCAAGTGAGCTGGCCAAGGACTATTGGCCGTCCCGCGCGGTGGAGGACGAACTTCTTATGGTCAGGCTGGCACAGGAAGAAGAAGCAACCCTTTAATGTCGCCGGATCAGATCCGGTCTTCGTCGACCATGCCGCCACACGCAGGGTTAGGTAAGTGACCTCGCCCTCAGCCAGCGATTCAGCGACCCTGTGCCAAAGGTGACCGCGGGAGCCGGCGGGCACTCCCAATGCGTGCATGACCTGCGGCGACGCCTCCCCGGCCCCGCGGCTCCACAGGACTACTATGGGAGCCGACTGGCCGAACGCGGGGCGGCGGCAGGCGCGCCTCACGGACGTTCCCGGACGGCGAACCGGAAGCGCGAAGGCGCGGGTCCGCCGTCGAACATTATTGCCGGGGTTCAACAGCTGAGTATCAAGGAATGGGTTGGCAGATGGCGGCGGGTGCGGCAACGCGAAACAACGTTCAGGTGTCCGGGCCGGAGGACGGTCCGGTCCTGGTGTTCGCCCACGGGTTCGGCACCGACCAGACGATGTGGCACAAAATCCTGCCCTGGTTCACCGACCGCTACCGGGTGGTCCTGCTGGACCATGTGGGGTCCGGCGGCTCCGACCAGTCCGCCTACGATTCGGACACCTATTCCAAGCTGGACGCCTATGTCGATGACCTGCTGGAGATCTGTGCGGAACTCGGGCTGAAGGACGCCACCCTCATCGGCCACAGCGTAGGGTCCATGATGGCCGTCAGCGCCGCTGTCCGGGACGAAAGCCGCCGGTTCAGCCGCCTGGTCCTGGTCACGGCCTCGCCCAGCTACCTCGACCACCCCGAGGACGGCTACGCGGGCGGCTTCACGCGCCAGGACATTGACGACGTCTTCGAATCCCTGGACGCCAACTACGTCGTCTGGGCCGAGTCGATGGCCCCGGTCTACATGAACACACCGCACGCCCCCGAACTGGACCACGAAATCCAGGGCAGCTTCGGACGGATCAGCCCCCGCGTCGCCCGCGACTTTGCCCGGGTGGCGTTCCTCTCCGACGTCCGGCACCTGCTGGCCGACGTCACCGTCCCCGTGCTGGTCCTGCAAAGCACCGACGACGTCGTCACACCGGACCACGTGGGAACGTACCTGCACGCGAAGCTCCCCGACGCCACCCTGGTCCGGCTTGCGGCCACCGGCCACTTCCCGCAAAGCAGCGCGCCGGAGGAAACCGCCGCCGCCATCCTCGAGTTCCTGAAGCCGTCATGAGCCAATTGACCACCGAGACTGTCGACTACGGGCAGCTCTTCCACCGGGCACCCGCCGGCTACATCGTGGCCGGCGCCGACGGGACGATCCTGGCCGCGAACGCCACGATGTGCGCCTGGACGGGCGTTGCGGACGGTGGCCTCGACGGAACCCGGCTGCTGGACCTCATGCCGGCAGGCGACCGGCTCATGTACCGCACGCATGCCGGGCCGAAGCTGGAACGCGACGGCCACCTCGGCGAGCTCTCCGTCGAGCTGCTGGGGCCGGACGGGCAGCGCAGGCCGGTCCTGCTGTCCATCACCCGCACCGCGGACGGTCCCGAGCCGCGGGACCTGATGATCTTCTTTGCGGCCCCCGAGAGGCGGCGGTACGAACGCGAGCTGGCCAGCGCGCACCGGCAGCTTGAGGATGCCGAGGCGGAGCGGGCACAGCTCCTGCAGGAGGCGCACCACCGGGCGCTCCACGACCCGCTGACCGGACTGCCCAACCGGCGGCAGCTGCAGGAGAGCCTGCTGGCTGCCCTGGCGCGGGCCGGCGAGCAGCGGCACCGCGTGGGCGTGCTGTTTTGCGATGTCAACAACTTCAAGCACGTCAACGACACCCTGGGCCACGCGGCGGGGGACCGGGTTCTGGAACACGTGGCGCGGATGCTCTCGCACGCCGTGCGGGACGCGGACACCGTCACGCGGTACAGCGGGGACGAATTCGTGGTTCTGATCCCCCGGCTGGAAGACCCGGCGGAGCTCGAGGCGGTGGCCGAACGCGTGCGGAATTGCCTGGCAGGCGCTGTCACCGTCGCGGCGGCCGAGCTCCGGCTGGGCATGTCCGTGGGCGCAGCGGAAACGGCCGTTCCGGCTGACGCGGATGCGGCCGGCCACCAGGAACTGGCCAGTGCTCTGCTGATCGCCGCCGACCACGACATGTACCGGGTCAAGACAGAGATGCGGCGGGCTGCGGCGGAGGGCTAACCTGTCTGTCGTTGCCGGCAGGACCTGAAACGCACACGACGACGGCGGGAGGCACCCGCCGTCGTCGTGGTTGTGCGTGGTGCTAGAGGTTGACCGTCTCAAGGTTGGCGTCGCCGTTGTTCAGGCTGAGCGTGAAGGTGCCGGGGCCGCTGGCGTGGACCGCGATGTTGGACTTGGCGGTGTTGTGCCGGACCGAAAGGTCGTGGACCAGGGCGTCGAGCTCGTGGTGCATCGTGGAGCGGTCCCAGAGCTTGTGGGTGACAGAGGTGGCAGTTTCAAACGTCATTGTTCAGTGCTTCCATTCGTGAATCCGGATGTCCGGCTGCCGCACCGATGCGGAGCCGCCGTAGGGCCAAACCGGGAACGCTCCGGACCGTGGGCAGCTCAGCGAGCTCACCGGTTTGGCCTCATTGCGTCCACCAGGATGGGTAAAACTGTTGCCGCCGGCCCTCTGATCCGCTGCTGCGGGGGAGGGGCTGTGGCTGCGGCGGCGGGACTTGGACGCCCCTGCCACTGCCTTTCCATAGTGCACAGCGCGGCGGAACGGTCTCAAGCTGATTTCGCATTATTGTCCGTGAGAATCGTCACAGAAGGCCGGGCGCTTGCGGCGATGGAAGGCGGGAGGCGGCGTCCTGCCGGACTTAGTAGACGGAGCCTTCCAGTAGCTCCGAGAGCCTGTTTGCAGCGCGCCGCAGTTCTGGAACAGCGGCTTTGAGGGCAGGTTCAGTCGCTGTCTCCACGGGACTGGTCAGGGCGATCGATTCACTCGGCTGGCCGGACCTGTTGGGGACCGCGACGGCGACAGACAGCACGCCCGTGGCGCGTTCGTCCGCCGAGTATGCGTAGTCGACTCCGGCTTCGGGCAGCCTGCTGCGGAGCTCCTTGACGGTAAAAGCGGAGTTTTCGTGGCCGGCCGCGATGGCCGCGGCAACAACCTGCTGCAACTCTTCCTCGGACGCTGTGGCCACCAGAATTTTGCCTGCCGCCCCCACCGTGAGGGGCAGCCGTTTACCCAAGGGCAGGTCGTATCTGAGGGGTGATTCGCCATCGACCCGTGCCACCAGGATCCGTTCAAAGCCAAGGCGCGTGTAGAGCGACGCGGTCTGCCCGGTCTGCGAAGCCACCTGCTGCAGGACCGGGCGGGCGGCAACAACGAGTGGATCATTCTCCAAATAGCTGCGCGCAGCAGGCAGGACGGCGGGGCCGATCCGATACGACTTATCTGTCTGGCTGACCATGCCAAAGTCCTGGAGGACCCTCAGGATCCGCAAGGTCGTAGGAAGGCTCATGCCGCAGGTCCTAGCCAAATCGCTGAGCCGCTGCGGCCGCTCCGCCCGCTGCAGTTCCGCGAAGACCTCCATTGCCCTGGACAGGGATCTCATGTTGGACGCCTTCGGGCCGTCGTCGGCTGAGCTGGCTGGGTGGGTTGAGGACACGGTCATCCTTTCATTGTATGTAATTTTCTTACGCTTGACAGTCGATGTGTCTCCTGTCACTATTTCTCTAGGCGCAATACTGTTTCACTGTATGAAATGAACTTCAGAACCGTAAGAAGGAACCGATGACAACGAAGTCAGTTATAGCCAGACCGGAGCGCACCACACGCGTCGCCCCGTCTGTACTAGTGGGCATCGGCGGGTTCGTCGCCGTTGGTGTCTATGTCCTGGTCAGCTCACTCGAGCTTGGCCTGTGGACGTCGCTGGGGCCGGGGCCGGGCTTGTTTCCGTTCGCCATGGGCGGGGTGCTGGTTTCGATGTCCATCGTTTGGCTGCTCCAAGAACTGCGTCGCCCCACCGAGACACCCGAAGGCGTTGACCGTGGGCTTGTGATCGCCGTAGTAGTCAGCCTGGCCGTCCTCGCGGCAGTTATGGACCTGCTCGGCTTTCAGCTGAGCATGTTCCTGTTCCTCATGTACCACCTGAAGCTGCGCGGCGGCAGGACGTGGACTTCCTCGCTCATCGTCGCCCTCGCCGGAAGCGTCGGCGCGTTCTACGCCTTCAACTACGGCCTGAACGTAGCCCTTCCCGTTTCGGCCTTCCCTCCGCTGAACCTGATCGGACTCTAGACGTGGAAACACTCAACGAACTGCTTGGCGGCTTCGCGGCCGCCATGACCTGGCAGAACCTGATATTCGCCTTCGTCGGCTGCCTGTTGGGCACTATCATCGGCGTCCTGCCCGGAATCGGCCCCGTCGCCGGCGTCGCGCTGCTCATACCCCTCACCATGAACCTGGACGCGACCGGCGCGATCATCATGCTGTGCGCCATCTTCTACGGCACCGCCTACGGGGGAACCATCACCAGCGTCCTGCTGAACACCCCCGGTGAAGCTGCCTCTGCAATCACCACCATCGACGGCTACGCGATGACAAAGATGGGCAAGGCGGGGGCGGCGCTGACCATCGCCGCCGTCGGATCCTTTGTCGGTGGAACGATAGCCACCCTGGGCCTGGTCGCAGCCGCGAAACCACTCGGAGAACTCGGCCTGCTCGTTGGACCACCGGAATTCTTCGCCCTGATGGTCGTCGGCATCTCTCTGCTGGTCGCTCTGGCCGGCAAGTCGATGGTCAAGGCCCTCATCTCCGGAGCCCTCGGCCTGCTGATCGCCATGGTAGGCATCGACCCGGTCGCCGGCGCACCACGCTTCACCTTCGGCATGGACCGGCTCCTGGACGGGGTCAGCTTCGTCGCCGTGATCGTGGGCATCTTCGGACTCTCCGAACTTCTCTCCCACCGCAAAGGCTCCGCAACGCCCACAGTGCATGCACCGAATTTCCGTTCACTGCTGCCCACTCGCGGGGAATGGCGCCGGAGCGCCCCGGCCATGGCCCGCGGCACCGGCATCGGCTTCGGACTTGGACTCATCCCCGGCATGACCGGTTCCGTGTCCTCCCTGCTGGCGTACGGCGCCGAAAAGAAGTTTTCACGCCACCGCAACGAACTGGGCCAGGGCGCCATTGAAGGTGTTGCCGGACCTGAAACAGCCAACAACTCCCATGCCAACGCCGCACTGATCCCGCTCTTCACCCTCGGCATCCCGGCATCACCCACCATCGCCGTTCTGATGGGAGCATTCCTTCAGCAGGGCCTCACCCCGGGGCCGACCCTGTTCACCGAACACTCCGAAATCGCTTGGGCCATCATCGCCAGCCTGTTCATCGGCAACCTCCTACTGCTGCTGCTGAACGTTCCGCTGGTCGGCCTCTGGACCTCCATCCTCCGCGTGCCATCGTCCATCCTGACCGCCCTGATTCTGCTGTTTATGGTCATCGGCGCCTACACCATCAACTTCAGCGTCTTCGACGTATTCGTCATGATCGGATTCGGACTTCTGGGCCTCGCCCTGAGGCACCTGGATATCCCGCTGGCACCGATGGTGCTCACCCTCGTTCTCGGACCGCTGATGGAACGCTCACTGCGCGAATCCCTGGAAATCTCCCAGGGCGATTTCGGCATATTCGTCAGCCGCCCCATTTCCATGGTGCTGATCGCCATCGGCGTCCTGATCATCTGCAGTCCGCTGCTCAAGCTCCGCAAGCCCAAGGCGCTTATGGAAGACCCCGAAACGTAACCAAGCTGTTCACCCCGTCATTCACTACCTATCGGCAGTTTCACCCTTCAAAGGAGAAGAACCTTGACCCGCACACGAATCGCTGCAGCCCTCGCAGCAGCAAGCCTCATCGCACTTACCGGTTGCGGCGCCAACGCCGGCGCTGCCACCACCGCCGCGAATGATTTCCCCAAAAAGGGCAAGTCCGTCGAGATCGTCGTGGCCTTTGCCCCTGGTGGTGCCGTGGACACGGCCGCCCGGCTCGTCCAGCCCATCTTGGAGAAAGAGCTTGGCACCAACGTTGAGGTGGTCAACAAGCCCGGCGCCGGCGGCCAGATCGGCTACACCCAGCTGACCAGCGCCAAGCCCGACGGCTACACCATCGGCGCCACCGGCTCCCCGTCAGTTGTCGTCTCGCCGCTGGATCCCAGCCGCGGCGCCAAATACACCCGCAGCAGCTTCCAGCCACTGGGCCGACAGGTTATCGATCCGGCCGTCATCGCCGTCCAGCCCGACAGCCCCTACAAAACGCTCAAGGACCTCCTCGACGCCGCCAAGGCCGACCCGAAGTCCATGACAGCCAGCACCACGGGACTTCAGACCGGCGAGCACTTTGCAATGGCCCAGATCCAGGAAACCACCGGCGCCGAGTTCGCCCCGGTGCACTTCTCCGAAGGTGCATCCCAAGCCACCACAGCGTTCCTCGGCAAACACGTCGACATCCTCGTCGCCAACGTCAGTGACGTGAACGATCTGACGAAACAGGGCAAAGCGCGCGTCCTGGGTGTCATGACGGCTGAACGTTCGCCCGCGCTTCCTGACGTTCCCACCTTCAAGGAATCCGGTTACGACGTGGAAGCCGGAACGGTCCGCGGGTACTCCGCGCCGGCCGGCCTGCCCGACGCTGTCGCCAAGAAGCTGGAAGCGGCCCTTCAGAAGGCCATCGAGGACCCCGCGGTTGTCCAGAAGATGAAGGACCTCGGCCTGCAGACCAGTTACCTCTCCGGCAAGGACTACGAACAGTTCTGGGCCGGACAGGAAGAGGACTTCAAGAAGGTCCTCCCTCTGGTTCAGAAAAAAGACTAACTATCCCGCAACGCCGTTCAGAGGATCCCCCATGACTACTCCAGAGCTTGACACGATCACCGCCGAGCTTGCCCAGCCCGGCCAGGACGTGATTGACCGCCTCGCCAAACTGCCAGCCGCCAATATAGGCGACGCCATGGACCGCCTCGGAGTCGCGGACTCTGCGATCCAGGCCATCTGGCCGGGCGCCCGCCTCGCCGGACCGGCCTTCACCGTCTGGACCCGTCCGGGCGACAACCAAGGCATCCACCGCGCTCTTGAGCTGGCCCGTCCCGGGGACGTCATAGTCGTCTGCGGGGGCGGGGATGAATCCCGCGCCCTGTTGGGTGAACTCATTGGCGAGCGGGCCATCAACCTCGGCCTTGCCGGGTTCGCCCTGGACGGAGCGGCCCGTGATGCCGAAGCTCTTGGCGAGATCGGAATGCCGGTCTTCGCCCGCGCCATCACCCCTGCCGGGCCCTACAAAAACGGTCCGTCGCGGCTTGGAACACCGATCTCCTTCGGCGGAGTCCCTGTTCTGCCCGGTGACATCATCATCGGTGATTCCGATGGCATCGTCGTCGTTCCCCGCGAGCAAGCAGCCATCGTGGCCGATGCCGCCGAAGCTGTCTTTGACGATGAAACCAACCGCCGGCGTGCCATCGTCGCGGCCCGCCACCAAGACTAGAAGGACAGGATATCCATGACAGCGTGCACCGTCATCGGCCTCGGCGAAGCGGGGGCCACCTATGCGGCGGCCCTCGTTGCCGCAGGCCACAGCGTCAGGGGATTTGATCCCGTTGCCCCGTCCACCCCGGCCGGAGTGGCCCGGATGGCAACCGCGGCCCAGGCCTGCCTCGGCGCGGAGATGGTCCTTGTTCTCACCGGGGCAACCGCGGCCCGCAACGTCGCGGAGGAATGCCTGCCCGTCATGCCGGAAGGCAGCTGTTACGCCGACTTCACGTCCTCCTCGCCGGACGTCATGCGGGAACTCGGGCAGCTCCCAAGCAACGCGGCGTTTGTGGATGTCGCCATCCTCGGTCCCGTTCCCACGCTGGGAGCGCGGACACCGTTGATGGTCAGCGGACCCGGATCCAAGGCGATCGCCGACCTCCTGGCCGCGTTGGGCGCCGACGTCGAAATCGCTGCAGGGGAACCCGGGGCCGCCATGGCGCACAAGCTCCTCCGCAGCGTCCTGATGAAAGGCCTCGCATCGGTCGTTGTCGAGGCCGTCACCGCCGGGCGCGCCGCCGGCCTGGAGGACTGGATCCGTGGGCAGATCGCCCATCAGCTGGCCGGCGACGGGCACGCGGTCATCGACCGGTTCCTCACCGGGACGGCAAAGCATGCCGTGCGACGGTCCAAGGAAATGCAGGACACTGCCAGCTACCTTTCCTCCGATCTCGCAGTCCCAGCCGAAATGACCACGGCCTCGGCAGCAGCTCTGGCACGCATCGCTGCGGAAGCCGAACAGACGGCTCCGGCCTTGCGCTGACACCGGCGTCAGGGAGAATCGTGGACAGGAATCAATGAGGAACCTTCCCACCGCACGAGTCTTTCAGTCAGGAGCAGCAACATGATCGGCATCTGGGCCCTCGGTGCCTACCTGGCCGTCATCCTGCTGTGGACGACCCTGATTAAGCGCAACGTCGGGGAGGCAATGATTCTCGGTTTCTTGGTTGTGCTCCCTTTCACGGGGGCCGACGCGGGACACATCGGATGGACGGCGTTCCACTCCGCGGTGACCGACGAAATCGTCTACGCCACGATGGCGTTCGTCTTCATGGGATACCTGCTCGACCAGACGGGTGTCCTGGACAGGCTCATCGATTTGCTGAACTCCCTACTCGGCGGCATGAGGGGAGGCCCCGCCTGGGTTTCTACCGTGGCCTCGGCCGGCCTCGGCGGCGTCGTCCACAACCAAGCGGCCATTGCCGCCACCGTGGGATCCGTGACAATCCCCTGGATGGAGAAATCCAAGCTGGACAAGCCGTCGGCGGCGACGCTTGTCGCAGGAAATGCCGGGATGGGCATCACCTTCCCGTTCAGTGCCTCAATGTTCGTGCTCGTCGGATCAGCCACCGTCGGGCCGTTGCTGGACGTCGACGACCTCGTCCTGCCCTTGCTCGTCGGCGGGTTGTGGTGCTTCCTGCATCGTCTGGTTGTTACCTGGTGGCTGGTGCGCAAGAGCGGAATGACCGCTCTCGATCCTTCCCACCGCCTGGCGGTGGCAGTTGCGTTCAAACAGGGGGCCGCCACACTGGTGCTGTTCGCCGTGGTGGCTCTTCCGTTGGTCATCACCTCCGGCGGCATCGCAATGGCGCTTTCGGACTGGACCGGCGTGGACGTCGCCAAATCCGTCAGCGTGATCATCTGGATACCGGTGGTCCTGATCATTACCGGTGCGCTGCTGGGCAGGAGACGGCTCCCCGGCAGCCTCCGTGCCTGGTGGGCGCTGCTGCAGCAGTCCGCCCCGAGGTTCGGCGTCGTCGGCGTCACCGTCGTTTTCGCGTTCGCGGGGGCCAACGCCCTTGCCGCTACCGGCTTGCCCCAGCAGATGACAGCATTGCTCAACGGCCTGAACCTGCCGTTATGGCTTCTCGCGATCCTGATCGGGCTGATCGTTATCGCGGTGGCCGCGCCGCTGTCCGCCACGGCCACCATGGCCGCCGTCGGAACTGTCGGCGTCGCCACACTCGTCGCCGCCGGCGTGCCAGCCACCACCGCAGCCGTCGCAGTACTGGTGTTCTCGTCCTGCGAAGCCGCGGTCCCACCGGGAGGGGCGCCGTTGTATGTCGCCTGTGGCATCGCGGATGTGGATCCAGTCAAGACCTTTTCCCGCCTGCTCACACTTTACGCACTGCCGTTGCTGGGTATCGGCGTGCTGATCACTGTCGGCGTCTTGCCGATCTAAGGGAATATGACAATGCAGCAGATCAGGCGATTCATCGACGTAATTTTCGTTTTCACGCTCGCAGCACTCCTCTGTGGCGGAGTGTTGTTCGTGGCGGGTCAGGCTCTCGCACTGATCTTCGGCCGGGGAGATTGGCTGGAATTCTTCAACGATGCCATCAAGACCCCGATGTGCGTTGCGGCGTCCGTGTGCGCAATCGCAGGGTTCCTTCTCAGCTATAAGCGCCCGCAAAAGCAAAGCCGGACACCCCAGGAGGCAACCACGCGATGACGATACCTACGGAACCCGGAAGCTATCCGTCATACGCCGGACTCCTGGGACGGGCGGGCAGACTCTCCGGCACTTCGTGGGGGCTCTTTCTTGAACCGGGACGCGGGACGCCCTCCTTCATCAGCGGGGATGCCGTCCTGCAGGCACGCGAATGCATCCGGAGCGGGGCGGTGTTTGGCCTGGACTACCCGGCCGACGCCTTCGCCCCCGGGATGTCGCTCAAACGCTCAGCTCCACGCCACACCATCTATTCCTCGCATCCGGCGCACCGCGACGACTACGTGGACGGCTACTACCTCCAGGGATCCACACAGATCGACGGCCTCCGCCATCGCAGGGCTGACGACATCGGTTTCTACAACGGCACCCCGGATGATCAGGTCCGGGAAGGATCCGCCGAGCTCGGCATCCAGGAATGGGCGGAGCACCCCATTGCTGGCAGGGGAGTGCTGGTTGACCTCGACGGGTTCCGCAAGGACCAGGGAAACCCGATAGACCACCCGGGCGGAGAACCCCTCGGCCTTGACCTGATCCATGCGGCGATGGCCGCGCAATCCCTCCGCCTGCGCCCCGGCGACATCCTTATGCTCCACACCGGTTGGTGTGAGTGGTTCCTCACCCTGACAGTGGACGAAAAGATACGCGCCCGTGACGCACGCAGGGCAACCGGCGTAGCCCAGTCGGAGGACTTCGTCGCCTGGGCCTGGGACAACCAGTTGGCATTGATCGCCGCCGATAATTTTGCCCTCGAATGCCTTCCCGCTGTACCCGCCAGTCCGTTCCTCCACTCCGCCCCGAACGACCACGGCATGATGCACCAGCAACTACTGGCCAAACTTGGCATGGCCATCGGTGAACTGTGGCGGCTCGGACCGCTCAGCCGGCAGATGAAATCCACAGGGAACTGGGACGCCTTCCTTACCATCAAACCCCTGAACATCACCGGTGGAACCGGATCACCCGCCAACGCCACGGCAGTGGTCTGACATGGAGGCACCCCGTATCCCTGTCGGGGACGATGCCTTCCCGCCCACCCATTGAGCGGGACCTCGTGGCGGCTGATCCTGAGTAGCCAGGCTGCCCTGGCACAGGCGTCCTGGACGGGCATCCGCCTCATCATTGGATACCGGGCGCTGGCGGCGGGCGCCGACCCGATATTCCTTGGCGGGCTGGCATCGAGCTTCGCCTTGCCTGCCCTTCTGGCGGCAATCCCAGCCGGGCGGGTCGCGGACCGGGTCGGCGGAACCGGCATGGCGGTGATCGGCCTGCTGATAGCCGCGGCAGGCACCGCAGCCCTGCTCGTGATCCCGGGCCTCCCCGCGCTCTTGGCCGCCAGTGCGATTGTGGGCTTCGGACATCTCTTGGTCATGGTGGGCCACCAGAGCTTCGTGGCCCACTACAGCACAGCCGATTCGAGGGATGGCGCCTTCGGGGCACTCACAGCGGCGGCGTCCGTAGGCCAACTCGTTGGGCCGCCGGCGGTCACAATCGCGGCGTCGCTCGGAGCCGGAAGCAGCGGAAGCCTTCCCGACACCGGTGTGGGACTGCTGGTATGTCTGGCTTTCACGCTCTTGGCGGCACCGGGCTATTTCTTTCTTCGGGGTCCGGATGCAAACCTCCGGATGCGACGGAGGCTGCAGACGAGGGTTCCGTCCGGGGTTAGAGGGCTGGTCGCCATACCCGGGGTGTGGAGGTCACTCGTAGTCAGTGCTGCGGTGCTCACCACGGTCGACCTGATGTACGCGTTCGTTCCTGTCTGGGCCACGGACAATGGCATCACCGCGCCCACCGTGGGTTTTCTTCTCGCGCTGAGGGCTGCCGTGTCAGTGCTGAGCCGGCTCGGACTGACCAGGCTGATCGGCAAATTCGGACGCAAAGCCCTCCTGCTTGCCTCCATCGCGGTCGCAACCCTGGCGCTTACGGCGCTTCCGCTCGTGGGCACTTACGGCGCGATTGGCGTGATGATCGGTCTCGGAATCGGGCTGGGCATACCCCAACCCCTGACGATGGCATGGGTGACAAGCCTCGCCGACCCCTCCCGCCACGGGGCGGTACTGGGACTTCGCCTCACGGCGAACCGGTTCGCCCAGATTTCGCTTCCCCTCGCCGTGGGAGCCCTGGCTGCGCCGCTTGGGGTTCTGGGCATCTTCTGGGCCAACGCCGCGGTCCTGCTCGGCGCCATCGCCGTCGTAGCGGGATCAGACGCCGGCAACCGACCGGGGAGCAGCCATGAGAACGAGTGACACGTGGCCAGCAGGGAAGCGTCACTGCCGTGAGCGGCCGCGCCAAGACCGGTCCGCCCGGTTATGGTGAGGGAGCTGCGCGAGAGCCACAAGGAACCCGAAGGAGCCACGTGTCCGCCGAGACGTCCGCCGCCCTGGCCGGGCTGGCCCTGATCGCCGTCGAACTCATCCGGTCGGTTCCCGCGCTCCGGCGCGTGCAGCGCACCGGAACCAGCGACGGCGTCAGCGGCCTGAGCCTGGGCGTTCTCGCCGGTACCGGCCTGGGCTGGTTGGCCCTGGCCGTGATCGTCCAGAGCTGGTGGGTGCTGGCGGCCAACTTGCTGTGGATCGCGATCCACGCCGTCCTGTGCCGGGAAGTGGCCAGGACGGCGGTACGGAAAAGGCGCGAAATTGTCCTCGCCGGCGCCGGATCAGCCGCGGCTCTAGCCCTCGCCACGATCGGGGCCGGGCTATTTATCCCGGTCCGGGACGCCCTGGGAATCATGCTGGGCGTGTCGACCCTCTTCTATGCCATCCCGGCGGCGTACGAAGGCCTGGCCAGCGGGTCCACCCGCGGACTGAGCCTGCTTTCCCTCGGCGTGAACACCGTGGAAGGGACCATCTATTTCCTGGCCGGAATCGCCGTGCTCAGGATCGCCGAGACGGCGGACCCCGTGTTCGGCTTCGCCTTCTTCGGCGTGGTCAGTATCGCGTCCAACGGCGTGCGGTTCGTCCGGGTCGCGTACCGGCGGATCAAACGGCTCGACCTGGCCCCGCCGGCGGCCGCACCCGTCGCCGCGGCACGGCCGTAACGCCGCGGCGCACGGCAGCGGGAGTACGACGACGGCGGGAGGCTCCCGCCGTCAGGCCCCCAAATCCCAGGACGACAATTAGACGGCTGTTAGGGGACCACGGCCCGCTGCGGACACCTCACGGCGAGTGCAGGTTATCGATCAACCGCCGTATTTGCTCCGGCCGCTCAATATTGGCGAAGTGGCCGCAACGCGGGATGGTGACCAGCTGGGCCCGCGGGACGACACCGGCCAGCCGGGCCAGATCAGACGGAGGCGTGAACACATCGCGGTCTCCGCGGGTCGCCAGCACAGGGCAGCGGATGCCACGCCAGTGGTCAAAGTCGTAGTACGCCGCGGCCCGGGCGGCAGCGCAAAAGCCGGCGGGCCGGGCGTCGTTGCCGAGCCCGCGGATGGCGTGCCTGGATATGGCTGCGGGGTTTGCGAAAAACGGGGACATCAGCAGTCCCATGACCGGGGTGATGCCGACCGCACGTACCAGCGCATCCCCGGCCGCCCCGAGGGCCGCCATGGAGCGCATGAGGAGCAGCATGCCGGCAAACGTGGGGAATCCGGACAGGCCGCGCAGCGGCCGCCGGGCCGCCTCGGCCACGCCGAAAGTGGCGGCCGAAATGGCGGCGACGCTGGCGGTCCGCTCCGGCCAGGCAGCGGCAATGTGCAATGCCAGGAATCCTCCCATGGAGTGGCCTACCAGGTTCCACCGCCGGTAGCCGAGCGAATGCAGTACCCCCGTGACAGCCCGTGCCATCGCCTCGATGCCGAATAGTTCCAGCCGGGCGCCCTTCGTCGATTCGCCCCAGCCGGGCAGATCAATGAGCACCCGGGGACGGGCCGGCACACCGGCAAGCAGCGGGAGGAAGCTGGTCCAGGACCCTGCGGCGCCGTGAAGGTAGACATCCGCCGTGCCGGACGCGGGAGGCGGGCCGTCGGTGCACTCCTGGACACGAACCGTGCAGGGGCCTAATTCCGTGGGAAGGACATACCGGTGCAAAACGGCCGTTTCCTTCGGAGCAGGGTCCTGCTGAACGCTCATGTCACCTTCTGGTCGTGGCCTCAGCAACTGATTCGGAGCGGCAGGCGTCCCGGACCGGTGCACGGGCACGTTGTCGGCGGGCCGGCCGGCCCGGCCGGGCGAATCGGGGCTCAGCGACGAAGCCATTTCGGCCGAAAACGCGGAACGATGGTGTGCTTGCGGCTCAAGCCCCGGGCGGGGGCGGGGGTGACCGGCACCGGACCGCCGGGCTCCGGGCCCGCGGCGGCAGCGGCCCGTCCGTAGCGGGCGGCCAGCGGCGCGGCGCTGATGCCGTGGGCCAGGACACTGAGCAGGACAGTGGCCGTGATGACGCCCACCGCCTCATCTGACACTGCTCCGAGGGCTTCCAGCGCCAGCAGTGCGAACACAAGCGACGCCAGGCCCCGCGGACCGAACCACCCCACAAAAAGGATGGTCTTCCGGTCGAGGCCGGCGCCCATCGAGGCGAGGGCCACCGGCAGCATACGCACCACCGTGAGGCTGAGCACGGCATAGACCAGCGTCAGGGGGACAAAGTTCGCCAGCATGGTGGGAATGGAGATGGCTCCGAATGCGAGCCACACCAGCAGGGAGACCAGTCCGCCCATCTGCTCGACGAAGACCAGTTCCGCCGGTCCCCGCTGGCCGGCGCACGTGCCGAACGCCAGGCCGGCGCAGAACGCGGCGACGAACCCGTTGCCGTCCACGGCGAGGGCGGCGGTGTAGGCGAGCAGGCTCAGGGCAAGGACGCCGATGCCGGCGAAGTCCTCGGCGGCAGTCCCGTGCCGACGGGCCAGCTGCAGCAGCCACCCGCCCAGGGCGCCGGTTGCTGCGCCGACGCCGGCGCCGATGAGCAGCGCGACGGCGGCGCTGCCGGGAGCGGCGGCGCTCTCCAATCCTGCTGCGGCGGCCGCGCCCGCAATGGCGACCATCACCACCGGGGTGGCTATGCCGTCGTTGAGGCCGCTCTCGACAGTGATCAGCTGGCGGATCCGTGACGGCACCGCCGGGTTCGTCACCACGGGGATCCCGAGAGCGGCGTCGGTGGGCGCCAGTGCGGCGCCGACGAGGAGGGCCAGCCACAGCCCGAAGTGGGGGAAGAACCACAGGGCCAGGACCCACCCGAATACGATTGTCAGCGGCAGCCCGACTCCCAGCAGCCGGACGTAACGGCCCACGTCACGGCGCAGCTGCTGGAGAGGCAGGCGGGCGGCGTCGGAGAAAAGCACCCACACCAGGGTGATCTCGACCACCGGGGTGACCGCCTCCGGAGGCGAGGAGCCATCGACGATCCCGGACCAGGCCATGGCCGCGCCGACAACGGTGAACACCACGGGAGCGGTCAGGTCCGCCTGCTGAAGCCGCGCGGACACCAGTGCCCACACGAACAGCGTGGCGGTGATAAGGACTAGGGCCGTCAGCTCCATGTCGGGTCCGTCCGGATGTCGTGGCGCCGCAGCTCGGCGTAGCGAACGAGGTTGAGGGCGCTCTCGCGGTGGCGGGGCCGCACGGCGTCGATCTTTCCGGCGCTGCTTGTTTCGGCGTGCTTGACGTTGCGCCGGAGCCTGATGACTTCTTCAAGCAATGCGCGCAGTTCTTCGATCTCCGCGCTGGACACGAGTTTTTTGCTCCTGCGGGTCGTTCTTCGTTCCAGTCCGGGCGTGCCGGAGCTGGCCATGCTCAATTTTAGGCCGGGTGGACCGGCCCGGGCCTGTGTCCAAAGTCCCTAGGGGCCGGCCTGGAAAGCCCGCTCATGTGTTGAGTTCCCGGTGGAGTCTGCTCCGGGCGCTGTTTTCGACCAGCGTCGGGATGTAGATTCTGATCCGCCCGCTGTCCAGGGAGTCGTACTCCTCCGCGACGATTCCTTCAATCCGGTGCCGGGGCGCCGCGGGGAAGCGGATGGCGAGGCGGTCTGCAACCTTGCGGATGGTCGGTTCCCTCTCGGCGTCGCTCACCATTTCAGTGTGATTCAGGCCGGTTCAAGCGTCAATCAATGTCTGGTTCCATGATTCGGTCCACGTCGGGCAGCCGATCCTCCAGGACAGCTCCGAGCCGGGGCGGTGCCGGCGGCTCATGCCTTCACGTCCGTCCTCAACCCTCAGCCGGCTTCGAGGACGAAGAAGATGAAGGACAGGAACGCCGTCTTCTCGCCGTTGAGGATGCGCGGCGGAAGGAGCTCGTGCGGTGTGTCTGGAGCTGGCTCTGGTTCGCTCACGGTGGCTACGCGGTATCCCGCCGAGGTGAAGGCGTTGATCATCGCGTGGAGTGGACGGTGCCAGAAGGTCAGGACCGCAGGCTCGCCATCGAACTCGTAATCCTCCGAGTACTGCCGGATGGCGAAGTAGTCCTCGGTTGGTTGGGTGACCACGCTGACCGTGGGGTGGTTGACCGACAGGATCAGGCGACCGCCCGGTTTCAGCACGCGCCGCAGTTCGGCGAGTGGTGCTGACCAGTCTTCCAGATAGTGCAGGACCAAGGACGAGACAACGTCGTCGAAGGAGCCATCGGCGAAAGGGAGCGGCTTGCCGAGGTCGGCCACGTACAGGTCCGCGGTCGCGCCCAATCGCTGTCTTGCCAATTCGAGCATCGCCGGACTGGAATCGAAGCCGGTCATGATCGCGCCTTTCGCGCTCAGCGCCGCGGACAGGGGCCCGGAGCCGCACCCTGCGTCCAGGACCCGGTGGCCGTCGACGTCGCCGGCGAGATCTATCATCGCCGGGCGCTCGTAGTAGGCGTTGAGGAGACTGGACTCGTTCTCCGCCGAGTAGCTCTCGGCGAAACTGTCATAGTGGTCGGCCTTCACGGATCCTCGCTCTCGGGAAAAGCTCATGGTCAGGATGGTGGGCTTGATCCTAACAACCTGCCTGGGACATCCGCGACGGCCGCAGCAGGCTGGGCGTGCCGGCGAGGGCGGGATCCAGATCGGTGGCCGACGTCGATCGCTTTCGGCGCCGCGACCGAACCGCGGCGAATCAGCTCGGCCATAAACGCCGGATCGGCCGCAGGCATCTTCCGGCCTTCGATCTGCCGGATCAGGGCCTCCGCAGCTGCAACACCCATGTCATACACGGGCTGCGCGATGACGGTGAGCGGAGGGGTGGTCAGCCGTGTCCAAGCGAAGTCGTCATACATGAGGAAGGAGACATCCTGCGGAATCGACAGGTCAAGCTCCTGGATGGCCTCCACCACACTCAGGCCGATGAGCCCGTCGGAGGCGATGATCGCCGTCGCGGGGTCAGGGCGCTGGAGCAGCTCGCGGGTGATTTTCTTGATCGACTCGGCATCGCCAGCATTGAGCCGGATCAGATCGTCCGGCACTTCCAGGCCCGCCTCAACGAACGCGCGCTTCATACCGTCGCGACGGTCCGAAATCTGGGATGAGTCCAGCTGCATGCCGTCCCAGTACGGGCCGTCTGTCTTCAGCGTGGATATGAACGCGATTCTGCGGTGGCCGGAGCTGATCAGGTAGGTGGTGGAATCGTGGGAGATGCCCTCCATGTCGACGGCTACGGTGTGAACGTCGAGCCCTGGCGCCTTGCGGTCCAGCAGGACCAGCGGGCGGCCGGATTCGTAAACGCGCCGTAAATGTTGCGTTTCTACGGAAGACGCTGGCGCCACAATCAGGCCGTCCACGCGCTTGTCCAAGAGGACCCTGACAGCATCGATTTCCGCCCCGGTGTCCTCGTCCGTATTGATCAGGATGACGTTGAATCCGCTCCGCTTGGCGGTGTCCGTGATGCCCCGGGTGGCCAGACCGAAATGGGGGTTTTCGATGTCGCCCACCACCACGCCGATGGTGTGCGATTTTCCCGTGTTCATGCTGCGGGCCAGCTCGTTGGGCCGGTAGTCCAGCTCTTCGGCGGCCGCCAGCACCCGCTCTCGGACGTCGTCGCTTACGGCACCGTAGTTGCCGAGGGCGCGGGCCGCCTGGGCCTTGGACACCTGGGCGGCTCGTGCGACATCGGCGACAGTGACATCGCGGCGCCGGGAAGCATCACTATTCATTACGGCCTTTCGTAGCGGACCCTTGACGCCCCATGTGGCTTCGATTACATTTCTAGCAATCGATGTGAGTCCGGTCTCAATCCTAGGGACTGAGACCGGACTCAGCAAGACCACATCGACAGTCCCGCGCCGCGGGTCTCACTGCCCGTCTGCCCCACCCCTCACCCTCCATGATTGGAAACGCTGTGAACACAGGAAATAAGATGCGCCCTGTGGCGCTCATCGCCGCTGCTGTGGCCGCGGTCCTGGCCCTGTCCGGCTGCGGCGGCACGTCCTCCGCCTCGTCCACGCCCGCGGACAACCCCTACGGCCTGATTGAGCCCGGCACCATTCGCGTCGCCAGCCTGGGCGACTCCAAGCCCTACACCTTCGCCGACGCCCAGGGGAACTTCACCGGCTTCGACGTCGAACTCTTCAAGGACGTCGCCCACCGCGCCGGAGTCGACAACGTCGTCTTCACCGGACAGGACTTCTCGGGACTGCTGGCCGCCGTCGCCAACGGCCAGTTCGACGCCGGCGTCGCGGCGATCGGCATTACGGACAAGCGCAAGCAGACCGTCGACTTCTCCGACGGCTACCTGGCCGGCTACCTGACCGTCATCACCACAAAGACCTCGGGCATCGCC
The DNA here is from genome assembly GCF_059816125.1 of Arthrobacter sp. 001422645. NCBI lineage: Bacteria > Bacillati > Actinomycetota > Actinomycetes > Micrococcales > Micrococcaceae > Arthrobacter > Arthrobacter sp. 001422645. The sequence continues at coordinate 47,849 of NZ_JCBANT010000009.1, read as the reverse complement.
AACGCCGACGGGCTCTCCGGCAAGCGCCTCGGCGTCGTGCAGGGAACGCTCCAGGAGGCCTACGCCGTCAAGAACTTCACCACCGCGGACCTCGTGCGCTTCCCGGACAACAACACCGCCATCTCGGCGGTGAACAGCGGATCCATCGACGCACACTTCCTGGACTACGAGGCCGCGAAGGCCTACCAAAAACAGTACGGACTGGTCAGCGCCGCCGACATCCCGTCCTTCGACGCCCCCGCCGGCTTCGCCGTGGCGAAAGGCAAGACGGCCTTCACGGACGCCCTCAACAAGGGTCTCGCCGAAGCCATGGAGGACGGCACCTGGAAGAAGCTTTACGAGAAGTGGTTCCCGGGCTCCCCGATGCCCGAGCAGTACCTGCCGAAGGCCGAACAGACGGCCAGCCCGACGCCGAGCAAGTAAACGGCCCAGCCGCCACCTGACCGGGCGGGCCCCACCGTGCGGCCCGCCCGGCATCCACAAACCACCTACGTTTGAGAGCAACCATGGACTGGTTAAGCACCATCACCCGCACCTTCTTCGACTTCGGCGCAATGGCCGAAGTCCTGCCCCAGCTTCTGGGAGTCGGTCTCCTTAACACCCTCATCATCTCCATTGCCGCAACGATCATCGGCGTTGTCCTGGGCATGGTGGTCGCCGTGATGGGGATTTCCCCGTCCAAGTGGCTCCGTATCCCCGCACGGATCTACACCGACCTATTCCGAGGCCTACCTGCCATCCTGACTATCCTGCTGATCGGCCAGGGGTTCGCCCGCTTCAGCCAGTCGATCTTCGGCCCCTCGCCCTACCCTTTGGGAATTATCGCCCTGAGCCTGATCGCCAGCGCCTACATCGGCGAGATCTTCCGGGCCGGCATACAGAGCGTGGACAAAGGCCAGGGTGAAGCCTGCCGTGCTCTGGGCATGAGCTACGCGAAGTCCATGGCCCTTGTGGTGGTGCCGCAAGGCGTCCGCCGGGTTCTGCCGGCGCTGGTGAACCAGTTCATCGCGATCGTCAAGGACTCCTCGCTGGTCTACTTCCTGGGCCTGCTGGTCTCCGAACGCGAATTGTTCCGCGTGGGCCAGGACGCCGCGGTCCTCTCCGGCAACCTCTCGCCGCTGGTCCTGGCCGGGATCTTCTACCTGCTGATCACGGTGCCCCTGACCCATCTGGTCAACTACTTCGACAACCGCTTCCGCACCGGCCGGCGGCGCCCCGCCGCGCCCAGTAGCGGCCTCAAGGAAGTCAAAGAACTCGCCGCGGCCTCACCGCTGACAACCGGGAGCAACACATGAGCCTCGCAAGCAACACCGCCAGCAGCACCACCGGTGCAAAGAACACCGCCCCCGACATCGAGACCTTCCATGGCTCCAGCCTGGAACTGAACAACCTCACCATGGCTTACGGCGACATCGAGGTGCTTCGCAATGTCAGCCTCACCGTCGCCCCCGGCACCACCACCTGCATCATCGGCCCCTCCGGCTCCGGGAAGTCCACCCTTCTCCGCGGCGTCAACCGTCTGCACGAACCCAAGAGCGGGGACGTGGTGCTGGCAGGCGAGAGCGCGCTGGAGGTCAAGCCGGATCTCCTGCGCAGCCGCATCGGCATGGTGTTTCAGCATTTCAATCTCTTTCCGGACCATACCGCCCTCGAAAATGTGGCACTGGCCCTCTGGAGCGTTAAGGGAATGCCCAAGGCTGAAGCCAGGGAGCGCGCCCACCGCCGCCTCGCCGAAGTGGGTCTCGCCGAACGCGCCGACCACCGGCCCCGGGACCTCTCCGGCGGGCAGCAGCAGCGCGTTGCAATCGCACGCGCCCTGGCGATGGAACCTGAAGTCATGCTCTTCGACGAGGCCACCAGCGCGCTGGATCCGGAACTGGTCAAGGGGGTGCTGAACCTGATGGCCGGCCTTGGCCGCCGCGGCATGACCATGCTGGTGGTCACGCATGAGATGGGCTTCGCCCGCAAAGTCGCCGACCAGGTGGTCTTTATGGATGAAGGCGAGGTTGTCGAGTCCGGCACTCCCGCCGAACTCTTCGACACCCCGCAAAGCGAACGCCTCCAGCGCTTCCTTTCGGAAGTGCTCTGATGGAGACCCTGGAGGAAGACACCGTCGCGACACCCATCCGCACAGCCGTCGTCGGCTTCGGAGTCTCGGGCAAGGTCTTTCACGCCCCGCTGATCTCGGCGCATTCTGCCTACTCGCTGGACGTGATCGTTACGGCTGATCCTGGCCGAGCCGCGGAGGCGGCACGGCTCTACCCGCAGGCCCGGATCGTCCCGACGCCCGAGGCTTTGTTCGCCCTCGCCGGCGACCTGGACCTGGTGGTCCTCGGCACGCCCCCGCTGACGCACTTCGACCTCGCCGCGACTGCCATCGCCCACGGCCTGCATCTGGTGGTGGACAAGCCCTTCGCCACCACGGCGGCGCATGGCGCAGAGCTCATCACCCGGGCGTCCGACGCCGGGGTGAAGCTCACGGTGTTCCAGAACCGGCGGTGGGACGCCGATTTCCTAACGCTTCAAGAACTTCTCCGGGACGGGGCGCTGGGTGAAGTCCGCAGCTTCGAGTCGCGCTTTGAGTGGTGGCGGCCCGAAGGCTTCGGAAACTGGCGGGACACGGCGGCAGTGTCCGACGGCGGCGGCATCCTCAACGACCTCGGCGCCCACCTAATAGACCAGGCCATTCAGCTCTTCGGCCCTGTGGCTGAAAGCAGCGGCGAGACAGCCAACCATGGACATCCCGACGGAGCCGATACCGAGGCCTTCGTTTCGCTGCTCCATGAATCCGGGGTCCGGTCACGGCTGTGGATGAACGGCATGGCAGCCCAGGTCGGCCCGCGTTTTCACGTCCTGGGGTCCCGGGCCGGGTACACGAAGTGGGGCCTGGACAGCCAGGAGCCCGCCCTCGCAACCGGCATGCCGCCGTCGGATCCCGCCTACGGCCTGGACCCCGAGGAATCCTGGGGCCGAATTGGCGTGGATGGAGGCACCAAACCGGTCACGGCGAAGAGAGGAGCCTACCCCGAGTTCTACACCCGGCTGGCGGCAGCCCTCCGGGGCCAAGGACCGCGGCCGGTCGACCCCGAAGAATCACTCAACATTTTGAAGGTCATCGAGAACATCCGAGCCTTCGCCCAGCCCTAACCGCATCCCCCACGGGGGCCGTGCGCAACCCAAGCACCTGCAAAGAAAGGAAGACTCATGTCCTCCACCCCCTCAACCAAACGCGTGGCCGTTATCGGCGCCGGCATCCTCGGCGTCTCGACTGCCGTCCACCTGCTCCGCGAAGGCGCGTCCGTCATCCTGCTGAGCGAAGAGGGCCTGGCCAGCGGCGCCACGGGCCGCTCGCTGTCCTGGCTGAACTCCGCCGGCGAGCGGTCCACCCCCTACCACCAGCTCCGCGTGGCCGGCGTGGACCGCTACCGCACGCTCTTCGCCGCTGACCCCGGCCGGGACTGGCTGCAATTCGGCGGCGGCCTCATGTGGAACGCTCCCGGACAGCGGGCCGCCACGGAAGCGCGCCACAGCTACGAGACGTCCATCGGCTACGACTCCAAACTCCTGGCACCTGAACAGATTTCCGCCGCGACACCCGGCCTCGATCCGGACGCCGTAGCGGAGAACGCCATCTTCAATCCCGGCGAAGGCTGGGTCAGCCTGCCCGAACTGGTGGACTTCCTGATGGAGGAGTTTCACTCCCTCGGCGGGGAACTCGTCCTCAACGCCGGCAAGGTCTCCGTCACAGTCGATGCCGGCCGGGCCACCGGCGTCGAGACGGCGGCAGGGGACACCTATGCAACGGACACGGTGCTGGTGGCCTGCGGGGCCGCAACGCCCGCCGTCGTCGCGCCCCTCGGCGTCGAGATCCCGAACGGCTCCCCGGTTTCCATGCTGGTGTTGACAAAGCCTGTGGACCACGAAATGAAGGCCGTGCTGAACACCCCCCGGGCCGCCATCCGGCCCAACCCCGGCAACGCGCTGGCCTTGGACCACGACTGGTACGAGGAGCGCATCACCGAACACGCCGACGGCTCCTTCAGCATCCCCGATGAAGTGGTCCAGGAACTGGCGGATGAAGCCTCCAAGCTCATCGCCGGCAACCCCGAACTCAAGCCCGCCTCCTGGAAGCTCGGGTACAAGCCCATCCCCGGCGACGGCGAACCGGTCTTCGGTGAGCTCGGCCAGGTGCCCGGCTGCTTCGTGGCCTTTACGCACTCGGGGGCCACGCTCGGCCTCATCGCGGGCGAACTTCTTGCGGGCGAGATTCTGACCGGTGCCAAGCACCCGCTGCTGGCCACCTTCCGGCCGGGACGCTTTTCGTAGGGGGAATGCGTCCGCGCTGCCTCCGGGCCGGGTTCGCCGGAAGCTCCCTGAGTGTCAGGCTCTCCGGCGAATTCGGCAGCGGAGACCCGGTGCGTGCCGGCCTAGGGCAGCCGCGATGGCCGCAACAGGCTGGGCGTGCCGGCGAGAGCGGGATCCAGGGGCACCGGGCTGACCAGCACGGCCGGGCCGCGGTGCAGCAGGCCGTCCGACAGCGGCTGGCAGCGCACGCCGCCCCGCCCGCGCATGGCGGCGTGGGCTCCCGGGGCGAGCATCTGGTCCATCCAGGCACACGGGTGGGCCGGCCGCCCTGCCCGGAGCCGCACCAGATTCCCGCCCGACTCGAGGGCGAAGTCGTGGCCCAACAGGGGAGCCAGGTGGGCGCCCCGGAGGACCACGTTGCGCCGGGTCAACAGCGGGTCAAAGGGCCCGACGCCGAGCTCCGCGGCCATCGCCTCGAGGGCTTCGGCCGCGATCAGGGTGACGGCTGCATCCATGTGCGCCGCCTTGCCGAAGAACCGGTCGCCGACGATCCCTTTGCCGGCCACCAGCTCCACCCGGTTCGCGTCCGTTGTGGGGACGTCGGCTGCGCCCTCGCGGGCGCGGCCAAAGTACGCGTGCGCGGGCGACACGAGGAGGTTCAGAATCTCGATGTCGTACCTGTAGCTTGCCGTCATGTCCTCAAACTATCCTTCCCGGCCGCGGACGGCACGTCGCTGGAAGGGAAGTGCGGGGAGGACCGCCAGGCCGCAACCGGCGAGGCGTACCCTGAGCCTATGGACTCCGAGGTCCGGACTCTGCGGCTCACCACAGGCATCACGGTGCCGTGCCTCGTCCGGGGAAGTGCCGGCGCGCAGCCGCTGTTGCTGTTGCACGCATGGGGCGAATCGCGCCGAAGCTTCGACCGCCTTGTTCCCCGGCTGACCGGCTTCAGGGTCTATGCGCCGGACCTCCGGGGTCAGGGAGACGCGGACAAACCGGCGGACGGGTACTCGCTGGCGGAACAGGCCGGGGATGCCGCCGCCATCCTGGATGCCCTCGACGTGCGGAGGGCATTTGTTCTCGGCTCCTCCAGTGGCGGCTACGTGGCCCAGCAGCTGGCTGTCGGGCACCCGGAGCGCGTCGCGGCGCTTGTGCTGGTGGGCGCTCCCTTGAGCCTGCGTGGCCGGCCTGCATTCGCGGACGAAGTCGATCGCCTCACGGACCCCGTCGACGAGGACTGGGTGCGGAATTCGCTGTCCTGGTTTCCCCTGCTGCATGCCGTGCCGAGGTGGTTCATCGAGGACCGGGTGCAGGACGGCATCAGGATGCCCGCGCACGCATGGAAGCGCATTCTGGAAGGCCTGTGTGCCGCCTCAGCGCCCACCGAGTCCGGAACGATTCATGCGCCCACGCTGATCCTGTGGGGAGCCCACGACGGCGTGCTGCCGCGGCGGCACCAGGAGGCCCTGGCGGCACGGATAGCGGGCGCCGAGTTAAAGGTCTATCCCGGTGTCGCGCACCTGGTGCTGTGGGAGTGCCCCGACCAGGTGGCTGAGGATATGACGCAATTCCTGAGCTCCGTCGACTGAGGCCGGAAGGAGGCGCACCACGGCGCCGAGCCAGCGTGAGGGTGGCGGTGCTGCGGGCGGGCTTCCTCCTATGGCGCAAACCAGTGTGCGGGCGCAGAATGCAGACATCAACAGAGAGGAGCGTGAGGTCTGTGGAATCTGCAAACGAGAACGTGGTGAAACGGCTGGTCGCATGCATCAATGACCGTCGGGTTGAGCTCATGGATGAGCTGTTCCACGACGACGCGGTGATGCACTGGCCGCAATCCGGAGAACTCGTCCGCGGCGCCGAGAACCGAAGGGCCATCTACAACACCTTCCCGCAGCTGCCGACCATCACGCCCCGCAGGCTGGTCAGCGGCGGTGACCTGGTGGTCCTCGAGGCGTCACTGGACTACGACGGCCCGACGTATGAAACGGTCTTTATCTTCGAATTCCGGGACGGCAAGATTGCCACGGAAACGGCGTACTGGAGCGAGGCCTTCGAAGCGCCGGCCTGGCGCGCCCAGTGGGTTGAAAAAACCTAGCGGAAATCAGAATCGGATGACACCGTCATGCACAAGACTGCGGGTGCAATGATGGTGGCCATGAACATCGTCGAGTTTCTGGAAGCGCGCATCGCGGAAGAAGAAGCAGCTATCCGGGATGGCATGTTCGTTGTCGGCACGTCCGATCGTCCAGACGAGCGAGGTGACGGCAAGGGTTCCCTCGGCGAGCGGATGGAGGAGGAATGCGCGCAGAAGAGGGCCATCATCGCCAGCTGGAAGCAAGCTGCCGAGGACGAAGGAATCGAGGATCCCGCGGATGCTGAGGGGACGGTTGCCGTCGCCCGCCGGGCCATGCTGACCATTTTGGCCGGGTCCTATCGGGAGCACCCGGACTACGATCCGGGATGGTCGCCGGATCTGCCCACCGACGTGCCGGCTGAATAGCCCGGGGCTACTCGGCGGACGGCCGCTTGCGCTGCAGTTTCGTCGCCGCCCGCTGTCCCTTGGCCGCGAGGCGGCGCTGCTTCGATCCCCGGGTAGGCTTGGTCGGCCGGCGGCTGGCAGCCTCGGGGGCAAGGCCCTCTGCCACAAGGCCGGCGAGCTTGGCCAGGGCGATCTCACGGTTGCGCAGCTGGGAGCGCCGCTCGGACGCGGTCACTGTGACCACCCCGGCGACGAGCCGCCGTCCGAGCCGTGTGGCCAGCCGCAGCCGCTGCTCTTCCGAAAGCGCCGTTGAGGCGACAATGTTCCACGAGAGTTCGACGCGGCTGTCCGAGGTGTTGACGTGCTGGCCGCCGGGCCCGGACGACCGCGAGAACCGCCAGCCGAGCTCTGATGCGGGAATCGTGAGCGCGGGTGACACCTCCAGATCCATGGAACTAGCGTTGCACGATATTGGCCGGTCCGCCGCCTAGGGCCGGTCCGCCGCCACCGGGTGCCAGCCGCAACCGGCCCACCCGCTCGCCCAGGATCCGCCGGGCCTCCCCGGGCAGTCCTTCGTCGCTGATGAGCTCGTCTGCTTCCTCCAGGCCCGCGATGGTGCTGATGCCGAAGGTGCCCCACTTCGTGTGGTCGGCCAGCACCACCACCCGGCGTGCCGCGGCCACGAAGGCGCGGTCCGTCTCGGCTTCCAGCACGTTCGGCGTCGTAAAACCCGCGTCGGCATCCACGCCGTGGACGCCCAGGAACAACACGTCCAGGTGCAGCTGCTTGAGGGCCGACGTCGCCAGCGGCCCCACCAGCGCATCGGAGGGCGTGCGCTCGCCGCCGGTCAAGATCACGGTGGACGGGGAGGGGCTCTGGTGGAAGACGTCGGCCACGCGCACCGAGTTGGTCACCACGGTGATCCGGGGCCCGGCGGAGAGCAGCTGCGCCAGCGCCCAGGTGGTGGTGCCTGCGCTGAGCCCGACCGCCATGCCTTCGCGCACCTGGGCCGCGGCCTCGTGCGCGATCGCCATCTTCTCGTCCTGCAGCTGCGTCACTTTCAGCTCGAAGCCGGGCTCGTGGGTGCTCACTGCGCCGGGCAGCTTGGCCCCGCCATGGATTTTTTCCACGGCGCCGGCCGCGTCCAGTGCCTCGATGTCCCGGCGGACGGTCATGAGGGACACGCCCAGCATCCGGGCGAGGTCCGCGACGCGGACGATCCGCTCGCGCTGGACCTCCGCGATGATGGCGGAGTGGCGTGCTGCGGCGAGCATTCTGAGTCCTTTGTGGGGTTCCGGCGGGGATTCGGGGGAGCGGTAAGCAACGACTGCCCGGGCTTCCACCTACACATCCTAGTGTCCGTACCCGTCAAAAGCACACACTTTCTGCTTCATTTTGTGCTCTATTGTTTGAAAATGTTTTTGTCGTGTACAACTGAAGCCATGACGCGAACCACCATGACCCGCCTGGCCGACGGCCGCGAAATCCTCTATTTTGACGACGCCGGGTCTGCGGAGCGGCCCGCCGCCTCCCTCGTGGACCACCGCGAGCTGCCCGCCCGCCCCGAACCGGGCCAGCTGCGCTTCGATGCGCTCAGCGGGGAATGGGTCGCCGTCGCCGCGCACCGGCAGTCCCGCACGCACCTGCCGCCGGCGGACCAGTGCCCCATCTGCCCGACGACGCCGGCCAACCAGACCGAGATCCCGGCGCCGGACTACGACGTCGCCGTCTTTGAGAACCGCTTCCCCTCCCTTGGGCCGGCCACGCACGACGTCCCGCCGGCGCCCGGCTGGGGGACCACCGCGCCCGCCGTCGGCCGCTGCGAGGTGGTGGCCTTCACCCCGCAGCACACCGGATCCTTCGCCGGGCTGGGCTGGCGCCGCACCCGGACGGTGATCGACGCCTGGGCCCACCGCACGGAAGCGCTCAGCGCACTGCCCGGCATCCAGCAGGTCTTCCCGTTCGAAAACCGGGGCGCCGACATCGGCGTCACCCTGCATCACCCGCACGGGCAGATCTACGCGTACCCCTACGTCACGCCCCGCGCCGCGGTGCTGGCGGCCGCAGCGGGCGCTTACTCCGCCGCGTCCGACGGCGGGGCGACGCTCACGTCCTCCCTGCTCCGGGCCGAACGCCACGACGGCAGCCGCATGGTGCTCGAAGGCGAACTCTTCAGCGCCTACGTCCCCTTCGCGGCCCGCTGGCCCCTGGAAGTCCACCTCGTCCCGCACCGCCAGGTCCCCGACCTCGCCGCCCTGAACGGGGCCGAACGCGACGAGCTGGCGGAGCTCTACCCCGAACTCCTGAAGCGCTTCGACGCCCTGTACCCGACGCACACCCCCTACATCGCGGCCTGGCATCAGGCTCCGCTGGAGCCGGCCCTGCGCCGGGACGGCCACCTCCACCTGCAGCTGACCTCACCCCGCCGCGCCGCGGACAAGCTCAAGTACCTGGCCGGCTCCGAAGCCGCCATGGGAGCCTTTATCAACGACACCACGCCGGAATCCGTCGCCGCCAGGCTGCGGGAAGTGGCCAGCGCCGCAAGCCGCACCACCCTGACCCCGGAAGGCGCCCCCGCATGAACACCACCACACGCATCGACGCCAGCGCCCTGGCGGACCGGTTCGAGGCCACGTTCGGCGCCGCCCCGCAGGGCGTGTGGGCCGCTCCGGGCCGGGTCAATCTGATCGGCGAGCACACCGACTACAACGAGGGCTTCGTCCTGCCCTTCGCAATCGACAAGCGGGCCAGGACCGCCGTCCGGCTCCGGGAGGGCTCCCTCCGTAAGGACAGTCGAGTCCGGCTGCTGTCCACGTTCGGCGACCAGGGGCTCGTCGACGCCGACCTCGCCGCCCTGGCGCCGGGCGCCGTCAAAGGCTGGGCCAAGTACCCGCTGGGAGTGGTCTGGGCCTTGCAGCAGCGCGGCCTCGACGTCCCGGGGTTTGATCTTCTCCTCGACTCCGACGTCCCTCTCGGTGCCGGGCTTTCCTCCTCGCACGCGATCGAATGCGCCGTCGTCACTGCCCTGAATGATTTGCTTGGCGCCGGACTCACCGCCGAGGAAATGGTCACACTCACCCACCATGCCGAAAACGCCTTCGTCGGCGCGCCCACCGGCATCATGGACCAGTCGGCGTCGCTGCGCGGCGCCAGCGGGCACGCCGTCTTCCTTGACTGCCGGGACCAGTCCGTGGAGCTCGTCCCGTTCCAGGCGCAGGATGCCGGGCTGGTCCTGCTGGTGATCGACACGAAGGTGGCGCATTCCCACGCCGACGGCGGTTACGCGTCCCGCCGGGCGTCCTGCGAGCTCGGCGCCGAGGTCCTGGGCGTCAAAACCCTGCGGGATGTCGCCGTCGCGGACCTGGAGGAGGCCGGCGGCCTGCTGGATCCGGTGACGTTCCGGCGGGTCCGGCACATCGTCACCGAAAACGACCGCGTGCTGCAGGCCGTGGACACCCTCCGGTCCCAGGGCCCGGCCCGGATCGGACCCCTCCTTGATGCCAGCCATGCCTCCATGCGGGACGACTTCGAGATCTCCTGCCCGGAACTGGACCTTGCCGTGGACACGGCCCGAAGCCACGGCGCCATCGGGGCCCGCATGACCGGCGGCGGCTTCGGCGGCTCAGCGATCGCCCTCACCCCGGTGCAGGACGAGCAGCAGGTCCGCGGCGCCGTCGTGCGTGCCTTCGCGGACGCTGGCTTCACCGCGCCGGACATCTTCACGGTCACGCCGGCCGCCGGAGCGGAGCGCCTGTCCTGACGTCGAGTGCTCCCCACCGGCCCCCTCGCCTCGCAAGCTCGGCCAGGGAACCCTGCCGGCGTGGGCCCAAACGGCCCCCTCGCCTCGCAAGCTCGGCCAGGGAACCCTGCCGGCGTGGGCCCAAACGGCCCTTGAGACCCCTCAAAAGGGCCGTTAGGGAGTAGCCGATGAGGCCTGGGCCGGGCAGCCGCAGGACTGCCGGACCCGCAGTTCGGTAGGGAAGGTGCGGTGCTCCGCCGGCTCGCCGCGGCGTGCTCCGAGGAGGGCACTGACGGCGGCTTCCGCCATCACCCGGACGGGCTGCTCCACCGTCGTCAGGGCGGGCCAGCTGTATTCGGCCTCGGCGGCACCGTCGAAGGAGGTCAGGGCGATATCGCCCGGCACATTCAGCCCGGCTTCGTGGATGGCGCGAAGGATGCCGATCGCCTGCATGTCCGAACTTGCGAAGACGGCCGTGGGCCGGTCCGCAGAGGCAAGCAGCCTGCGCCCGACGGCGTACCCGCCCTCCCGGCTGAACGGTCCACGGACAATGGGTCCCTCCGGCAACCCGGCCGCTGCGAGCGCCTGCAGCCAGCCCTCTTCACGCAGGTCGTAGTCGTGGCCGGTGTTGGTGCCCATGGCGAGGGCGATGTTGGTGTGCCCGTGCCCGATCAGGTGGTCCACCGCCATCCGTGCCCCGGCCGCCAGGTCCACGCCCACACTGTTGAAGCCGGGTGACTTGCCGCCATGGTTCAGGAGCACCGCGGGGATCTCGGCCGATTCGAGGGCCGCGAGGTCGGGTTCAAACAGCACGCTGGCGAGAACCACCCCGTCCACCTGGCGCGAGGCGAGGTTGCGGATGTTCCGGCGCTCCTTGGTGAGGTTGCCGTCGGAGTTGGTCAGCAGCAGGGCGTAGCCGAGCTCTGCCGCGGCGTCCTCGACGGCGTGGGCCAGCAGCGAGAAGAACGGGTTGGTGTTGTCCGGGACGATCAGGCCGATGGTCTCGCTGGAGCCCAACTTCAGGGCGCGGGCGGCGGCGTTGGGCCGGTAGCCCAGGATGCGGATGGCGTCCTGGACCTTCGCCTCCGTGGCCGGGGCCACCTTCTTCGGGCCGCCGTTGACCACATAGCTCACGACGGCGGTGCTCACCCCGGCGTAGCGGGCGACGTCCTTGCGGGTCACCGGGCCGCGGGGGGTGTGCACTGCCGAAGTCGTCATGGCTTCCATGCTAGCCACAGGGCCGATCGCTCACGGGGCGCCTCTCGAGATGAACATTTCAGACAGTGTCCCACGGCAATCTACTCGAGTCAACGGTTACCGGCCGGTACGAGATCATCGCCTAAAAGGCGGGAACTTTTTCTTGCAAGCTCGAATCTACTCGTGTAGATTCGTGTACAGCTGTTACCCACATCACACCACCAGGAAGAGTCAACGATGACTACCATCACCAAACTTCCGGATCCCGTGGCTGGCGGATCCAAGCCCCAGCACCGCGGGAAAACCCTCCTCCGGGCCGGCCGCGGACGCAGCCTCGGTGACCTCAAGATTGCCCTGCTGTTCATCGCACCGGCCATGATCGGATTCATCTTTTTCTACGTCGTTCCGACCATCCGCGGCGTGTATCTGAGCTTCACGGAGTACAACATCCTCGGCGATCCGGAATGGGTGGGCCTGGACAACTACACGGCGATCGCCCAGGACCCGCTCTTCTGGAACTCCCTGGCCGTCACGGGCCAGTACGTCCTCATCAACATCGCCCTCCAGACGGCGCTCGCCCTGGGCCTCGCCCTCCTGATGCACCGGGTCGCGAAATCCACGCTCATCCGCGGCGCACTGCTCCTGCCCTACCTGATGTCGAACGTCATCGCGGCCCTGCTCTGGTTCTGGATGCTCGACTACCAGATCGGTGTGGTCAACCAGTTCATCGAGTGGGCCGGTCTGCCCCGGGTCGCGTTCTTCGGCAGCGAGGAGTGGGCCATCCCCACCCAGGCCCTGATTAACACGTGGCGCCACATGGGCTACACCGCGCTGCTGATCTTCGCCGGCCTGCAGGCCATTCCGGGCCACCTCTACGAAGTGGCCAAGCTGGACGGCGCCTCACCGTTCCAGACCTTCCGCAAGATCACCGTCCCGCTCCTGCGCCCCGTCCTGGTGCTGGTCCTCGTGGTGACAGTGATCGGCTCCTTCCAGGTCTTCGACACCGTTGCCGTCACCACCCAGGGCGGACCGGTCAACGCCACCCGCGTCATCCAGTACTACATCTACCAGCGCGCCTTCACCGAGTCGGACTTCGGGTACGGATCCGCCATCGCCGTCATTCTCTTCCTCATCCTCGCCCTCGTGGCCTTCATCCAGATGAAGTTCCTCAAGGGCAACGAGTCGGACCTGGACTAAGGAGTCCCGCATGACCACCACCATCAGCCGCGCACCGCTGCCGGCCCCAGCCCGCCGCCGTCGTCCGTTCAACCCCCGCCGCGCGGGTGCATGGGCCCTCCTGGTCCTGGCCATCGCGGTCTCCGTCCTCCCGTTCCTCTGGGTGCTGCGCACGGCACTGTCCACCAACGGGTCCCTGGCATCCCAATCAGCCAGCCTGCTGCCCGCAGACTTCACCTTCGGCGCCTTCCTGCGGGTGTTCGGGCTGCAGAGCCCGGAGGACGCCATCGCCGAAGGCGGTTCGGGGGCCGCGATCGACTTCTGGCTCTACCTGCGGAACTCCCTCATCTTCTCGTCCATCACCACCGCCGGGGCCGTGTTCTTCAGCGCGTTGGCTGCCTACGCCTTTGCCAGGCTGCGCTGGAGGGGGCGGAACTTTGTCTTCAGCCTGTTCCTGGGCACCATGCTGGTTCCGCCGATCTTCACGGCACTGCCCAACTTCCTGCTGATCAAGAACCTGGACCTGCTCAACACGATGCTCGGCATGGTGCTGCCATACGTCTTTATGACGCCGTTCGCCATCTTCTTCCTGCGCCAGTTCTTCCTGAACATGTCCCGCGAGGTCGAAGAAGCCGCCATGCTCGACGGCGCCAAGCACCTGCGCATCTTCTTCCAGATCGTCCTCCCCAACGCCGCCGCGCCCATCGCCACACTGGCCCTGCTCACCTTCATCGGCCAGTGGAACGAATATTTCTGGCCGCTGCTCGTCGGATCCCAGGAGGACGTCCGCGTCCTGCAGGTAGGCCTCGGCGTCTTCAAATCGCAGTCCCCGCAGGGCGCCCCGGACTGGTCCGGCCTCATGGCCGCAACCCTGGTCTCGGCACTGCCCGTCCTCATCCTCTTCGCCGCCTTCGGCAAGAAGATCGTCAACTCCATCGGCTTCTCGGGCATCAAATAGCCACCCCCACTCCCTCCCGCTCCTCCCCATTCCCGAACGGAAAGTAGAACCATGAAAAAATCCCTCGGCGCCGTCGCCGTCGCCGCTGCTGTGGCGCTCTCCCTGTCCGCCTGTGGCGGTTCCTCATCCTCCTCCGCAGAGTCAGCCAAGGGCGAGATCAGCTACTGGCTCTGGGACGCCAACCAGCTTCCCGCCTACCAGCAGTGCGCCACTGACTTCCATAAGGCCAACGCCGACATCACGGTCAAGATCACCCAGCGCGGGTGGGAAGACTACTGGAGCACTCTCACCAACGGCTTTGTTGGCGGCACCGCCCCGGACGTCTTCACCAACCACCTCGGCCGCTACGGCGAGCTCGCAGAGAACAAGCAGCTGCTGGCCATTGACGACGCCGTCGAGAAGGACAATGTGGACCTGGCCGCCTACAACGAAGGCTTGGCCGACCTGTGGGTCGGCCAGGACGGCAAGCGCTACGGCCTGCCGAAGGACTGGGACACCATCGGGCTGTTCTACAACAAGGCCATGACCGACTCCGCGGGCCTCACGGCCGAGCAGATGGCCAAGCTGGACTGGAACCCGCAGGACGGCGGCAGCTACGAGAAGGCGATCGCCCACCTGACGGTCGACAAAAACGGCAAGCGCGGGGACGAGCCCGGCTTCGACAAGAACAACGTTGCCGTCTACGGCCTGGGTCTCAACGGCGGCGGCGACTCCTCGGGCCAGACGGAGTGGAGCTACCTCACCAACACCACCGGATGGTCCCACACGGACAAGAACCCGTGGGGCACGCACTACAACTACGACGACCCCAGGTTCCAGGAGAGCATGGACTGGTTCGCGCAGCTGGTCGAGAAGGGCTACATGCCCAAGCTCGAGACCACCGTGGGCGCCAGCATGGCGGACACCTTCGCAGCGGGCAAGTCCGCCATCAACGCCCACGGCTCGTGGATGACCGGCCAGTACACCGGCTACAAGGGCCTCGACGTGGGCATCGCCCCCACCCCGGTGGGCCCGGAAGGCAAGCGGGCCTCCATGTTCAACGGCCTGGCCGACTCAATCTGGGCCGGAACCAAGAAGAAGGACGCCGCCATCAAGTGGGTGGAGTACCTCGCCTCTGCCGAGTGCCAGGACGTCGTGGCCTCCAAAGCGGTCGTCTTCCCCGCGCTGAAGTCCTCGTCCGACAAGGCCGCGGAGGCCTTCAAGGCAAAGGGCGTGGATGTCTCAGCGTTCACCGGCCACGTCAAGGACAACACCACGTTCCTGTATCCCATCACGGACAACACCGCGAAGGTCAAGGGCATCATGGAGCCCGCCATGGACGCCGTTGTGTCCGGCAAGAAGCCGGCCAGCTCGCTCACGGAAGCCAACAACCAGGTCAACGCCCTCTTCAAGTAGGGCCCACCCGCCCCGGATGCCGCCGCTACCTCCTCGCGGCGGCGGCATCCGGTATTCCCCCTGGACCATCCCCGCACGTGCCCCGCGTCCCGGACGCCTCCCGAACCACCGAAAGAGACCTGCCATGGAACCCCTGTACCTCCGCTCCGCCAGCACCAGCCTGGTGATCAGCTTCGACAGCGGAGAGGCCGAGGTCATCCATTGGGGTGCCGATCTGGGCGACTCCCTGCCCGATCTGGCCATCCTCGGAGCCCCCGTCCCGCACTCCGCCGTCGACGCCGCCGTCCCCGCCGGGCTCCTGCCGCAGGCTTCCTCCAGCTGGCGCGGCCGCCCCGCCCTGCGCGGCCACCGGATCGCCGACGGCGTTCCCGGCTACGACTTTTCAGTCCTCCTCCGCGTCGCGGAGGTGACCGCCGGCGCCGTCGGGACCTCCGCGGTGATTGTCCAGGCCGACGCCGACGCAGGGATCCGCATTTCGTCCGCCCTCACCCTGCACGACGGCGGACTGCTGGAACTGCGGCACACTGTCACCAACACCGGCACCTCGCCGTACCAGCTCGACGAACTGGCCACCGTGCTCCCGGTGGCGTCCGACGCCGTCGAGCTCCTGGACCTGACCGGCCGCTGGTGCCGGGAACGCCACCCGCAGCGCCGCGCCATCGAGCAGGGCACGTGGGTGCGCACCGGAAGGCATGGCCGCACCGGACACGACGCCTCGCTGCTTTTCGCCGCGGGAACCGCGGGCTTCGGCAATCGCCACGGCAGGGTCTGGGCCACCCACCTGGCCTGGAGCGGCAACCACGAACAGTTCGCGGACAGTGCCGCGGACGGGCGGACCATCATCGGCGGCTCCGAGCTGCTGGGCCCGGCCGAGGTGGTCCTGGCTCCCGGCGGCAGCTACACCACGCCCGCACTGTTCGCCGCCCACTCGGACCGCGGCCTGGACGGCATCAGCGAATCCTTCTACGCCTGGTTCCGGAACCGGCCGCACCACGTGCTGCCCGCCGCGGCGGCAGCCGGGCTGTCGCGGACTGGACAGCGCGGCGCGGGCAAACCCCGCCCGGTGGTGCTGAACACCTGGGAGGCCGTGTACTTCGACCACAACCTCATCACCTTGATCGAACTCGCGGACTCCGCCGCGGAGCTCGGCGTCGAGCGCTTCGTGCTCGACGACGGCTGGTTCCGCGGCCGGCGCGACGACCACGCCGGCCTGGGCGACTGGTACGTGGACGAATCCCTGTGGCCCTCCGGTCTGACCCCCCTGATCGACGCCGTCACCTCCCGCGGGATGGAATTCGGGCTGTGGGTGGAGCCGGAGATGGTCAACCTGGACTCCGACGTCGTCCGGGCACATCCGGAGTGGATCGTCGGCCCGTCGGTCAAGAGCTACAAGGACGGCGGGCGGCTGCCGCTGGAATGGCGCCACCAGCACATCATTGACCTCGTCAACCCGGACGCCTGGCAGTACATCTATGACCGCGTGGATGCGCTCCTGCGCGAGAACAACATCAGCTACCTCAAATGGGACCAGAACCGGGACCTGCTGGAACACGGCCACGCCGGCCGCGCCTCGGTGCATGAACAGACCCTCGCGGCGTACCGGCTGTTCGACGCGCTCAAGGCCGCGCATCCCGGCGTCGAGATTGAAAGCTGCTCCTCCGGCGGCGCGCGCGTGGATCTTGGCATCCTGGAACGGACGGACCGGATCTGGGCCTCGGACTGCAACGACGCCCTGGAACGGCAGAGCATCCAGCGGTGGACCGGGCTGGTGGTTCCGCCGGAACTGGTGGGCGGCCACGTCGGCCCCACCACCTCGCACACCACCGCCCGCACGCACGACCTCTCCTTCCGCGCCATCACCGCCCTGTTCGGGCACTTCGGGATGGAATGGGACGTCCGGCAGGTCCAGGGTGTGCAGCGGGAGGAACTCAAGCGGTTCATCGGAATCTACAAGGAGCACCGCGGCCTAATCCACTCGGGCCGCATGGTCCGCGCCGACCTGGCCGACCAGTCCCTGATGCTGCACGGGGTGGTGGCCGCCGGTAGCAGTCCTGCGGCGGCAGGCTCGACGGCGGCACTGTTCACCCTGGCCTGCACCGGCACCTCACCCGCGGAGCAGCCCGGCCGGATCACCATCCCCGGCCTCGCCGCTGACGCGGACTACCGGGTGGAAGCGGTCTTCCCGGCCCCGGGCGACGCCGACTACGCCCGCACCTTCACCCAGGTCCAGCCTCCGGCCTGGCTGGAGTCCGGCGCCACGGCGAGCGGCCGCTTCCTGGCCGAGGTGGGCCTGCCCATGCCCGTCCTCAACCCGGAGCACGCCCTGCTGCTGCAGGTCACCACCGCCTAACCCCAACGCGTCGACGGCTCCGCATCCGCCCTTTTGAGCCCCCAAGACGGCGGATGCGGAGCAGTCGATGGGGCGCTGTCGAACCCAAGTGCTGTCGCACCTACTGCAACGGCAGGAACAGCACGGTGTAGATGCCGAGTGCGGCGAGGACCACGACGCTGCCGGCGATGGCCGCCGTCCCCCTGATATTCGCGGCCATCGCCGCTCCGCCGATGCCGCTGGCGTGGTGGTGGTAACGGCGCCGCTGCGTCAGCGCGATGCCAAAGGCGACCAACAGTGAAACGGCCACCAGAGTGCCGGCAAACCAGCCGTAGCGGGGTACCCAGCGCAGGAAGATGCAGGCCGCCGTTACGAGCGTCAATGAGGTCCGGCGCCAGGCGAGATCCGTACGCTCGGGCTGGAGCCCCGGGTCGTTGTGCACCGCAGCGGACCTGGTGTTCGCCACAGCTAGGCTGACCGCCCGATCACAAAAACGATCAGTACGGCCGCAACGAGCGCTCCGCCGGCCGCCAGGATCGGAGCGAGCAAGGGCGCCGGCAACGGAGTCTGGTGCCGCATGGCCCGTTCCACGTTGAGCCAGCGGAAGAACGAGCCGCCGCCGGTCACCATCCCCAGCAGAAGCAGCAGCACAGACACGGTTTTTCGGATTTCCGGGCCGAGCAGCCCCGAGGTGAAGGCCTCCACGGCGATGCCGCCGGCCACCATGGCAAGCGAGGTCCGGATCCAGGCCAAAAACGTGCGCTCGTTGGCCAGGGTGAACCGCGGATCCGGGTCGGTCCCGCCGCCCAGCGCCCGGGCCAACACCCCGCGGCGGCTCCGGTCTGTGCCCGCAACGGCCCCGGAAGCCTCCGTTCCGGGGCCGCTCGCAGCCGGAGCCTCGCTGCCGGCTTTCTCTGGTGCGGGTGCCTCGCGGCCGTGGTCTGACGTGTCGGGGCCTTCTTCGTGCGCGGTCATAGTGTTCTCAGGATGTCACCCCACGGAATAATTCCGCACTCTCCGGCCGTCGCTCCGTGCCTGTCAGTTGTTCATGGCGGCATAAAGGTTCAGGCTCGCCGAGAACACCAACCACGAAACGTAGGGCAGCATCAGCAATCCGGCAGTCCTGCTGATCGGCCCGAAGAACAGCACCGTCAGTGTTGCCACCACGGCGTGGGCACCAATAACGAGGAGTGCCATCCACAAGGCGGCGGCCCCCAGCATCGGGTACAGGCCGAAGAACATCAGCGGCCATGCCAGGTTCAGCACCAGGAGGACCCCATAGGCCCTAAAAGCAGCCTTACGGGGGAGGAGCCGCTGCCGCCACACCAGCCACGCGGCCACGGCCATGGCGGCGTAGAGCACCAGCCACACCGAGCTGAAGATCCACCCCGGCGGTGTCCACGGCGCCTTGTCGGCCAGGGCGTACCATGTGCCGTTCATCCGGATCGGCAGGGAGCCCAGCAGCGACACCAACCATGACACCGCCAGGAAGCCGATCAGTGCCGGGCCCTGCCGCTGCCAGGGGCGGCCGCCCATCAGCGCGGGGAGCGGGGGGACTTCTTCAACGTTGGCCAGCACTGACTTACTGTGAACAATCAGGGGCTTGTACGTCAAACCGCGACGCTGTGGTCTCCCGCCGTCGCGGTTCGACGCCGCGCAAAATGGCGGGCGCTGCGCAAAATACTCGGCGCTGCCGTATTCGCGTAGCGTGCGGAATTTCGCGCAGCGACGGCCAGCTGGCTCAGCGAAAATCTCGCTCCTTCCACCGCGCCGCACAATGGCAGGCTCCCGCGGGTCCGGGGAATCAGGCCTCCGGAACCCGCAGCACTTCCATGGCAGCCAGCAGATACGGCACCGGGTCAGGTTCCGTGCCCTCCGCCCACTGCATCCACGCTTCAAATGTCGCCGCCAGATAAGCCGCACACAGGTAACCCGCGGTGGCCTCGGGAACCCCGCGGTCCACAAGATAACGCCGGGCCCCGTCGCGCTGCGGCGCCAGGGAACCGTAGCTCCGGCTGGCCAGTTCGGGATGCCGGGCGATCAGGCGCAACCGCCCCCGCGACACCGCCAGGTCGGGTATCGCCGCCACCCCGGCGCTCGCGGCCGCCCGCAAACCCGCCATGATCCCGTCATCGCCCGCCCCGCGGATTCGGGCCTCCTCCAGGACCAGGCCGGACGCGCGGACAACCGGTTCCATGCCGCCCCAGATGAGATCGGCCTTGCTGGAGAAATACCGGTAGAGGCTCTTGCGGCCGATCCCGGCCGCGCGCGCGATGTCCTCCATCGACGTCTGTTCGTAGCCGTCCTCGGCGAAGAGCCGCAACGCGAGGCCGGCGATGGCGTCCGGATCGATAGTCGCCGGGCGCCCGGAGGAACGCGGTTCGGCAGGCGTGGAGTCTTGCGCGGGCATCCCACCAGTATTCACCCTTTCATAATGACACAGCGTGTCATAAGGTGGGAAATGACAACATCCCGCAACGTTCGGAAGGACATCATGGGCAACGACGCTTCATGGCAGGAAATCATCACCGCAGGCCGGTTCGCCGGCAAAACGGTCATCGTCACGGGCGCCGGTTCGGGCATCGGTCTCGCCACGGCGCTGCGTGTCGCCGGGGAAGGCGGCCGCGTCATCGCCGCCGATATCAGCGCTGAGCGGCTGGATGCCCTGGTTTCCGGGAACGCCGGCCTGGACCTGATCCCGGTGGCCGGCGACATCTCTACGGAAGACACCGTGGCCGCCGTCGTCGCTGCCGCGGGTGGCAGGGTGGACGCCCTCGCGAACGTCGCGGGCATCATGGACCACTTCGCGCCGATCCACGAGGTGGACGACGACACCTGGGACCGGGTCTTCAGGATCAACGTCACCGCCCTCATGCGCCTGACCCGCGCCGTGGTGCCGCTGATGTTGGAGGCCGGTTCCGGCTCCGTGGTCAACGTCGCCTCCGAAGCTGGCCTGCGCGGTTCCGCCGCCGGCGCCGCGTACACCGCGTCCAAGCACGCCGTCGTCGGCCTGACCAGGAATTCCGCGGTGATGTACGGGCCGCAGGGCCTGCGCTTCAACGCCGTGGCCCCCGGCGCCACCATCACCAACATCGAGGCCACCTGGGGTTCCCAGCTGGCCGCCGAACGGCTCGGCCCGCTGATGGGTGCCAACATCCCGGCCCCCGCCACCGCGGCCCAGCTGGCAGCCTCCATCACCTTCCTGCTCAGCGACGACGGCACCAACGTCAACGGCGCGACCCTCGCCTCCGACGGGGGCTGGTCCGCGGTCTGACAACCAGCCGGGCACTACGAGGGCGGACGACGGCGGGGAGCTCCCGCCGTCGTCCGCTCCTGTTTCCCGTGCCTTGGCCGCCACGACTTTGATTCGCATACTGGAAGAAGGAAGCCGGGCGGTCAACGGGAAGGGTAGCGATGGGCAGCGGATCGAGCGGGGCGTTCCGGCGCCGGGTGGAACGCGCAGCGGAACTCCGGACCCTGCGGGTCAGCGGATTGACGCTCCAGGAGGAGCAGGAGCTGGCCGCTGCCGAAGAGAAGGAACGGGACCTGCGCGCGAAGTTCGACGAAGCCACCAGGGCGGAATACCTGATCCGCGATGCCATGGCGCAGGGAAAATTCGACCACTTGAAATACGCCGGCAAACCCATCCCGGGACTGGGGGAGAAGTACGACCCTGACTGGTGGGTCAAGGGCCTGATGCAGCGTGAAAACATCACCGGAATGGGACCCAAAGCCATCCTGCTCCGCACGGAGGACGCCGGGCTGGACGCCCGGATGGACGAGCTGCCCTCCGAGAAGCAGGTCCGCGAGCTCCTGGATGATTTCAATGCACGGGTGGTTGACGCCCGTCGGCAGCTGCAGGGCGGTCCGCCCGTTGTCACCGCGACACGTGATGTCGAGGCGGAACTGCGGCGCTGGGCGGAACGCCGTGCGGCGCTCGCGGCCGACGTCGCCAAGCAGGAAGCGCTGCAGACGCCGGAGGTCCGCCGTCCCTGGTGGCGGCAGATCTGGTCCGGTTCTTAGCGGGCTGCTCTCCTTCCGTCCCCAAGCACGCGCCCTGGCCAGCCGGCCGTCCGGCGGAACCCGGTCCCGGCCCAAGCCGTGGCCGGGATCCGGGTTCCGCCGTGGGGTCAGTATCCCGCGATCTGGGCCAGATAGCCGTAGAACTTGCCTTCGACCGGGCGGAACGGGTCACCCTCAAAGCCGAAGTCGCGGTTTTCCTCGTTGTAGGCGGCGGTGAGATCCAGGAACTGGGACATTGCTTCCTTACCCGAGCCCTCACACGCTCCTGCGCTGATGCACAGCGCCAGTGAGCCCGCGACCGCAGGGCTGGCGAAGCTGGTTCCGTGGGCCACTCCATAGCCGCCCGGCGCGGTGGACGTCATGCAGACCCCGGGTGCGGCGATGGTATGGGCCTTGTCCGCGGATCCGCTGGCGTAGTTGGAGAAGTACGCCGGATAGTCATCCTTTTGCCCCACCTTGGACCAGTCCTCGGTCCCGCAGAGCGGGGACTTCAGGCTGTCAGGCTTGCCGTCGAAGTCCGCTATGGCCGTGGCGGTCAGCACCTCGTCGTAGGTGGCCGGGACAAAGCCGGCGATGTCCTGGCCGGAGTTCCCGGCCGCTACGGCGTACACGACTCCGGCGTCCACAGAGCGGCAGATGGCGTAGTGCATCGGGTCCGTTCCCTTGCCGCAGTTCTCGGTTTCGACCCCCGGTCCGCCGATGCTGATGTTGGCCACGGCGATGTCGTTCTCCGGGTCATCGTCGTTGAGCGTCGCGGTCACCCAGTCGATGGCGCAGATGAGCATTTCCTCCGTGATCACTCCGGCGTCGTCAACCACGCGGACGGACCACAACGGGGTTCCCGGCGCCGTGCCGATCACGCCCAGGTTGTTGTCCTTCGCGCCGATTACCCCGGCCACGAAAGTCCCGTGTCCAACGGTATCCGTGGAGGTAACCTTCACCGGTGAGCCGGTGGAACAGTCGATGCCACCCTGCACATTCAGGTCCGGGTGGCTGCTGTCAATGCCGCTATCAATCACGGCCACGTTGACGTTGACGTCGTCCTGCGTCCGTCGCTGTTGATCGCCGTCCGGGAGGGAACCGCCGATTCGCAGCCACCAAAGGGGCGCCACCTGGTTGTTGGGCCCCGGATTCTCCGGCTTGTCGAACTCCCTGGCCACGGTAACGAAGTCAACACCGGGATCTGCTGCGAGGCGGGCCGCGGCGGACGGCGTCATAGTGGCCGCGTACCCCTTGACGGCATTGCGATAGACCGTGGAAACAGCCAGACCGTATTTACCTTGCTGGGCCGCGGCCGATGTGCCGGCGTCGACAAGGCCGTCTTTGAGCACCACGATGTAATTTTGTTTCTGCTCGGCGGCGGTTGAGGGGACGGCTGCCACGAGGCTTCCGGCCACAGCCAGGCTCAGCGCTGCAAGGCCACCGAGGATTCCCCGGATCCGGTGCCTGGCCTTGGGCGGGGGAGCGGCATTCCCGGGATCTTTGCGTCGGCCCGCGGTGGCGGGCGCTGGTCGTCGCAATATTCCCGGACGGCGGACGTAGCTGAACATGGTGGCCTCCATTTTTGCGTCTTCGCTATTGAGCGCCCCCCGCTCTTTAGCTTAGGCCAGCGATTGGATATTGCACACGGACCTTGGGATTTTCTTAGAGCGAACTGTGAAATCAAGCGGACGGCAGGCCGCCCTAAGCGCGGAGCCAGCCCTGCTCGAAGTCGGGATGGTCGTAGTAAGGAAGCGCCAGGGCATAAAGCGACTGTTCCATCCACTCGATCGATTGCGGGATCCAGCCCAGCTCCGGGTCGGTGTCGCTGACCATGGCTGCTAGGGCCGACTGCCGGGCGGACTCCACGATGCGGATCAGGCGCTTCTTGGCCTCGCACTCGAGCAGCAGGCGCTGCTCGTACCAGGCGCCGGATTTCGAGACAGCCCGGTCGCCGAGCAGCGTCCGCGCCACGGCCTCGTCCTCGCTGATCCGTTCGGACAGGAATTCAACGATGTCCACACGGTGAGCGTACGCGCGCTTTATGCCCGGCAACCAGCGCGGGCTGCCGGATCTGCCGTGGATCCTTAACGCGCTGCCAGGTTTTCTGCGTCCTCGGGCCCGACAAAGTGGCAGGAACCCTCGTGCCGTTCCGACAGGACGCAGGTCCGGCCCGTGGGCAGATGTACGTTGCCGCAGAGCCCGGTAATCGCCACGTCCTCGCGGACATGCAGGCTGCTCAGGTCGGGGCGGTCCTGGCTGGACTCATGGATCCGGGGGCCGCCGGCAGAATTGTGCTCTGGACTGGTCATGTCTGCTGCTCCTTGGAGGGTTCGCCGTACAGGGACGTGTCAGTCTCGATTGGGTCCGTACTCCAGTTTCACACCACCGCGTTAACGGCGGGTTACCAGCCCGTAAGATCCGTGTCTCGTGTCCGGTGCCGGGCTGGGTTGAGAGGCGTATATTTCGAAGAAAAGCCGCAATACTCGCGCCCGTCAGGAGGTGCCGTGATGGACTTGAACCCGGCCGAAACCGGTGTCATAGGAGAGGGACAGCAGGGCGGACGCCCGGTCGCCGCGGCGGCACTGGCCCAGCGCCTGGGCGACCTGGCCCGTGAACTCCAGCACGAGGAAGACACCGACTCCATGCTGGCAGGCATTGTGCACGCCGCCCTGGAGCTGGTCCCACACGCCGCCGACGCCTCCGTCAGCCTGATCTCTGGCCCCCGGACGATTGACTCGCGGGCCGCGTCCAGCGAACTTCCGCGCCGCGTGGACGCCCTCCAGAGCGAAACCGGGCAGGGGCCGTGCCTGGACGCCTCATATGAAGAGCGCGTTGTCAGCGTTCCCGACCTCAGCAGGGACCCCCGCTGGCCGGCTTTCGCGCGGCCGGCTTTTGCGCTCGGTGCGCGGAGCATGCTCTCCTTCCAGCTCTTTGTGGACGGTGACCACCTTGGGGCCTTGAATCTCTTTGGCAAGGAGGTTGGCGTCTTCGACGCCGAATCGGAGCGGATCGGGGCGCTGGTGGCCGCCCATGCCGCCGTCGCCGTCGCCGGGAACCAGCAGGTCAGCCAGCTCACCCAGGCCCTGGACACCCGCGACCTGATCGGGCAGGCGAAGGGAATCCTGATGGAGCGTTACAAGGTCACCGCCCAGCAGGCGTTCCTGCTGCTCTCGCGGGCAAGCTCGGAGCTGAACATCAAGCTGCGCGACGTAGCTGAACAGCTGACCGTCAGCGGGGAAATGGCCAAAAAGCGTTGACGCCCGCCCGTGCGGGCAATCGCACTCAGTCCCCGGCGGTGAGCGGAATCTCCAGGCACCCGGCGGCCGCGTCCCAGCTGCTCGCGGTCCCGAGGTGGCGGCTGAGCCGTTGCATCCGTTCTGCGATCCGCCGGGAGCTCCTGCCCGCCAGCCGGGCCTGGAAATCGGTGATCAGCGTCGGATACAGCCGCAGCGTCCGGGGCGTGCCGGCGTCCGTGTGGAGCATGAAAATGAACGACTGGTCATTGCGTTCCAGCGGATCCACCGCGTAGTCGTCCACAAAGTCCCCAGCGCTGTAGATGACGGGCCGGCCCTGGAGCACCTCGACGCCGCGGAAGATATGCGGCGAATGCCCATAGACGACGTCGGCACCCGCCTCGATCAGTGCCCGGGCCAGTCCGCGGTGCTCGGACGGCGCCCCGGAGCCCCAGTTCGGCCCCCAGTGCGCGGAAACGATCAGGAGCTGGACGCGGGCCTTCGTCCGCCGAACCAACGCCAGCAGGTCGGCCACCCTGCGGTCGCTGTCCACCACGGGCACGAAGAAAACGCCGGGCCCGCCGTCCGCTTCCCAGTCCGGCTGGTTGTCGGTGAACGCAATGAGCCCGACGGCGATCCCTGACACGCGGCGCACCGCGGGCCGACGGGCGGCGTCCCCGTCCAGTCCGGCCCCTGCATGCAGAATGCCGGCCGAGTCGAGCGCGGGCAGCATCTCCCGGAACGCCCCGGCCCCGTAATCCAGGACATGGTTGTTGGCCAGCGACACCATCCCGATCCCCGCCGCGCGGAGGCTCGCCGCATTCCTCGGGTCAGAGCGGAAATGGAACACCTTGCCGGCTTGCGGTTCGCCGCCGGCTGCCAGGACGCACTCAAGATTGGCGACGGTGAGGTCCGCCGTGCGCAGAACGGTGTGCGTATCGCCCCACGGGTAAGCAGCGCCGACCCGCCGCAGCCGCTCATTGACCAGCCGGCCCAGCATGACGTCGCCCAGCAACCCAATCAACATGGCAACCCGCCTGGGGCTCAGGACTCGTAGTTTTCCACCTGCTTGACGGGGCGGGGCTCCGCCTCGTCAGGGTTTTCGCCGTACTGCAGCTTTGCCCGGCGCTGCCGCAGGAGGTCCCAGCACTGGTCCAGGTACTCTTCGATGCGCTTCAGCCGGGCGTGCTCGGGGCTGTGCTCGTAGTCCGGCGAGGAGGACGGGGCCTTCTCGCGGAGCGCCTGTTCTTCTCCCACAAGCGCTGAAATGCGTTCCAGGATGTGTTGTTCGTCCATGAGGGCCTTCTTTCGGGTAGCAGTCCTTCCGCCAGAGTAGCTAGGCGGTGATGCACTGGCCAGAGGACCGTTGACCGGAGGGGGCTCTCACTTCGGACGAGCGAGGGGAGGCCGGGGGGACAAAAGCGCACTCTTTTGGGGCGACCAAACGGCAAACATAATCAGCTTGCTTATTAGTTTGTGGCTTCCTAGAGTTGATCCTGTCAGGCATCAAAACTCCCCGAGCGGGGGATCCGGCCCGTCCACGGCCGCAGGTCCTCCCCGGGCACCAGAGGAGGACCCATGTCCCAGCACAACATTGCCGGTAAGAAAGTCGCCTTCCTGCTCACCGACGGCGTGGAGCAGGTGGAACTGACCAGCCCCTGGAACGCCGTGAAGGAAGCCGGCGGCGAGCCCACCCTGGTGGCGCCCAAGAGCGGGACGCTGCAGGGCTATGACGGTACGGAGAAAGGGCAGACTTTCGACGTCGACCTCACGGTCGCCGAGGCCAACGCCAGTGATTTCCACGCCCTCGTGATCCCCGGCGGCGTCGTCAATGCGGACCATCTCCGCGCCGACAAGGGTGCCCAGGCCTTCACCCGGGCCTTCTTCGAGCAGCACAAGCCGGTGGCCTCAATCTGCCACGGACCCTGGCTGCTGATCGACGCCGGGGTCATCAACGGCCGGAACGTCACGTCTTACCACACGCTCCAGACCGACCTGAAGAATGCCGGTGCCAACTGGAGCGACCAGGAAGTGGTGGTGGACCAGGGGCTGGTGACCAGCCGGAACCCGCACGATCTTCCCGCCTTCAACGACAAACTGCTGGAGGAGATCGAGGAAGGCGAGCACGCCGGACAGACAGCCTAGGCGGCAGCAACGCCCCGCAGCCGGACACCCGGCGGAGGCCTACCGTGAATGCCTGATTTGGGGCAGGATATGCCATGTAAATGTGTGCCGGCCGCGCCGCAACATGGCACGCTTGCCGGCATCCCAGCTGCAAGGAGTCCCGGATATGACAACGCTGAACCCGTACCTGAGTTTCCGCGACAACGCCAAGGAGGCCATGACTTTCTACCAGTCGGTCTTTGGC
Source organism: Arthrobacter sp. 001422645 (assembly GCF_059816125.1). Taxonomy (NCBI): domain Bacteria; kingdom Bacillati; phylum Actinomycetota; class Actinomycetes; order Micrococcales; family Micrococcaceae; genus Arthrobacter; species Arthrobacter sp. 001422645. The sequence goes on along the minus strand of NZ_JCBANT010000009.1, from coordinate 20,665 downwards.
GGTGAACTGAACATGAGCACCTTCGGCGAATACCACGCCAGCGAAGATCCTGCCGAGCAGGACAAGATCATGCATGCCATGCTTACCACCGACAAAGGCATGGTGCTGATGGGCGCGGACACGCCCAACGGCATGGACTTCACGCCCGGCAGCAGCATCTCCGTTTCCCTGAGCGGTTCGGACGAGACGGAACTGCGCGGCTACTTCGACAAGCTCGCCGAAAGCGGAAACGTGACAGTCGCCATGGAGAAAGCTCCGTGGGGAGATGTCTTCGGCATGTGTACGGATAAGTTCGGCACGGACTGGCTGGTCAACGTCGGCCCCGAGGCGGGCCAGGCCTAGGCGCGGCCTAAGCGCGGGCCGCCGTATTCCTCTCGCGCCGGGGCGCGGCTATCCTAAAGGCGGCCGGGACATCGCATTATCGAGTCCACATGTCCTGCCCAGAGAGGCACGCCATGACCGAGAAGCTGCACCTGACGCCGGAGGATGAATTCCCGGAGGACCTCAGTAAGGTGGAGGACAAGGACTTGCAGGTCCTCGACAGCCAGGTCCAGCGGCAGCTGGACTACGAGTACGTGGCTGAGGGTGAACCTAACCCGGAGACCGAATTCAGGCACTACGACCTTGACGAGGAGTTCAGCGAGCGGGACAAGCGCCAAGACTGACCGGTGGAATTCTGTCAGTATGCTTAGTGGACGCTGACACGCGGCGCGGACAGAGAGCGCTGAACAGAAAAGAGCCCACTATGAGCAGGCCCGACCGTCTAGAGATCGAGGCCGCAGGCCATGTGGGCCACGTGTTCGTCTCCAGGGGCCACGCCGGCCCGGCCGACGGCGGGGCCGCACGCCCCGCTGTCGTGCTGATCCACGGGATCGGCGTCTCGCACCGTTATCTCGGCAGGCTCCACGGGCTGCTGGCGGAGTCTGCCGACACCTACTCGATCGATCTCCCCGGGTTCGGCGCGACGCCACGCCCGGAAAACACGCTCTCGGTCGCGGACCACGCCACCTACATCCTCGGAGCCCTGGAACAGCTGGGGGTTTTGGAATTCGTGCTGGTCGGACATTCGATGGGCTCCCAGTTCGCCGTAGAGGCTGCACTTCAGCAGCCCGAGCGGGTGTCCCATCTGGTCCTGATGGGGCCCGTGGTTGATTCCAAGCGGCGCACCGTCATGCAGCAGGCCCTCGCACTCGGCCGGGACAGCCTGTTCTTCGAAAGCCCGTCCGCCAACGCCCTCGTCTTCACGGACTATCTCCGCTGCGGGCCCGTCTGGTACCTGAAGACCCTCCGCGTCATGATGGGCTACCCCACGGAGCAGAAAATTACGGGAGTCTCTGCCCCGGTCCTGGTGGTGCGCGGCGCGAACGACCCCGTCGCCTCGGCTGACTGGTGCCGCCGCCTTGCCGCCCACGCGGCCGAGGGGCAGCTGCTCGAAATCGCAGGCACCGGGCACGTCGTGCAGCACAACCGGTCCGTGGAAGTGGCGGCAGCCATCCTGGAATTTGCCGGGATCCGCCAGACCGCCGGGGAGGCCTCCCAAGGACATCCGGCGTGAGCGGGGTGCTGAGCGGGGTGCTGCAAACCGCCCGCTGGTGGGTCCAGGACTATCTGTATGCCGCGGGTCGGCAGGTCCTCAGCGCAGCCTCCCGGACCAGGCCGGAGGATTTCCTCGGCGGGACCGGACGGCCCGTCGTGGTGATTCCGGGAGTGTATGAGGATTGGCGCTTTATGCTGCCGCTCGTCGAGCGGCTTCATGAAGCGGGCCACCCGGTGCATGTGCTGGCATTGCTGCACCGGAACCGGCTCGCGGTGCCTAGGGCCGCAGATCTGATCGCCGGATACATCAGGGAGCGTGAGCTCACGGACGCGATGATCGTCGCGCACAGCAAGGGCGGACTGATCGGCAAATTCGTGATGATGCAGCTGGATCCGGATCGCCGGATCGCGGGCATGGTGGCGGTCTGCTCGCCATTCTCCGGATCGCGCTACGCGTCATTCATGCTGCTGCCGAGCCTGCGCGCCTTCTCGCCCCGGAGTGCGGTGACCATGCAACTCGCCCGGGAGGAACGCGTCAACGAGCGCATCACTTCGGTCTACGGACGCTTTGACCCGCACATCCCCGAGGGCAGTGTGCTGCCCGGCGCCCGGAACATCCAGCTGGACACCGCCGGGCACTTCCGGATCCTGGCCGATGAGGACACCGTCCGAACCATCCTGGACATCGCGGCCGCGCCTGAGCGCCAATAGTTGCCGGGCGTTCGGCCACGGGACGGCTAGTCTGTCAGTGAACTTATCAATTTCCGGACCCCGGACTGACTTTTCAATGGATCCAGCATGTCTCTTCGCAGGCCAACTCCCGCGCCCGCGGCCTCGCCCCACGTTGCCGACGGCATTCCCCCGGAGCTCCTTGTCAGGGCGCTGTCCGCAACGTCCGAAATCTCGCTGATCACGGATGCTGCGCAGAACATCCTGCACGCCAGCCGCTCCTTCAGTACCATCACCGGGTACTCGGAAGCCGAGGTGCTGGGCAGTAACTGCCGGATCCTCCAGGGGCCGGGTACAGCGCCGGAGGCCGCCGCGACCATCCGGGACGCATTGGCGCGCGGGGAACAGTTCCGCGGGGACATCCTCAACTACCGCAAGGACGGGTCACCGTTCTGGAACGCACTGACCATCACGCCGCTCCTGGACGAGGACGGTCACGTGACACACTTCGTCAGCGTGCAGCGGGACATTAATGCCCGGATGGCACTGCACGAACAGCTCCGCTTCCAGGCCACCCACGATCAGCTGACAGGCCTGCCCAACCGCGCGGCCCTGGACGGACACCTCGCCAAGTCGCTGGATCCCGACGGCGGCTCCCGTCCCGCCGTCGCCGTCGGGCTGATTGACCTGGACCGGTTCAAGGAAGTGAACAATGCCCTGGGTCACGAGGCCGGCGACGTCATCCTGAAAAGCTGGGCGGCCAGGATGCAGGCGCGGCTCCAGCCGGCCGAGTTCCTCGCCCGGATGGGCGGCGACGAATTTGTGCTTGTGGTTGAAGGGGCAGGCGGGGATGACGCCGCGGCGACATTGGCCGGTGTGCTCCGCCGGCTCGGGCGCAGTGTCGATGAACCCTTCGAAGTGGCAGGGGAAACGATTTCCCTGACCATGAGCGCGGGGCTGGCATGTTCGCCCCGGGACGGCAATGACATGCGAACCCTGCTGCGCGGCGCCGACGCGGCCCTCAATGTGGCTAAAGCGCGAACCGCGGGAACGCAGGGCTGGTGGGAACTTTCCGGGGACGCGTCGGACGCGGCTCCGGCCCCCGCGCCGACAGCCGGCGCACCCGCCGGGGTGTCGACGTCGGCAGACCCGGCCGGCGACGTCGTTGCCTCGTACAAGGAGGAGCTGTTCGACGGCGGGCTGGAAATGTTCATGCAGCCCGTGGTGGACCTTCACGCCGGCAGCGTTTATCTCTTCGAGTCGCTGGCCCGGCTGCGGCTGCGCGACGGCAGCCTTGTGCCGCCGGCAACATTCCTCCCGCACCTCAGCCCGGCGGAGACGGACATGCTGTTCGGGGTGGGACTCGATCAGGTGCTGGCCTGCCTTGCGGCCTGGGACGGGCTGGGCCTGTCCGCCAAGGTCTCCATTAACATTGCGCCGTCCAGCCTGCTGGGCCCGGACTGCGTGCGTTTCGTTGAAGAGGCCCTCCGACGTCACACGATCGCTCCGCCGCGGCTGGTCCTGGAACTGCTCGAGACCGAGACCACGGACTGGGACCTGCTCCGGGGCCCCCTGGACCGCCTGGTCGAGCTGGGCGTCGGACTTGCCATGGACGATCTGGGCGCGGGCTACAGCAGCCTGAAGCGGCTGTCCATGCTGCCCTTCACGGCGGTCAAAATCGACAGGGACATGCTCACCGGCCTGCGCACCAGCCCGCTGGAGACCCTCAGCCTCATCGCCACGCTGGTGCAGATTGGCAGGGATTTCGACCTGTCGGTCGTGGCAGAGGGGCTGGAGGACCTCGGCATGACCGAAGCCGTGGCCGTGCTCGGAGCCAGGTACGGCCAGGGGTACCATCTCGCCCGCCCAATGCCTGCCGCCGAGGTGCCGGGCTGGACGGCGGACTTCGAACCGCGCGAATCCGCCCGCCAGGTCACCACGGCCCTCGGAGCCCTGGCTTTCCACTGGAAGTTCCTTCGCCTCGGATCCCCGCACCCGCACCGCATCCAGGACTGCCCCTTGACGGATTACCTCGATTCCCGCGGCGGACGGCAGGGCGACGTCCACCGCTGGCACGCGCAGCAGCACCGGGCCGACAGCAGTTCCGGCGCCAGCCGGATGATCGTGGACTGGCTGATCCGGGAAATCCGGCGCGAGGCCTAGACGTCGAAGTGCGTCCTGGCCGGCCCCTTGCCCAGTGATTCCACGACGCCGGCGGCCACCACATGCAGCTTGATGTTGCGCGCGCTGGACGCGGCCTTGAGGAGCTCAAAGGCGGCGTCCTGGCTGCAGCGGTTCTGCGCCATGATGATGCCTACCGCGACGTCGATGCCGGTCCGAGTCTCCAGGGTGGCCCTGAGGTTCGCCGCTGTGTCGCTGTAGTTCGCGAAACGCACGGCGAGGCGCAGTGCCATGGACGTCTGGCTCACGAAGTTCCGGGCCAGGTCCATCGCCCTGCCGTCGAACCGGCCGGACCGGTGCGAGTACAGGTTGAGGGCCGCGCGGGTGTCGCCGTCCAGCAGGAACGGAAGGGCCAGAATCGAGCGGACGCCGTGGCCCCGGACGGTGGCGGCGTATTGCGGCCAGCGTCCGCAATCCTCAAGGTCACGGATATGAACAGTTTCCTGTTCCCGGGAGGCCGTCACACACGGGCCGTCACCGAAGGTGTACTGGATTTCGTCCATGACCTGGGCTTCCGGGCTGCTGCTGGCCACCGTCGCGGCCTTGCGGTGGCGGAAGAGCGTGATCCCGCAGAGGATCTCGTCACCGGGTTCCGAGAGGCTGCAGGCGGATACCCGCGCCAATTCGCCCAGGAACTCCTCAACGTCGGAGCTGCTGAGCACCAGTTCATTGAAGTGCTGATTGGTTGATGTCGCGTCTGTGTAAGCTGCGGTTGATTCGCTAACCACTGTCTCGTCGTGCCGTTTCACTCAGGTCAAAACGATCCGGACAGGCCACCGACGTGCGGGAAGCTGCAACGGCGGGCGGCCGGATCGAAGAACAATCCAACGGCCCGCTGCAGAACCGTACCGGAAAATTATATACAGCCGCTTCACGCCTGTCCGTCCGGTCCGGCGCAGCCCGCAACCCGCCAGGCAATGCCGGGCAGCGGACGTACCCTAGGACATAACTCGACTCTCGAACGGAAACTCCATGCCAGAGCTCGATATACGGGAACCGCGCTCCCAGCCCCTCGCCATCTCAGAAGCCGCCCACCGGCCCGCGGACGAGGTTCTGAAGGGGCTGGGATCCGGCGTGGAGGGACTCAGTGGCGGCGAGGCCGCCCGGCGCCTCGCGGAGCTGGGACCGAACGCGTTACGTACCCACCAGGCCAGCGGATGGTCTGTCCTGGGCCGGCAGCTGCGCAGCCCTATCCTGATCCTGCTGCTCGTGACGGCCGGACTCTCGCTCTTCCTCGGCGACGCCACGAACTCAATCGTGATCGGCGTCATCCTGCTGGTTAGCGTCGGCCTCGGCTTCAGCAACGAATTCCGCGCCGAACGGGCCGCGGAGGCGCTGCACTCCCGGGTCACCCACCGCGCAGTCGTGGTCCGCGACGGGACCCCCCAGGAAGTGGACGTCACCGCCCTGGTGCCTGGCGACGTCGTGCATCTGGCCATTGGCGCGATAATCCCCGCCGACATAAGGCTGCTGAGCGCCGAAGACCTGCTGTGCGATGAAAGCATCCTCACCGGGGAATCAATGCCAGCCGGTAAGGACCCCGCCCCGGTCCCCGCCGCCGCAGCGCTGGGGGACCTGACATCGTGCCTGTTCATGGGAACAGTGATCCAGGCCGGGAACTGCGCCGGTGTGGTGGTCTCCACCGGCGGGCGGGCCGAATTTGGCCGGATCGCCCTGGCCCTCGGCGAGCGTCAGCCCCAGACCGAATTCCAGCGGGGCCTCCAGGGCTTCTCCTACCTGCTGCTCCAGGTGGCGATCGGCCTCACGTCCCTGATCTTCCTCGCAAACCTGTTACTGCAACGGCCCGTCATCGAGTCGCTGCTCTTCTCGCTCGCGATCGCCGTCGGGATCACACCGCAGCTGTTGCCCGCCATCGTCAGCACCAGCCTGGCCACCGGAACCCGGCAGCTGGCCAAGCGCAAGGTCCTGGTCAAACGCCTGGTCTGCATTGAGGACCTCGGCGACATGGATGTCCTGGTGACAGACAAGACCGGGACGCTGACGGATGGCCGGATCAGCTTCACCGCGGCCCTGCCCACCGGCCCAGGGATCTCCGCCAGCGACTTGCTGACCCTGGGGCTGCTCGCCACCGAAGCCGACTATACGGAATCCCAGGCGTCCCCTGTGGGCCTGAATCCGCTTGACGCCGCGCTGTGGACTTCCACCGACGCCGCAACTTTCGCGCCTGCCCGGTATGTGCGCCTCGACGTCATCGACTTCGACCATCTGCGGCGGCGGACCAGCGTGCTGGTCAGCGAAGCCGGCGCCGCCGCCCGCATCGTCACGAAGGGCTCACCGGAAGATGTCCTGGCGCTCTGCGGGGACACGCCGGCCAGTGTGCAGGCGATGCTGGATGAACAGTTCAATGCCGGATCCCGGGTGTTGGCCGTCGCCACCAGGGCCGCCGATGGCCTGTCCGCGATCGGGCCCGCCGACGAAAAGGACCTGGTCCTCGCCGGGTTCCTCATCTTCCTGGACAGGCCCAAAGCCAACGTCCGCGCCTCCCTGGACAGGCTCGAGGAGCTCGGCATCACGGTCAAGATCGCTACCGGGGACAATCCCAAGGTGGCCGAAAAGGTCTGCGACGAACTCGGGGTACTCTCCGGCGGTACCCTGACCGGCGGCGACGTCGAGGCCCTGTCGGATCCGGAACTTGCTGCTGCTGCGCGCGAGGCCAGCATCTTCGCCCGCGTCTCGCCCGAACAGAAGGCCCGGATCATCCGGCTGCTGCGGCGAAGCGGTGGGTCCGTCGGATTTATGGGCGACGGCGTCAACGACGCGCTGGCGCTGCACGCGGCGGATGTCGGCATCTCCGTCGACAGCGCCACCGACGTCGCAAAGGATGCCGCCGACGTGGTGCTGCTGGACAAGGACCTGGGAGTCCTTGCCGAAGGCGTGATGGAAGGCCGGCGGATCTTTGCCAACACCATCAAATACGTGCTTATGGGCACATCCAGCAACTTTGGAAACATGTTCAGCGCCGCGATCGCCTCCGTGGTCTTGAGCTTCCTGCCGATGCTGCCGGGGCAGATCCTGCTGAACAACCTGCTGTACGACGCCGGCCAGCTCGCTATCCCGGGGGACCGGGTGGACCCTGAACAGCTCCTGGCGCCGTCGCACTGGGACATCGGGTTCATCCGGCGGTTTATGTTCCTTTTCGGTCCCATCAGCTCACTGTTCGATTTCGCCACGTTCGCCCTGATGCTGTTCGTCTTCGATGCCGTTCCGGGCGAGTTTCGCGCCGGCTGGTTCATAGAGTCGATCGTCACGCAGACGCTGATCATCTTCGTCATCCGGACCCGGCGAGTGCCCTTCTTCCGTAGCCGCCCGTCGGTGGGCCTCGTCGGCGCGTCCCTTGGCGTCATGGCTCTCGGCGTTTACCTTCCGCTCTCGCCCCTGGCCGGTGTGCTTGGATTCGATCCGTTGCCCGTTCCCTTCTTCCTCGCCCTGTTGGGGATGGCAGTGGTGTACCTGGTGATGGTGGAAATGGCGAAACTCTGGTTCTATGCCCGCGCGGCGCAGCAGCCTGTCCCGCCCCGGACGGCAGCGGTGCGGCGCCGCGGCCGGACCCACCACATTGCGCGCCGGGCAGCGCGGTTCAGCACTGCGAAAGCCGGCCCCTTGCTCCACTACCGGGGACCGGGGTGGCGGCGTCGCCAAACCGGGCATAAAGGCCCTCACGTACCGAGGGTTCCTGTCAGATAGTGGGAGGGAGAGGCCAATCGGTCGATTTCCCAGCCTGCGGAGCGCACGCCTGGATGAAGGCCACGGCCGGCACCTCGACTGGAAAGCCTAACCGATGAGCATTTTCGAAGACAGGGTCGACGCCGGCCGGCAACTGGGCCGACGGCTCGCGGACCTGCGGGGCCAGGACATCGTGGTCCTGGGCCTGCCGCGTGGCGGGGTCCCGGTGGCCTTCGAGGTCGCCGCCGCCCTCGACGCACCGCTGGACGTGATCGTAGTGCGGAAGCTGGGGCTTCCCTACCAGCCCGAGCTTGCCATGGGAGCGATCGGGGAGGGTGGCGCCCGCGTGCTGGAGGAGCGCGTGCTGGCGCATGCCCGGGTCAGTGACACGGAGCTGCAGGCCGTCGAGGACCATGAACGTGCTGTCTTGGAGAACCGTGTGGCCCGGTTCCGGAAGGGCCGGACCCGGCAGGACCTCACCGGACGCATCGCGGTGATAGTCGACGACGGGATCGCCACCGGGTCCACTGCCAGGGTCGCCTGCCGGATAGCCCGGCAGCTTGGTGCCGCGAGGGTAATCCTCGCTGTTCCGGTGGCCCCCGCCGACACCCTCGGGAGCCTGACCGAGCCGGACGAAATAGTCTGCCTCGCCACCCCGCACCACTTCTCCGCGGTGGGTTACCACTACCGCGATTTCTCGCCCACCGAGGACGACGAAGTGGTGCAGCTGCTCGACGCGGCGGCCAAGCGCCTGCGGAATTCCCAGCCGGCGCCATGGAATCCCTCCGCGGCCGGCGCGGAGGACCCGGCGGAGATCGACGAGGAAGTCGAGATCCCGTCGCGCGGGGTGCGGCTCCAAGGCCAGCTGCACCTGCCGGTCCCGGCCCGGGGGGTGGTGCTGTTCGCGCACGGCAGCGGCAGCAGCCGCCACAGCCCGCGGAACAGGTATGTTGCCGGGGTGCTGCAGCAGGCCGGACTCGGCACACTGCTGCTGGATCTGCTGACCCCGACGGAGGAACGGCACCGGGCCAATGTTTTCGATATCGAACTGCTGGCCCGCAGGCTGTCCTCAGCCACGGACTGGCTCGCCACGCGGCAGGACACGGCCTCCTGCACTATCGGCTATTTCGGTGCCAGCACCGGTGCCGGGGCCGCGCTCTGGGCAGCATCCGAACCAACCGCCAGGATCGATGCCGTCGTTTCCCGCGGCGGCCGCCCTGATCTGGCGGGGCCCAGGTTGTCCGCCGTCCGGGCGCCCACGCTCCTTATCGTGGGCAGCTATGACTACGAAGTGCTGGAGCTCAACCGCAAGGCGAAGTCCATGATGCGCTGTCCCAACCAGCTGGCCGTGGTCCAGGGCGCCACGCATCTCTTTGAAGAACCCGGCACATTGGCGGCGGCAGCCATCCTCGCCAGGGACTGGTTCGTCGACTACCTGCTGCAGGCCGAAACCGAACTCCGGAAGTAGGCGCGTCAGACCCCGTGGGCCTTGTGGTGGCCGCCTGCGCGGTGGCGGAAGGCGTAGATCAGCAAAGCCACCCCGGCGAGCACCAGCAGCACGGGGACGAAAAATTCGCTGGCGGTGAGCAGAACCGTGGCCTGCAAGGCGAAGATCAGCCCCAGCACGGCGAGTACCGCGGCCGGAATCAACGGCCACTTCATCCTTGCTGGTTCCGCCGGCGCTTGCTGGCCTGGCTGACCGTGCGGACCGGGGAAAGCCTCAGCCGGGCCCGGTCTGTGCTCGGGGCGGACGGGAACCAGGGCGAGCGCCGCGAACGTGGCAGCCAGGCCCAGGAACAGGACCGCGGCAACGGGCATGCCGCCCCAGGCCGGCGGGAGGGCCACCACGAGTGAGAGTGTCAGCATCACGCCGCAGGGGATCAGCGCCCACCAGTTGGCCGGTTCGCGCACGTACACCGCGGCGAAACCTGCGCCCATGAACAGGAACAGGGAGGCGCCCGCCCAGTACGCCGCCGGTCCCGGCCAGAGCTGGGTGACCAGGATGACCGCCGCCAGCCCCAGGAAAACGGAGCCGGGAATGGCGGCCCACCAGTCATCGCGGCTGCGGAAGAACAGGGTCAGGAAAGCCGTTCCGGCTGCCGCGAAAATGAGCGGCCACACGAGGGCCGCGCTGTCGAGGATCCCAAGCAGATCCAGCAGCAGCAGGACGCCCGCCGCCATCAGTGCGAGACCGGCGATGATGCTGGTCTTCGCTGAATTCACAGTGTGGCTCCCTCCGCCCGGGACTTGATACCCAGGAGCATGCGCCGTTCCATGACGAACTGCAGCGGTTCCAGCAAAGGCCGGAGGATGAGTCCCACGGGCAGGGGCGAATAGTCATACCGCGTCCGGGACAGCAGCCGCGTGGTGCGCTCATCGACGGGTTCCAGCACAAATGTCCAGCTGATCTCCAAACGCGGGCCCGCGGCCGGAGTACCGGCTGGGATGTTCTTTCCGGTGCGCGGATCCATGGTGCCGCCGAGAGCCAGCACGGATTCGGCCACGATTTGCCGCACCGGAATCCCGACGTCGGGGCCCAGCGGAATGGCATCGCCGACGTCGAGCATCTGGTGTTCGGGAAGGATCCGGTCGGCGCTGTGGATGCCGAGGCCGGCGGCGTTCTCCAGCAGGTCGTAGCTGTACATTCCGCCGCGTCCGGCGCCCAGCTGGACGAGCCAGGGCCAGACGCTCGCGGCCGGTGCATTGATGGTGACGGCACGGGTGCTCTGCATCCGCGGTGTCGGTACGAGGTCATCGCCGGGAAGCGGGCCGGCGGACTCCTGGGTGCTTGCACCCCACTGCAACAGCCGGGGCCGGACTGCCAGGACGTAGCAGGCGGCCGCCGCCGCCGCGGCAAGGCCCGCCAGGGGGCCGCGGAGCCGGAGGGATGCAGGGGCCCGGTTCATCCGCCCGGCCGGGTTTTGCCCGTGTCCTCACCGACGACCAGGACCGGGCAGTGGGCATGGGCCGCGCAGGCGCCGCTGACCGACCCCATGATCTGCGCGAGGAAGCCGCCGCGGCCCCGCCGGCCGACCACCAGGAGTTGGGCGTCCCGGCTTTCCTCCACCAGGACCTTCGCCGGCGGGCCGAACTTCACGGTCCGGGTCAGGCCCTCCGGGACGGCGCCGCCGAAGGCCCGGTCCAGGGACTCGTCGACGAGGCGCTTCGCTGTCTCTTCAAGCTCGGTGGTGGTGGGGGAACTCTCTTCGGGCAGATGGGACGCCAGGAAGAGATCCGAGGTGCCGAGGCAGGTGACCACCGCCAGCGGCGCATCGAGGCTCCTGGCCAGGCGCCCGGCGAGCCGGAGCGCCGTCGTCGAGAAATCCGAACCGTCCACACCCACGACTATCCGCTGATCAGCGTTCATGGCACCAGCCTGCCCGGTCCGCCCGGCACCGCCTAGGGCCAAAAGTCACCCGGGAAGTCGACCCGCGGCGAGGGCGCGGGGACCCGGGGCTGTGCACCGTCCGCCTGCCCCTCTAGGGTGGAACAAACCCGTCACACAACCCCACCCCAAGGAGTGCTGATGAAAGTTGCTGTTACCGGAGGAAGCGGAAAGCTGGGCCGGAGCGTTGTCCGGCGGCTGAGCGAGGAGGGCCACGACGTCACCAACCTGGACCGCGACGGCGAGCGCGGACACAGGTTTACCAAGGTGGACCTGCGCAACTACGGCCAGGTGGTGGACGTGTTCCTGGGCTTGGAGGACCGGCACTCGGGGTTTGATGCGGTGGTGCACCTCGCCGCGATACCGGCCCCCGGCCTCGCGCCGGACGCCGGCACTTTCGAGAACAACATGCAGGCCACGTACAACGTGTTCCAGGCGGCGCGTCGGGCCGGGATCAAAAAGATTGTCTACGCATCCAGCGAGACGGTGCTGGGACTGCCCTTCGACGTCGATCCTCCCTATATACCGGTGGACGAGGAGTACCCGGCCCGGCCGGAAAGCACCTACTCCCTGGTGAAGCACCTCGAGGAGCAGATGGCTATCCAACTCACCCGCTGGGATCCGGAGCTAAGCATCACCGGCCTGCGCTTTTCGAACGTGATGGACCCGCAGGACTACGAGGAATTCCCGGGCTTCGACGCCGACGCCAGGCAGCGCAAGTGGAACCTCTGGGGCTACATCGACGGGCGGGACGGGGCACAGGCGGTATCCCGGGCCCTTGAGCACGGCACCCCGGGGTTTGAGGCGTTCATCATTGCCAACGCGGACACGGTGATGAGCCGTTCCAGCGCCAGTCTGGCCGCGGAGGTGTTCCCGGACGTGCCCGTGGTGAAGGAACTCGGAGAGCACGAAACCCTGCTCTCCATCGACAAGGCCAAACGCCTGCTGGGCTACGCGCCGGAGCACAGCTGGCGGAGCTACCACCCGCTCCGCACCACTCCCACCGAAGACTGAGGAGCCCCATGCACTACCGCACCCTGGGCACCAGCGGCGCCGTTGTCTCCAGCTACGCGCTGGGCACCATGACCTTCGGCGCCGAGTCCACCGAGGAGCAGTCCCACGCGATCCTTGACCACTACGTCGCGGCGGGCGGCAATTTTATCGACACCGCCGATGTCTACGCCGCAGGGGTCTCGGAGGAGATCATCGGCCGCTGGTTCGCCGCGCGCCCGGACGCCCGGGACCGCGTCGTGCTCGCCACCAAGGGCCGCTTCCCGATGGGCGCGGCCCCGAACGACGTCGGCACCTCCCGGCGGCACCTTAATCGCGCGCTGGATGACTCGCTGCGCCGTCTGGGCGTGGAACAGATCGACCTGTACCAGTTGCATGCCTGGGATCCGATCACGCCGCTGGAGGAATCCCTGCGGTTCCTGGACGATGCCGTCGGCAGCGGGAAGATCGCCTATTACGGGTTCTCGAATTTCCTGGGCTGGCAGCTGACGAAGGCCGTCCACGTGGCGCGCGCCCACGGCTGGAGCGGGCCGGTGACGCTGCAGCCGCAATACAGCCTGCTGGTCCGCGAAATCGAGTCCGAGATTGTTCCGGCCTCGCTCGACGCCGGGATCGGCCTGCTGCCGTGGTCGCCGCTGGGCGGGGGCTGGCTGTCCGGAAAGTACCGGCGGGACCAGCCGCCCGCCGGCGCCACCCGGCTGGGTGAAAACCCGGAACGCGGCATGGAAGCCTGGAAGGCCCGGAATGCCGACCCGCGCACCTGGGAAATCGTGGAGGCAGTGCACGACATCGCCGGCCGCCACGAGGCAAGTGCCGCCCAGGTGTCTTTGGCCTGGCTGGCCGAACAGCCGGCCGTAACCTCCGTGATCCTGGGTGCGCGGAGCACGGAACAGCTCGCCGACAATCTCGCGGCCGCGGATCTCCTGCTGACCGAGGGGGAACTGATGCGGCTGAGCGAGGTGAGCCGGCCGCGCGTCGGGGTCTACCCGTACGGACCGCTGGCCCAGGAGCAGCGCAGCCGGAAGCTCAACGGCGGCCGCTAAGGGGCGGGCGCGGCGGGCTGCTGGTGCCTGGACCAGATGTCGCCCATCTCCTCGGTGGACTGCTCCACGATCCGGCTCATCGCGGCCTGGGCCGCCGCCGCCTCGCCGCGCTGGATGGCGCTGGCCACATCCACATGCAGCTGAAGCGCTTCATGGTGCGGCAGGTGCGGCATCAGGCCGTGCTCGGTGCGCCCCGTCAGGACCTCGGTCACGAGGTTGTGCAACTGGGAAAACATGGCGTTTCCGGAAGCCTTGAGCACGGCGGCGTGGAATTCGATGTCGAGCCGGAGGAATTCGTCGTGGTCTCCGCGCTGCCCCGCTGCCCAGAGCCTGGCCGCTTGGGAGACGAGGTCGCTGCCGGCGTCCAAGGAGGCACGCCCGGCGGCCAGACGCGCGGCGTGGGGTTCGATGGCTCCGCGGAGTTCGTTCAAGGCCTGCAGCTGCTCCAGCCGTTTGGATGAGGCGAGCCGCCAGCGGATTACCTGCGGATCGTAGGCGTTCCAGGAATCTTCCGGCTGGACTACGGTGCCCAGACGGCGTCGTGATTCCAGCATGCCCTTGGAGGAGAGCACCCGGGTGGCTTCCCGGACCACCGAACGGGACACGCTGTGCTGCGCCTCAAGCTCGTCCAGGCGCAGGATCGAGTGCGGCGCCAGGGTCCCCTCGGCAATAGCGAGTCCCAGGTTTTGGACCAGCACGGAATGCAGGTCAGCTGAGGACTCCGCCTTTGGGGTTTTCATAAATAAATCATACGGGTGAGGCGCAAGGGGTTGTTTAAGTCTGCTTTATTTCTCTAAGATCGCTTCCAGAGCAGATGTAAAGATGCATTTGCAGCCGGCTGGACTGTGACGCCCAGCCCTGAAGAACCAAGGGAGTCGTAATGAAGCGACGTTCGATCGTGCAGTACGCGGCTGTCGCCGCGGCCCTGTCTCTGGGCCTCACCGCCTGCGGCGGAGCCAGCGGCAGCAGCGATGCCAAAGCCGCCGGCACCGTCCGGGTCACCCTCGCAAACCACGTCTGGACCGAGGGCATCAAGGCCGCGATTCCGGAATTCGAGAAGTCCAGCGGCCTCAAGGTCGAGCTGACGCAGCTCGGCGAGGACCAGCTTTCTGACCAGTACAACGTCAAGCTCAATGCCGGCAGCGACGAGATCGACGTCATGATGTACCGCCCGCTGCAGGAGGGCAAGGCGTTCGCCAAGAACGGCTACCTCGCCGACCTGACGTCCAAGGTTTCCTCGGACACCGGCTGGGACTGGAAGGACTACCAGGAGGGCCCGGTCAAGGCCACAACGGCTGACGGCAAGGTGGTGGGCGTCCCGATCATCACCGAACGCGAAGTGCTCTACTACCGCAAGGACCTGCTGAAGGCGGCCGGCCTTGAAGTGCCCAAGACCATGGAAGAGCTCGAAGCAGCGGCCAAGGCCATCAAAGCTTCCTCGCCGGGCACCGCAGGCTTTGTGGCCCGCACCGGCAAATCCGCCGCCGTCACCCAGTTCTCCAGCTTCCTGTACAGCTTCGGCGGCGACTTCACGGATGCCAGCGGCAAGTCCGCCGTCAACACCGACGCCGCCAAGAAGGCCTACGCGTACTACGGCGGCCTGATCAAGAACTACGGCCCGGCCAACGTCAGCACCGACATGAGCTGGCCCGAGGCGATGGCCATCTTCACCCAGGGCAAAGCCGCCTTCTACACCGAAGCCGACTCGCTCTACAAGAACGCCACCGACCCGGCCAAGTCCAAGGTCGCGGACACGGTCGGCTTCGCCGCGCTCCCCGCCGGCCCGGCCGGTTCCAAGCCGTACAACATCCCGTCGTGGGGCCTCGCCGTCAACGAAGCCTCGGGCAACCAGGACAACGCCTGGAAGTTCATCCAGTGGGCCACCAGCAAGGAACGCACCCTGGAAGCACAGAAGGCCGGTGTCCCCGGACCCCGCACCTCCGTCTGGGCCGACCCCGCCGGCACCTCCACCTACCCGGCGGACCTGGCCGAGGCCATCGCCGCCAGCGCCAAGAACGGCGTCGGCCACGACCGCCCCGAGGTGGTCACGGTAGGCAAGGCCCGCGAAATCGTGGGCGGACCGATCGTAGCCACCATCACCGGTGAAGACGCTTCCGCAGCAGCCGACACGGCCCACGACGCCTTCCAGAAGTTCCTGGACAGCGAAAAGAAGTAACGCGCCCGGCGCACTTCGCGCCCGATGCATCACCAGCCCGGCGGGGCGGCAGCCCGAACCGCCGCCCCGCCGGGCCAGCTCTTCACTTCACCCCCGACTCCTTAGGTGAACCATGTCTGTATTGACCCCTCCCCGCAGCGCGCAGTCCCAGCCGCCGTCCAGCCGCAACGCCGGCCGCGCGGCCGGTGCCCGTGAGAATTTCTCCGCCTGGGCGAACCAGCACCGCAAGTGGCTTTTCGCGGCCCCCGCCATGATCTTCGTGGGCGTCCTGATCATCTTTCCGCTGGCCTGGACCCTTTACCTGAGCCTCACCGATTCGCAGGGCTCGGTCCGGGCTGCCTCCGAGTTCATCGGCCTGGAAAACTACGTCACGGTCCTGTCCGACGTCGAACGCTTCTGGCCCGCCGTCGGACGCACGCTGACGTTCACCGGAGTCGCTCTGGTTTGCGAGGTGGTCCTGGGCATGTGTATCGCGCTGCTGCTATGGCGCCCCTTCCGCGGTGAGAAGTGGGTCCGCGTGGCCATTCTCCTGCCGCTCGTCGCCACCCCGGTAGCTGTCGGCATGATGTGGCGGCTGATCTTCGATCCCAACATCGGCTTCGTCAACCAACTGCTGGGCATGGTCGGCATCCCGCCCCAGCCGTGGCTGTCCGGACAGGACACCGCGCTGGGCACCACAATCTTCATGGACGTGTGGCAGTGGACGCCCATGGTGGTGCTGATCCTGCTCGCCGGCCTGACCTCCCTGTCCGAGGAGCCCGACGAGGCAGCCCGGATGGACGGCGCCAACGCCTTCCAGCGCTTCTTCTTCATCACGTTGCCCCTCATGATGCCGACCGTGATTGTGGCCATCCTGCTCCGGGGCATCGACGCCCTGAAGACCTTCGACATCCTGTACGCCACCAAGGGCAAGGGCGGCGGTTCCTTCCACGAGGTGGAGACCCTCAACGTCTACGCCTACGGCCTGAGCTTCGACTACAACCAGTACGGGCTCTCCTCCGCGGTGCTGATCCTGTTCTTCATGATCATCATCGGCTCCATGTGGCTGCTGACCATGCGCAAGAAAGCGGTAAGCAAATGACCGTACTGTCTGAAAACACAGAACACACCGAAAAGACCGAACCCCGGTCCGCAACCCCCGCCCGGCCCGCACCGGCCCCCCGCCGCCGCAAACCCCTCGGCACGCGCGCCTACAAGGCCTTCCGCGTCGCCGCCCTGATCGCCGTCGTGCTGTTCCTGGTGGCCCCGCTGTTCTGGATGCTGCTGGCATCCTTCAAGACCAACGTGGACATCTACGACACCGGCAAGTCGTTCTTCTTCACCCCCACGGGCGAGAACTACGCGAACGTGCTGCAGCGCAACAACTACTTCGTCTTTATCTTCAACAGCTTCTGGGTGGCCTTCGTCTCCACGGTCCTGTCCCTGGTCCTCGGTGTTCCGGCGGCCTATGCGATGAGCCGCTTCACGATGCACCGCTCGGCCCTGGTGGTCCTGATGGCCCGTGTCATTCCGGGCGTCTCCCTGCTGGTGCCCTGGTACTACGTCTTCTCCAACCTGAAGATGGTGGGCGGCTTCGAGGTCCTGATCCTCAGCCACATGTTCGTCTCGCTGCCGCTGATCGTCTACATCATGATGAGCTACTTCGACTCGCTGCCGCTGGAGCTGGAGGAATCCGCGCAGGTGGACGGGCTCACCCCGATAGGTGCATTCCGGCGCATCACCCTGCCGCTCTCGGTGGCCGGCATGGCCACCGCGGGCATCCTGTCCTTCATCTTCTCGTGGAACAACTTTATGTTCGCCCTGGTGCTTTCCGGTTCCAAGACCAAGACCCTCCCGGTCGCGATCTTCGACTTCGTCTCTTACGCCAGCATCGACTGGGGCGGGCTCATGGCGGCCGCCACGGTGGTCACCGTTCCGATCATGATCATTGCGCTCTTCACGCAGAAGTACATCGTCTCCGGCATGACCGCCGGCGCGACCAAGGGCTAGGCCACCGATGACACTCATCAGCAGGATTGAAACGTTCCTCGTCGCGCCGCGCTGGCTGTTCGTCCGGATCGAAACCGACAGCGGGATCGTCGGCTGGGGCGAGGCCAGCTGCGAAGGCCGCAGCGAAACCGTCCGCACCGCCGTCGACCAGCTCTCCGAACTCCTCATCGGCAACGATGCCCTGCGGATCGAGGACCACTGGCAGGTGATGACCAAGGGGTCCTTCTACCGCGGCGGCCCGATCCTGGCCAGCGCAGTCTCCGGGCTGGACCAGGCCCTGTGGGACATCGCCGGCAAGCACTTCGACACCCCCGTGCACCAGCTCCTGGGCGGCCACGTCCGCGACCGGATCCGGATGTACGGCTGGGTGGGCGGGGACGAGCCCAACGAGGTGGCCGACCAGATCAGCGCCCAGCTGGAGGTCGGGCTCACGGCCGTCAAAATGAACGCCAGCGGCCGGATGAGCCCCATCGCTTCCGTCGCCGAGCTCGACGGCGTCGTCCGCCGCGTCGCGGCCGCCCGCGAGGTCCTGGGCGACCACCGCGACGTCGCGGTCGACTTCCACGGCCGCTTCAGCCTGGCCAACGCCCGCCGGGTGGCACCGCTGCTGGAACCGTACCGGCCGTTCTTCCTCGAAGAGCCCGTGGTCCCGGAAAACACCCACCTGCTGCGCGAATTCACCTCGTCAACCACGACGCCGGTCTCCACCGGCGAGAGGCTCTACAGCCGGCAGGAGTTCCTGCCCGCACTGCAGGCCGGCATCGCCGTGGCCCAGCCGGACCTTTCGCACGCCGGCGGCATCACCGAGGTCCGCAAGATCGCCTCGCTCGCCGAAATCTACGAGGTCCAGCTCGCCCCGCACTGCCCGCTGGGTCCGCTGGCCCTGGCCGCCTGCCTCCAGGTGGGCTTCGCCACGCCCAACTTCCTGATCCAGGAGCAAAGCATCGGCATCCATTACAACCAGGGCGCCGAAGTCCTGGACTACGTGGTGGACAAGTCCCCGCTGAAGTTCGTGGACGGCCACATCGAACGCCTGACCGGCCCGGGTCTCGGCATCGAAATCGACGAGGCCGTGGTCCGCGCCGCGGACAAACGCGGACACGCCTGGCGCGGGCCCGTCTGGCGGCATCCCGACGGAGCCTTCGCAGAATGGTGAACGACATGACAACAGTGCTGACCCCTGAACTGCTCCTCGCGGGAATCCGGGAGACCCGCCTGGTGGCGATAGTCCGCGGCACCGACGGCGGCGCGGCCGCGAAGGCGGCCCTCGCCGCGATGGAGGAGGGCTTCCGCTTCGTCGAAATCGCCCTGACCACGCCGGACGCCCTCGCGGCGATCCGCGCAGTCCGCGCCGCCGCCCCGGCAGGCTGTTTCGTCGGCGCCGGCACGGTGCTGACGGCACAGGACGTGGACCACGTGGCCGAGGCCGGCGGCCAGTTCATGGTGACACCGTCGCTGGCCGGGTCGATCGAAGCCTCTGCTGCCCTGGGGATCCCCGTGCTGGCCGGCGCCCTGACACCCACAGAGGCCTACGATGCGATGAATCGCGGCGCCGCCGCGGTCAAGCTCTTTCCCGCCTCCATCGGCGGGCCGGGCTACCTCAAGGCGCTGCGTGACCCGTTCCCCGGGATCCCCTTCATTGCCGTCGGCGGCGTGGGGCTCGACGAGGCGGCGGGCTACTGGAACGCGGGTGCCGTCGCCGTCGGCCTCGGCGGACCGCTCTTCGGGGACGCGGGCTCTGGCGGGGATCTGGCGCCGATGCGCGAGCGGGCCCGCGCCTTCGTGGCACTCGCATCCGACTTCGATCGCCGGCTCGCCGCGGAGCGGCTGCCGTGACTTCCGGACCTGTGCTACCCGTCCCGGGGATTCCTGAGCTCCTGACCTTCGGAGAGTCGATGGTCTCGCTGCGCTCGGCCGGACCGCTGTCCGCCGGCGGCTCCCTGGCGATGCATGTGGCCGGGGCGGAATCGAACGTGGCCGTCGGAGTCGCACGGCTCGGCCACAGGGTGGGCTGGGCCGGAGTGGTGGGCGCCGACCCGCACGGAGAGTTCATCCTGCGGCAGTTGCGGAGCGAGGGCATCGGGGTGCACCACCGGGCGGACGCCTCCCGCGGCACCGGGGTGATGTTCCTGGAGCAGCGCACCGCGGACGTCACCCGTGCCTTCTACTACCGCGCGGGGTCCGCCGGATCCACACTCAGCCGAGACGACGTCGACGCCGCCTTCCGCAATGGCGCCCGCGTCCTGCACCTCACGGGAATCACGGCCGCCCTCAGCCAGGAGGCGCGGCGGGCTGTGGAATACGCGGCCGCGCGGGCTGCCGGCGAAGGGCTGGACGTTTCCCTCGACGTCAACTACCGCAGCAAGCTCTGGTCCCGGAACGAGGCGCGCGCCGTCCTCACCCCGCTGGCCCGGCATGCCAGCATCCTGATCGCCTCCGACGACGAACTTGGCTTGGTCTGCGCTGCAGACGGCGTCAACGGAACGGCCGAACCCCGTGCGGCAGACGACGCCGAAACGGCCATGGCCGCCGAACTCCTCGAGGGCGGCGTGCGGGAGGTGGTGGTCAAGCGCGGCGCGGCCGGCGCCGGGGTCCACACCGCGGCCGGCAGGTGGGAAACACCTGCCGTACCCGTCACCAGCATCGACACCGTGGGCGCCGGGGACGCCTTCACCGCCGGCTACCTCTCGGCCCTGCTCGACGGCGAGGACGTGGCCGGCCGCCTGCAGCGCGGCGCCCTCGCGGGGGCTTTCGCCGTCAGCACCGCAGGTGACTGGGAGGGCCTGCCCCGCCGGGACGAGCTCGCGCTGCTCGGGGCCACGCCCAGCGGAACCACCCAGCGCTAGGGAATGCCCGCAAGCATCCACCCGCCCTCCACCGAACTTCAACCGACACCGAAAGCCTGGACCAACTGTGAAAATCATTGCTGCTGAAGTCTTTGTGACCAGTCCTTCGCGGAACTTCGTGACCCTGCGGATCACCACGGAGGAT
>NZ_JCBANT010000008.1:0-170545 GCF_059816125.1 Arthrobacter sp. 001422645 | reverse complement strand
CCCCCCCCCCCCCCCCCCCCCCCCCCCCCCCCCCCCCCCCCCCCCCCCCCCCCCCCCCCCCCCCCCCCCCCCCCCCGGCCCTGTGGCGGGCCCGCACTGTGCTGAAGGACCGGCCCGGTTCGCTGCAGAAACTCACGCAGTCGCTGGCACGGCTGGAAACCAACATCCTCAGTATCCATGTGCACCCGGTCCACGGCGGCGTGCTGGACGAGTTTGTGTTGTCTGCTCCCGGCGAACTGCGCGAAGCGGAACTGCTCAAAGCCCTGCGCGACGGCGGCGGAGCCGACTCGCATGTGTGGCCCACCACGGCGCTGGCAATGGCCGACGGGCAGACCGGGGCGCTGAGCCTCGCGGCCAGGATCGCCGCCAACCCCGAGGAGCTGCCGCTGGCGGTGGCGGAACTGCTGCGCGCACGGATCGAACCCGTGCCCGACTCGGACAGCGTGGCTCACGCAGCGACGGCGCGCCGTCAGCCCGCAGCAAGCAACACAGGACCGGTGCCGGCGAACGGGAGCGTGCTGCGGATCCCGACCGCCTGGCACGGTCCGATCACCTTCAGCCGTGCCGGGGAGCCGTTCACCCCGGCGGAATCCGCCCGCGCACACCGGCTGGCGGAGCTGGCCGAGATCCTCGCACACCGTCCCGCCCCCTCCGCTCGCTGACGGGCGTGACCGGTCCGGCTCCAGCAGCCGGCCGGAGGGGCCAGCCGGAGGGGCTGGCCTTGGTCAGCGCGGGGTGCCGGCCGCCGACGTCTGACGGGTGCTGCTGTCGCGTTCCCATCCCTCGTGACTCCCGCTCCCCCGGCGGCCCGCCAGGGCAAACGCCACGTACACCAGGGCATGGGCGGCGGAGATCGGCCCACGAATGGAGCGGGCCACCTCGGACAGCGTCCGGCCGGCCGTTCCGTGCCGCCGGTGAGGGGAGCCGGGCCGACCGTTTTGCTGGGCGTTGCCGCGGTAAACGCGGTGCAGCACCGCGATCTGGTCTTTCGGCGTCCGGGGCGGGCGCACGAGAACGGGCTCCACGTCGAGGACGGCCTTTTCCCCTGGATCGAAGAGCCGGTCCACGAACAGGTCATCGGAGGTCAGGTCGGGGAACTCCCCGAATCGCTGCCGCCCCTCCCGGGAGAGTCCATACACCCCGCCTCCCCACAGTCCGTTGCGGGCCGACGGAAGGCGGAGCCTGGTCAGGTAGTACGAGCGGACCAGCGGGTGGGCGTCCTGCAGCTCGAAACGGGCCGCCGGGCGCGCGGCCAGCACCTGGCCCGAGATGAGGGCCTCAAGAACGGCACGCACCGCGTCCGGACTGATCTGCACATCCGCGTCGACGTAGAGCCGCGGCCAGTGTGAGGCGGCGGCGTCACCCGCGTTGAGGGCGGCGGCCTTGGATGGCTGTTCCAGTTCCAGCACGGTGACGCCGTCGAAGCCGCGGGCGATCCGGGCGGTCTCATCGGTGCAGCCGTTGCAGGCCACGACGACCTCCAGTTGCCGTGCTGCGGCCAGCGGGGCCAGCGGGGCGAGCGTCCGCGCGATCACGGCGGCCTCGTTGTGCGCCGGAATGATCACCGCGCCCGGCGGGAAGCTGCCGGGCGCTGCCGCGTCCTTGCTTGGGCCGGGCAGTGCACCCCAGCTTCCCTCCTCGAGCACGGTGCGCAGCACGCCCCTGCGCTCCGGTTTCCAGCAGCGCAGCAGTTCAGAGAGCGCGGCGGCCCCGTGGAAGGCCCGGGCATACGCCGGGGAATGGTATTTGCGGATGTAGCGGATACGGTTCACCGCCATCAGGGCATTCAGCCGGGCGGACGCGCCGGAGCCGCCGCCCTCGTGGGTTACGACGGCGGCGGGTTCGTACCAGACTGTCCCGCCGCTCATCCGCAGCCGGCGGAAGAAGTCTGTCTCTTCCGAGTAGAGGAAAAAGGATTCGTCCCAGGCCACGGAATCGGCCAGCGGGCGGGTGACCATGAGCGCCGCGCCGCTGGCCCAGTCGACGGTGTGCGCGTGGGCGTAGCTTTCCGGGTGGAAATCCGTCGATGCGAGCCATCCGGGACGGCCCGGCAACCTCCGCCCAAGGAAGGCGTCGCCTAGGGCGCGGCTGACGCCCGGTTCCCGGTGGAGGGTGGGGCTGGTGGTGCCCCGCGCGTCCAGGATCCGGGGCACCACAGCGCCCGCGTTCGAGGTGCGCAGGCGGTGCAGCATGGCCTTCAGGCAGCCTCGCCCCACCGTGAGGTCCGGGTTGAGGATCACGATGGTTTCGGCGTCGCCGGCTCTCCGCAGGGCGGCGTTGATCCCGGCGGCGTACCCCACGTTGCCGCCGCTTGCGAAGGCGATCACATCCGGGTGCCGGTCGCGGACCCGTTCGAGGGTGCCGTCCCGGGATGAGTTGTCGGCCAGCAGCACACGCACCGCCAGGTCGGCCGTCTCCGCCCGCAGACCCTCCAATAGGGCGTCAATGTCGGCGGCATTGTTATACGTGACGACCACGACGGCGGCCTCCGCCGTACCGTCCGGTCCGGTGAACCGCCCGGGGGTGCAGGGCACGGGGGCGAGTCGGGCCGGTTCCTCCGGCAGGTCCGGCGGCACGGTGTACGATCCGGTCCTGAGCTTCAGATAGGCGGACGGCCCGTCCAGCAGGTACCGGCCGGCCAGCCGCTTCGGCTCCAGCGCCAGCCGATAACCCCATTCCAGGCCGCGCCGGCTGACCCACTCGG
The DNA here is from genome assembly GCF_059816125.1 of Arthrobacter sp. 001422645. Classification (NCBI taxonomy): domain Bacteria; kingdom Bacillati; phylum Actinomycetota; class Actinomycetes; order Micrococcales; family Micrococcaceae; genus Arthrobacter; species Arthrobacter sp. 001422645. Next base: position 167,841 of record NZ_JCBANT010000008.1, on the reverse strand, counting down.
GAGCGCGCTGCACCCGCCCGGCCAGGAAGTCCACTGCGGCGCCGAATGCCAACAGGACGCCGGCTCCTGTTTGAGCGGCATAACGATCTATCCACAGCTCTTGGCGCGGTTTTCCCAGGCCGACAAAGAGGATCTGGGCGCCGGAGCCTGCAATCTCGCCGGCAAGTCGTTCAGAGTCGGCGGCCGAGGCCAGTTCGCTTCGGGCCGGGGACCACATCCCCGCCACCAGGAGCCTCGGGCGTTCGGCGGCGATTTTCTCTGCCAGCAGCCGCTGGTTTTCCTCCGAGCCGCCCAGGAAGCCGACCGTCAGGCCGAGTTCTTCGGCCCGGTTCAGCAGCGGGGACGCCAGGTCGCTGCCGGCCAGCCGGGGCCAGCGGCGTCCGGTCAGGCGCTGCGACTGGGAGACCAACGGGGCGCCGTCGACCAGGTGGACCCAGTCCACGACGCTGCCCGGATCGGCATGCAGGGTTCCTGCCCAGCGGCCTCCCGCACCGAAATGGTTGAGATGGTCAAGATTGACCGAGGCCACGGCAAGCGGCCGGGGTCCTTGCTGGGCGGCTCGCCGCAGAATCAGGTCCAGGGCAGGCCCGGATTCCATCAGGTCCACGGGCGTTCCACCCAGGACCACCTTGCTGCTGGCCGGTTTCTCCATGATTCCCCCTCAGTATGCCTCGACGGGCGCCAGTTGACCGTTGCTCTCGACGTACCGGCGGCCCGTGACAGGACAAAGCCAACGCCCGACGTCGTCCTGCTTCAGCGGGTGCCCGGCCTCGCCCACCCACCCCGCATTGCGTGCGGGCACACCGACCACCACCGCATAGTCCGGCACGTCCCTGGTAACAACCGCCCCGGCGGCCACGGTGGCCCACCGGCCGATGGCTACGGGGGCAACGCAGACGGCCCGGGCGCCAATGGAGGCGCCCTCGCCGACGGTCACGCCAACGGCGTCCCAGTCCCCGGAGCCCTTCAGCGTTCCGTCGGGAGTGACCGCCCGGGGGTGCAGGTCATTCGTGAGCACGGCCGCGGGCCCCACAAAGACGCCGTCCGCGAGGCGGGCCGGTTCGTAGACCAGGGCGTAGTTCTGCAGCTTGCAGTTCGCACCGATGACGACACCCGGGCCCACGTAGGCGCCGCGGCCGATGGTGCAGTTGCTGCCCACCCTGGCGTCCCCGCGGATCTGCGCTAGGTGCCAGATCGTCGTTCCCTCGCCGATGACTGCCGTCTCCGCCAGGTCTGCTGATTCGGCGACGGTGCCCTTCTTTCCGTCAATGTGTGGTGCGGTCGGACCTTGACTGGCTTCGGGCCTCCGGCGCCCGCTGCGCTCAAGTTGCACCGCTACCGCACCGAGCAAAGCGCCGAGGCTGTTGGCGGCTATATCCCGCAGGCTGCCATGACGCTCGTTAATCACGAGGAGCTGTATCCCTTCGATCGCAACCGAGGTGAACAGGCCCGAGAGCACGGCCAGCCACCACCGGCGTTCCGGCACCAGGAGAGCGACCAGCAGTCCCATGGGAACAAAAAGGACGATGTTGGCCGCTGTTTCGAGGTCGCTGTAATCGACGCCTGCAGTTATTTGATAGCCCTGGAGCACAGCCAGGAGGTCGGTCAATGCCCCTTCCCATGGCCGGTCCACCGGACTGGGCCAGAACCCGATCAACGCGAGCCCAGCCAAGTAAAGGATTAGCAGGGCAAGGACGCTGCGACGTGCATCGTCGCCGCCGTGGTGCGATTCCTGGCTCCCTAACGCCATGTTCTTTGGATGTTTCTCGTAGTGTTTCACGACGTCGTGCCCGCCCGGGATCCGCCGGAAACGGATCCGGCGCCGGTTGTTGGGGCGGTTGCCGACAGGGCGTCAAGAATCCTGCCGGCGACGTTGGTCCACGAGGCGGTTGCCGCCACTTGCGCGGCGGCTTCTCCCATGGCCCTGGCCTGTTGCGGTGCTGACAGGCGGACCATCGCCTCGGCGATGCTGCCGGAGTCGGAAGGATCCACGGTCAAGGCGCCCCGCCCGAGTAGCTCCCCGGCGCCCCCGAAAGGGGTTGCGATGACCGGTATTCCGGCAGATGCTGCCTCCAGGTAGGAGATCGGCGACGGGTCGAACTTGCTGGGTAGGACAAAGCACGTCGCCACCGCGTACAGCCGGTCGAGGAGCTCTTGGCTGGCGGCATTGTCCTTTGGAAGGAAGCCGTGGTCGACGACGCCGGGAGCATCAATGAGCGGATGCTCTCCGACGACGTGCATCGTCGCCGCCGGGACGCGCTCCCGCACCCGGGAGAATGCTTCCAGCACTCGAGCTCCGTTCTTGCGCTGCCAGTCGACGCCGACGAAGAGAAAGGTCGGTTTCGACCAGTCCTTGTCACCGGCTGCGGCCGAGCGTGGCCGGTGCCCCATGCCGACGACGGCAATACGGTCCCGCGGAATCGCATAATCGTCAGCGAACGAACGGGCGGCCCACTGGGTACTGACGCAGCACACACTGGCGGCCCTGCTGGAATCTGACTGCCTCCGGATCCACCTGCGGACGTGATGGGGCGGGAAGTCGCCGCTTCTGATGTCGGAACCTGGATGGTCCCACATTTGCTTCAGCGTCCCGTCGTCGTAAGTCGCGCACGGCACGCCGGTGGGAATAACGGTTGCCAGATCATACATTTCTGTGCCCATCGCCACGACGGCGTCAAGCGGAGCTGCCTGGCTTAGACGCCGGGCCAGGATCAGGGTGCGCGCAAGGTTCCGCACCGGCATCCTGTCCATCACTGCGCCGCGGCGTCCGGTTACTCGGGACAGGACTGCCACCATTTCGTGGAGTCCGTGCGGGACGTCCGCCGCCAACGGAACGACCGTGATGCCCTGGCTGGCCAGCCCGCGGGAAAGCCCATAAGGGGTGCCGGACCAGTTCCGGGGATCCAATGGATTCCGGACCGGATACAGCAGACCGATTCTCATGATGTTTTCTCCGTCTCTAGATTGGCCGCCCCAGCCGCCGGCAAGCTGACCTGGACCGCCCCCCTGTGCGTCGCGGACCCCGGGTTCCGCCGGAGCCGCCGGCGTAGGTGTTCGATTTCCAGCGGAAGATCCCGGGCCCAGCTCTGGACGCCGGTGCTCCTGAGTGCCCGGTCGTATGTGTCGACGAGGTGCAGGGCCATTGCCGGGAGCCCGAAGTTCCGCACCGCGAAGTCCCGGCCGTAACGCCCCAGCACCTCCCGCAGCCGAGCGTCAGTTAATAGAAGGTGCAGTATTTTTCTCAGCTCTCCGACCGCATCCGGCATGGACTCCGGGCTCCAGAAGCTGTTGCGGAAGTGTTCCGCCGAGTTGTCCGGCGTGAACATCCGGAACCAGCCCGCTTCACCGGCAACTATGAGGGGCTTTCCGAAGGCCAGGCTTCGCGCCGCAGAACCGCCCATCCCGACGAGCACGTCCGCCGCTGCGTACGCGCAACGGGGATCGGCCAGTGGACCAGTCAGCACCACCGCGCGTCGGCGCTGGTCCGCATTTACTTTCCCGGCGAGCGCCCGAAGCCGGCTCTCGGCGTCACCGGTGCCGACGATGACCAGGTCCACGCCCGGGTTCGCATTGGCGCCCACTGCTTGGATTGCGGCCTGGACAGCTGCGGCCTTCATGTCCTCGTCAAGGCGCGTAACCATGACCACCCGTAGGTTTCCGGGATTCAGCCCCAGTCGGTTGATGAAGGAGTCCCCGGACACCGCACGGGGGTCATCCCGGGAGGTATCGACCGGCGGGCTGATCAGTGTTGTCCCTGCGCGCCAGGCAAATTCTTCCTCCAAGTACTTGGTTCCGACGATGAGCTCCGTGTGCCGGGGCGTCATCGGGTCAACGGCCATTTCGTAGACGGTCAACACGAGGGGCCGGCGCCCGAACAGGCATGGTCCCCACCAGGCCGGGCGTGATGTCCAGGAACCATAGACGTGGACCAGGTCAGCGTGGCGCTCCTTGGCCAGTCGTGCCATCGCGATGGCGCCGGCGACGGTACTTCGCGGACGGTCCAGGGTCTCCAGCTCCACGGCTCGTTCTTTCGCGATGTCAAACAACGATGGCCCTCGCGGCAATGTGTCCGCAGGACCGACCAACACGGATTCGTACCCGTGTGCGGCTACTGCGGCAGCGAAGTCCACAGCGTTGATTTGGGTGCCGCCCAGGGCGAGGCTGTTGAGCTGAACAAGTACCCTGGGCATGGCCTAAACCCTCCTCCCGGCGTGGCCCCGAGGTTCTGGGGAGCCCGGCACGTGCCGGCCCCTTCCCCCGGACAGCCGGAGCCAAGTCCCGGGGAGCATGGGGTACAGCAGCCCCCACGTCAGGAACCCGTACACGACAGCGCCGCAGGCACCCCCGATGGCGAGCTTGGCCAGATCCGGTGCCACGGGCCAGGTCACAAGACCTGCCACAATACCTGCGGCCATGGATGCCAACGCTGGCCTGCTTATTGATCGCAGGACCTTCCCGGTGCGGGCGCCGGTAGCTCTGCGCACTGCCCACAAGTAGGCGGGCAGGGTCACGGTACTGATGACCACGATGTGGGCAATGCCGATTCCGACCAGGCCGGCGAAATGGATGCCTGCCGTGAGTGCCGGAATCAAGCTGATCAGGGCCACAGCCTGCACCGCAAAAAGGACCCAAGTGCGACCTGTGGAAATCACGACGTTCGCGAAAAGCAACCCAAGGACGAATACCACTCCATAGAATGAAAGCACCCGCAACACCGGCCCCGCCTCCACCCACTGGTCCCCGTATATCACTGCAACAAGCGGAGTCGCGAAGGTGCAGGTGAAAGCCGCGATGGGACAGGCGATGAGGGCGACCGTGCGGGTGGCATGGTCCAGGGCCCGCGGGACGTCGCCGCCGTCGCGTTTGACGCTTGAAAAGGCGGGCAGGATGATTCCGTTGAGGACGCTGCCGATAATGGCGGTCGACCACATGCAGACGTTGAAGGCAAGCATGTACAGGCCGACGTCCGCTGTGGACATCAGCCTGCCGACGAAGACGTAGTCAACATTCAGCAGCACCTGGCTCAGCACGTTGGCCAGGGCGAGCGGTGCCCCAAAGGTCAGCAGAGGCCTGACATACGCCGTGTTGAAACCCAACGGGTATTTCTTTTTTACGCTCAAAAACATGAGCGTACCTGCCACGAGCTGGCCGACAACCCGCGACCAGGCAAAGGCGGCCGCGCCGTCGCCGCCGAGGGCAACGAGAATCAGCACCGCACTGCCTGGAATAAACGAGATCATGTTTGCCCGGAAGACCAGGTCCTGCCGGAATGTGCTCTGAAGCTGCGCACCGGGAACAGCGAAAGGCCCAATCAGGGCCACACTGAGGGCCAGGATCAGGATCGGCCGCTGGGCTGCGGGGGATCCAAGAAAGTCCGCGATGGCCCCGGCGAACAGCGCCATCAGCCCGGCAAGAAAAAGACTCGTTATGACGGAAATGCTGGCCACGGTGGGAGCTATTTCGTCGATGTCCAGATCCGTTCGCGCAATCGCCGATGCGACGCCGAGTTCCGCGATGCTGATGAGAATGGCATGTGCTGTGACCGCCAGGGCGAAGACTCCGAGTTCATCCGGCGCGACGATCCGCGCCACCACCGCCATCAGGACGATGTTGCTGAGGCGCAAAAGCAGGGTGCTGGCCCCGGCCCACACAGAACCCTTCTTCACATCCGCTACCAGGTCCTGAAGTCTCTGTTGGTCCTCAGCCGTGGACTCCGCGGCAGGGCCCTGAGCGGGCGCGGAGGAAGTGCGCAGCTGAGGCAGCCCGTTCCGGGACACCGACGTCATCGCGCACCCAGGTTTCGTACAGATTCCATGAGGGCGTCCGCCACATACTGCTGCTGCGCTTCGCTGATGTGCGGGAAGATCGGCAGCGACAGGATCCGGCCGGCGGCCTGCTCCGCGACCGGGAAGGAACCGGAGCCGGCACCCAGTTCCCGGTAGGCCCGGCTGAGGTGCACCGGGACCGGGTAGTGGATTCCGGCGCCGATGCCCGCGTCGTTTAAGGCCGCAAGCACCCGGTCCCGTTCGGCGACACGGATGACATACAAATGCCAGACATCGACATTTCCTTCTGCGGTCCGGGGCAGCTCAACGCCCGGCAGGTCCGCCAGCAGGTTCCGGTAGCGGTCCGCTGCCCTCCGCCGTCGTTCGTTCCACCCGGCCAGCCTGCGCAGCTTGGCGTTGAGCACCACGGCCTGGACGGTGTCGAGGCGTGAGTTCATCCCGATCGCATCGTGCTGGTACTTGTGGTCGCTGCCATGGGCGCCCAGCATCCGCACCCGGGCCGCGATGTCTTCGTCATCGGTCACCACCGCGCCGGCATCCCCGGCGGCGCCAAGGTTCTTGCCCGGATAGAAGCTCGTGCCGGCCGCGTGTCCCAGCGTGCCGGCGAAGCGTCCATGCCGGGATGCCCCCTGGGATTGGGCGGCATCTTCGACTATGACGGCGCCGCAGGCGGCCGCAACCGGTACCAGCCGCTCAACGAACGCTGTTTGACCGAACAAATGGACAGGAATGATCGCTTGGGTCCGGGGTGTCACCGCTGCTGCCACCCGGTCGGGATCGATCAACAGGTGCACCGGGTCAACGTCGACAAGGACCGGCACGGCGCCTATCCGGCTCACCGCCTCGGCAGTCGCGATGAACGTGTTGGCGGGCAGGATGACCTCTCCACCCGCCGTAACCCCGGAAGCACGCAGTGCCAGTTCCACGGCGTCCGTGCCGTTGGCCACCCCGACGCAGTTCGCGGCGCCGAGGAACCGGGCGTAGGCCTGCTCGAACTCCGCCACGGCGGGGCCGCCGATATACGAAGCCTGGGTGAAGACCTCCTTCAGCCCCGCGTCGACTTCGTCGGCGATCTCATCCTGCTGGGCGGCCAGGTCCACCATGGGGATGAAGTCGCCGGCGCCCCCGGGCCGGGTCATCGTCCGCCACCTGCTGCGGCCGGTGACGGCTCGAGCACCCGCGCCGGGACTCCGGCCCAGGTCTCGCCGTCGGGCACGTCCGCCAGGACCGCGGCGCCCATCCCGATCCTGGTTCCGGCCCCCACCCGCGTGCGTTCCCGCACCGAGGAGTTCATGCCCAGGTAGGCGGCACGCCCGATCCTGACCCCGCCGCCAAGCGAGACGCCGGCGGCGAGGGTGGCGAAGTCCTCCACAACGTCGTCATGGGTCAGCGTCACCCCGGGCATCATCACAACGTGGCTTCCAACAGTGATTCCGGCAGTGAGCGTGACATGTCCCAGCAGGATGCTCCCCGGGCCGATATCGCAGCAGGACGGGATCCGGACCGACGGGTCCAGCACTGTCGCGAAGCGGTGGCTCCGGAATCCCAGCCCCGCCAGCCTGGCGACGACCCGTTCACGCCCCGTGCCGGCGCCGATGCAGACAACCGCCCGCGCTTCCGGATACCGGAGGGCGAGGCTGGCGGGCCCCAGGATCGGGGCGCCGTCCAGGTTTGACCCCGCCCTGGATTCGTCGTCGTCGAGCACTCCGACGACGTCGAACTGGCCGTTATCGCGCACGCACGCCAGCACCTCCCGGGCCAGGCCGCCGGCGCCAATCAACAACAGCTCAGTCATCAGATTTCCCCGCAGCCCTCAGGATCGAACGGATGACCCGGGACTGCTCGTCCAGGGTCAGTTGGTGGTAGACCGGCAGGATCACGGTGTGGTCCGTGAGCCGCTCCGTCACGGACAGGTCCGCCCTGCCGGTGTCCAGCCCGGCGTAGGCGGGTTGCCGGTGCGCGGCCATGATGCCGCGCCGGGCGGAAATTCCGTCCCGCGCCAGCCACTCCAGCAGTTCCTCCCGCCCGAGGGTGAACTCCGGCAGGACCTCAAACCAGAACGACTGGAAGTTGCTGGTGCCGTATTGCGGGTCCTCGCTGAAGCGCAGGCCCTCGACGTCGGCAAGCGCCTTCCGGTAGGCCGCAGCGATGGCGCGGCGCCGGGACACTGCCTCGCCCAGCCGGTCCAGTTGCACGAGGCCGACGGCGGCCTGGATATCGGTCATCCGGTAGTTGAACCCGATCTCCCCGTACTCCTCCGCCGGCGCCAGGACCGAGGCATGCCGGTCGTTCGCCGAGACGCTCATGGCATGTTCGCGCAGCTTCCGGGCACGGTCAGCCCAGGCGGCGTTGCGTGTGGTCAGCATCCCGCCCTCGCCGGTGGTAAGGATCTTGCGCGGGTGGAAGGACCAGGCCGCGATCTCGGCACCTGCACCCGCTGGCCGTCCCCGGTACGTGCTGCCCGCCGCGCAGGCCGCGTCCTCAATCACGGTGATGCCCAACCCGTCGCAGAGGGCGCGGATCGGATCGAGGTCCACCGGCATGCCGCCCTGGTCCACCACAATCACGGCGCGGGTGGCCGGAGTCAGGGCGGCGGCGAGGGTGCGCACGGACACGTTTCCGGTGTCCGCCTCGACGTCGGCGAAGACCGGCCGGGCACCGACGTAGGTGACCGCATTGGCGGTAGCGATGAAGGAAAGGGAGGGCACCACGACGTCGTCGCGGGCTCCGATGCCTGCCACTTTCAGCGCCAGGTGCAAGGCAGTGGTGCAGTTGGAGACCGCGACGGCGTGGCGGGCCTGTTGCGCGGCGGCGAAGGCTGCCTCGAAGCGCGCCACGCGGGGGCCTTGCGCCACCCAGCCCGAGGCGATGACTTCGGCCACCGCCGCGGCCTCCTCCGGTCCGAGCCACGGCTTCATGACATTGATCCGGGCCAGGGACCGGTCCTGGTTCACGATCACCGTGCACCACCCACCCTGGCGTCCGCAATTTCTGCGCGCAGGGGCCGCCACCACTCAACCAGTTCCCGCAGCCCCTCCTCCAAGCCGGTTTCCGCCGTGAACCCCAGGTCCCGGCGTGCCGCGGCCGTATCCGCCTGGCGTTTGACGACGCCGTTGACGGCCCGCTCAGGTCCGTGCTCCACGTGCAGCTCCGAATCCATGGCCCGCAGCAGCGCCTCGGCCAGTTCCAGCAGGCTGGTCTCCGCGCCGCTGGCGATGTTGTACACCCCCTCGACCACTCCGCTGCCCGCGGCCAGGATATTGGCGCGGGCCACGTCCCTCGTGTGCACGAAGTCCATGGTCTGCCGGCCGTCGCCGAAGATCAGCGGCGGCAGCCCGTCCTCTATGCGCTCCATCCAGCGCACCAGCACCTCGGTGTACAGGCCGTGGACGTCCATCCGCGGGCCGTACACGTTGAAGTAGCGCAGCAGGACGTAGTCCAGTCCGGACATGGCGCGGAAGCTGCGGGCCATGGCCTCGTTGAAGGACTTGGCCGCGCCGTAGAACGTGTCGTTGTTGTAATGGTGATGGCGTTCGGGCGTCGGAAACGTCTCCGCCATGCCATAGACCGAGGCGCTCGAGGCTGCGACGAGCTTGCCGACCCGCTGCGCCGTCGCCGCTTCGAGCACGTTGAAGGTCCCGTCCACCAGCACTTCGAGGGCCAGCCGGGGTTCTTCGGCGCATTGCGTGATACGGATCGCCGCCTGGTGGAAGACGATGTCCTTGCCCCGGCTCAGGTCGTGAACCAGGTCCCGGTCCAGGAGGTCTCCTTCGATGAGTTCGACCCGCCCGCCCGCCCGCGCCGGATCGAGGTTGGCCCGCCGGCCCCTGACGAGGTTGTCCAGCACGTCCACCCTGCCGGCGCCGGCGTCGAGCAGGTGGTCCACGATGGTGGAACCGATCGTCCCGGCGCCGCCCGTGACCAGGATCTGTGCCCCTTGCAGGATGCTCATCTGCTTGCCTCCAATTGCGGTTCGTTACCGACGACGATGCTGGGTTTCCCGTCCGCGCTGAGGCTGTCACTGACGGCCTCGAGGACGGACAGCACACGGAGCCCGGCGACGCCGCTGGTCCGTGCGGGGCGCTGCTGCCGGATGCTGCCGGCGAACTCGGCCACCATCTGGCCGAGGGCCTCGTGTTCGGGCAGCGCCGGCGACCACGTGTCGCCCAGCCGGTAGGAGATGGCGGAGGCTTTCCGGTCCGCGGCGGACGACTGCCGGTCGAGGCTGATCCCTCGGTCGTAGACGCTGATCCGCTGCTGGGGATTCAGGTCGTCCCAGACCAGGGTGCGCCGGGAGCCTCCCACCACAAGCTGGCGGATCTTGGTCGGGCTCAGCCAGTTGACGTGGACGTGGGCCATGGCGTCGTTGGCCAGCGCGAACGTCAAATGCCCTACGCAGGCCCGGCCCGTGCCAAGGGGGTCCGCTCCGTGCGCTGAGACTTCCATCGGCCGCAGCCCGTCGGGGAGGATGAAGTCGAGAATGGCCAGGTCATGCGGGGCAAGGTCCCAAAAGACGTCCACGTCCGGCTGCACGAGTCCCAGGTTGATCCGGACCGAATCGATGAACAGAATCTCGCCCAGCGACCCGTCCGCGATCAGCTCGCGGATCTTCAGCACGGCCGGGGTGTAGCAGTACGTGTGGTCCGCCATCAGGACCAGGCCGCGGCCCTCCGCTTCCTCGACCATCTCGAGCCCCTTGGTCCGGCTGTCCGCGAGCGGCTTCTCGACCAGCACATGTTTCCCTGCTTGCAGGGCCGTCAGGGCGATGCCGTGGTGCGTGTGGGCCGGCGTCGCAATCGCCACGGCGTCAACCTCTTCCAAGTCCAGCAGTTCGTCAACGGAGGCGAAGACCGGGACGCCGCCCTGCGCGGCCGCGAGTCTGGCGGCTTTGCCCTGGTCCAGGTCCACAATGCCGGCGAGTTCCCAGTCAGGGCTTGCCGTGAAATTCCGTGCCAGGTTGGGTCCCCAGTAGCCGGCGCCGATGACCGCGACCCTCAGCGGCGCGGCTACTGCCTCCAGGTCCAGGCCGCGGAAGTACCCCGAACGTGATTCATCCATTTTGTGTATCCTCACTCAGTCAGTACGCGCCGGCGGGCGCGCACATAGCTCGGAAGGTGCGCCACATGATGATGACGTCGCCCATGATCGACCAGTTTTCGACGTAATAAAGATCGAGGCGTACGGCCTCGTCCCACGGCAGGTCCGAGCGGCCGTTGACCTGCCACAGCCCGGTGATCCCGGGTTTGATCAACAGCCGGCGGCGCGTGTGGCGCTCATAGCGGCCCACCTCGCGCTGCAGCGGCGGCCGGGGCCCGACCAGGCTCATCTCGCCGGTCAGGACATTCCAGAACTGCGGGAGTTCGTCCAGCGAGTACCGCCGCATCCAGCGTCCGCATCGGGTGACCCGGGGATCGTTGTGCATCTTGAACAGGACACCGGCGCCCTCGTTTTGCGCCCCGAGCCCGGCCAGCGCGGCCTCTGCGTTGACCACCATGGACCGGAACTTGAGCATCCGGAATGGTTTCCCGGCCTTACCCACGCGCTCCTGCCGGAACAGGACGGGACCCGGGCTGCCGTGCTTGACGATGACTGCCAGGACCAGGAGCATCGGCGAGAGCAGGACCAGCGCCGTGGCGGCCACCGTGATGTCCAGCAGCCGTTTGCAGGCATGCTTGCCGCCGCTGTAGCGGGGTACGTCGACGTGCATCAACGGCAGCCCTTCCACCGGACGCCAGTGGATCCGGGGGCCGGCGACGTTGGTGAGGGACGAGGCCAGCACGAGTTCCGCCTGGTGCTCTTCCAGCCCCCATCCCAGTTCGCGGATGTACTGGTTTCCGCCAGGCACCGGACCGGCCACGATGACCGCCTCCGCGCCGCAGCGGCCCACCGTCCGGACGACGTCATCGGTGGAGGACAGCACTGGCACCTGGCGCCCGTCGGCGTCGAACCGGGCCCCGCGCCGCCCTCCGGGCAGTGACACGCCGAGTATTTCGTAGACGGCGCCGGACTTCCGTGCGATGCGCTTGAGCACGTACCGCACATCCTCGGCTTGGCCGATCACAATCGCCTTGACGAGGAACTGCCCCTGGGCCTGCCGTGCGTTGTACCAGCGGCGGGCAATCAGACGGCTGCCGGGCAGGAGAATGAGGCCCAGCGGGAGGGACACCAGGTAGAACGCCGACGCCGGCTGGATGCGGAACGCCACCAGCAAGACGGCGAGCAGCCCGAAGACCGCCCCGCTGGCGGCGGCCACCCGCTTGTATTCGCTGCTCCCGGCGCCCAGGATCTTCGGGTCCCGGGTGCGGTAGAGGCCCAGGGCTGCCACCCACATCACGACCAGGAGGGCTCCGATCAAAGCTCCGTTGACGTCGGCAAACGTTGCCGCGAACGGCCGGTCGCCCTCGTAGTGGACCAGGAAACCAGCCAGGACGCAGATGGTGACCAGCAGGCAATCTGTGGCACGTAAGACACGGCGCAGGAACCGCGCCCATTCGCGGCCGGAGAGCCGCGCCTCAGTGGACGGTCCAGTGGACGGCTCGGCGGGCTTCCCCTCGGCACCGGCCGGCCGTGGGACGGCGGTTCTGGGCAGCGGCGGGAGCGTTGCGGAGGCATTGTGGGCTGCGCGGGGCACGTGAAGTGTGTGTGATGCGTAAGCGAGGTCGGCCAGGGTGCCGCCGGGGCGGCCAGCGGTGTGCCCGGCGCCAGAGAGGGTCAGCCGAAGCGGCGTGCCCTCTGCCTGCGGCGTCACGGGCGCCCGCAGAGGTGAAGGGTGGACGATTCATCCGCACAAAAAAATGCAGGTCGGTCATTGGTCCGACCATCCGGGGCGACAAGGGGCATGCGTGCCATTGCGACTCCCTCCAAAAGGCAATTGGCTGCATCGATTGATGCCTGAGCCAATCCAAGTTGGTGGTAACGCTTTGGACACGAGTGGTTGATACCCGAGTTGATACTTGCCTTTGCGAACAACCTTCCGGCGGCGGTGTCCGGGTAGTACTCACCACCCGGACCGCCGCCCCCGCGCTGTCACCGGATACCGGCCGGCAAGTACTGCCAGCGACCGGAGGAAAGCTATTCTGCGGCGGTCATCCGGATCTTCAGGGCCTCGGGCTCGACGGTCACGACAAGGTGCGTCCCGGTCCCGAGGTGGTCGCCGTCGAGCTGGAATTCCTGTTCACGCTCGAGGGTGATCTCGGCCGATTTGCCCTGGAAGTACTCCACGGATTCGGTCTCGCGCTTGTTTCGGCCGAAGATGCCGGCAACAACGCCCAGCCAACCAAGCCGGCCGCGCGGGGCCAGGATCAACAGATCCAGCACGGCGTCGTCGATCTTGGCGTCCGGGAAGATCTCGACGCCGCCCATGATCCGGCCGCAGTTGCCGATCATCACGCTGCGGATCCTGCGGCGGACGGGATCGCCGCCGTCGACGCTGATCGATGCCTTTACGGGTTTGCCGGGGAGTTTGCGGATGCCGGCCTCAACGTACGCCAGCCACCCCATGCGGTCCTTCAGCACATCGACGGTGTCCGCCATGATGGCGGCGTCATAGCCGAGTCCGGCCATCACCAGGAACACCTGTTCGTCGTCGGAGCGGTCCAGCCGCGTCTTGACGACATCGATGGACTTTTCGCTGCCGTTGAGCACGTCGTAGCAGGCGGACACAGGGTCGGTGATGTCCACGCCCAGGTTGCGGGCCAGCAGGTTTCCGGTTCCCAGCGGCACCAGTCCCATGGGCGTTCCGGTACCGGCGAGCACCTCGGCCACGCAGCGCACGGTGCCGTCGCCGCCGGCGGCAATCACGACGTCGACGCCCGCTTCCAACGCCTCGCGGGCCTGGCCGGCGCCCGGGTCCTCGACTGTGGTTTCGAGCCAGAGCGGCTCGGCCCAGCCTTGCGTTTCGCACAGCCGGAAGATTGCGCCCTTGAGTTCCTGGCCGCCTGTTTTGGCGGGGTTGACGACGACGGCGGCGCGCCGGGCCGGGGTTGTGCTGTCGCGCACAGATTCGCTAGCGACCACGGGATTGCTATCGACCGCGGGTATTTTCTCTGGCATGGCGTCCTTCGAGGGGAGTGGGGGCGTGGGGTGTCCCGACTTGAAATCCTAGCGGGGTTCCGTGCGTAACCTCCGCAGCCAGGGGCGCGAACCGTGGACGTTCGCGCTCCGGGGTCACTAGACTGGCCATGCTCAAGTACTGGAGCCAGCCGGGCTTTGCCATTTGCCGGCCCGGCCGTCTGTCGGGATCAGCCCGACAGGCCATGCTCCAGGGGCGGAAAGCGGGAGCACATGTCCGAACCACAGGAGAACTACTCGGCCGAGGCCGTGGCGTCCAGCACGGATCCCCACGACTGGGGCCGGGCCATGGCACTGGCGGTCACGCGGCTGGCCGAGCAGCTCGCCCCAGCGGACAGCGAGGATATCCATGCCTCGCTGGTGGGCAGGGACCTGCACCTCAAGATCCGTGACGACGACGCCGCAGGGGTCACCATCACCGTTTCCACCGCACCGGTTTCGGGGCGTTCCAGCTAAGCGCCTCAGCGTCCGGAGGACAGGTCGGCCGAAATGAGCCCGGCGGCGGCCACTGTTGCCGCCCGCACGGAGTCCAGGTAGGCTTCCGGGTCCGGCCGGGCCGCAACCGACTGCGCCTGCAGTGACACGTTGATGGCGGCGACCACCTTGGGCCCGTCATGGACCGGCGCGGCGACGGACATCAGCCCGGGTTCGAGCTCCTGGTTCAGCAGGCACCAGCCCTGGGCCCTGACGGTGGCCAGCTCCGCGAGCAGTCCCTGCCGGGTTCCGATGGCGTGCGGGGTCAGGGGCCTAATGTCGGCGTGGGCGAGGTACGCCTCCAGCGCGGCCGGCGGCAGGGCCGCCAGCAGCACCCTGCCCATCGACGTGGCGTAGGCCGGGAAGCGGGTGCCGACCGTGATCCCCACGGTCATGATCCGGCGCGTGGCCACCCGGGCGATGTAGGCGATGTCCGTGTCTTCCAGCACCGCGGCCGACGTCGACTCCCCCAGCTGGAGCGACAGCTCCTCGAGGTGGGGCTGGGCGAGCTGCGGCAGCGACAGCCCGGACAGGTAGGCGTAGCCGAGCTGCAGCACCTTGGCGGTCAGGGCGAAGATCTTGCCGTCGGTGCGGACGTAGCCCAGCTCCACGAGCGTGTGCAGGAACCGCCGTGCGGTGGCCCGGGTGAGGTCCGCCCGCGCCGCCACCTCGGTCAGCGTCATCTTCGGATGGTCGGTATCAAAGGCGCGGATCACCGCCAGCCCGCGCGCCAGCGACTGCACGTACTGGTCACTGGCGGCCGGCGGGTCACCGGCCCGGGCGCCCTTTGCTGCGTCAATCATTTCCTTTGCCTCTCGGTCCCGCCCCACTTTATCCGTGCGGGCGGATGCTCAGCTTCCGGCGGCGGACGCGGCCTTGAGCGGCACCGGAACCATGGCCTGCAGCTCGTCGAGCGTGCAGCCGAACGTTTCCCGGACCTGCACGCCGTCGGGGCCGGTCAGGAAGACCGCCTTGTCCGTGTAGATCCGGGTCACACAGCCGATGCCGGTGAGCGGGTAGCTGCAGCTCTCCACCAGCTTGGAGACGCCCTCGCGGGTCAGGAGTGTCATCATGACGAAGACATCCTTGGCGCCGGTGGCGAGGTCCATGGCCCCGCCAACGGCCGGGATCGCGTCCGGGGCGCCGGTGTGCCAGTTGGCCAGGTCGCCGGTGGCGGAGACCTGGAAGGCGCCCAGCACGCAGATGTCCAGGTGCCCACCGCGCATGATCGCGAAGGAGTCGGCGTGGTGGAAGTAGGACGCCCCGGGGAGTTCGGTCACGGGGATCTTGCCGGCGTTGATGAGGTCGCCGTCGATCTGGTCGCCGGTGGCCTCCGGGCCCATGCCGAGCATGCCGTTCTCGGTGTGGAGGGTGATGTTCTGCTCCGGCTCGAGGTAGTTGGAGACCAGGGTGGGCTGGCCGATGCCGAGGTTCACGAAGGACCCGGGTGTGATGTCCTTGGCCACCAGCCGGGCCAGGTCATCGCGGCCCAGCGGCTTGTCGGAGGTCTGGATTCCGGCGTGGATTCCCGCCTGGTCATTGGATTGGACGCTCATGTCAGGCCACCTTCACAATGCTGTTGACGTAGATGCCGGGGGTCACGATAGTCTCCGGGTCGAGGTCTCCGGTCGGGACGATCCGGGACACCTGGACGATGGTGTGTTTGGCCGCGGCGGCCATGATCGGACCGAAGTTTCGGGCCGTCTTCCGGTAGATCAAGTTGCCCTTGCCGTCGGCCGTGAGCGCTTTGATGAGGGCGACGTCGGCGTGGATGGGGGTCTCGAAGACCTGGCCGCGGCCGTCCAGGATGCGGGTTTCTTTTCCTTCGGCCAGCATGGTGCCGTAGCCGGTAGGGGTGAAGAAGCCGCCGATCCCGGCGCCCGCGGCGCGGATCCGTTCGGCGAGGTTGCCCTGCGGGACGAGTTCGAGTTCGATCTCGCCGGCGCGGAACTTCGCGTCGAAGTGCCAGGAGTCGGACTGCCGCGGAAACGAGCAGATCATTTTCTTCACCCGGCCTTCCTTGATCAGCAGCGCGAGGCCCTGGTCGCCCTGGCCGGCGTTGTTATTGACCACGGTGAGGTCCCTGGCGCCGCAGTCCATCAAGGCGTCGATGAGTTCGAACGGCTGACCGGCGTTGCCGAAACCTCCGATCATCACGGTGGATCCGTCCCGGATGCCGGCGACGGCCTCGTTGACGGTGTCGGGAAAGTTCAGCATGTCCTAGCCCTTTACTGTGCTGGTGGCGGTTGCGGTGACGTTTTCGAGCACGACGGCGAGGCCCTGGCCGACGCCGATGCAGATCGCGGCGACGCCCCAGCGCTGCCCGGAAGCCTGCAGGCTGCGGGCGAGGGTGCCGAGGATCCGCCCGCCGGAGGCGCCCAGCGGGTGGCCCATGGCGATGGCTCCGCCGTGCCGGTTCACGATGGACGGGTCGATGCCCCAGGCGTTGATGCAGGCCAGGGACTGCGCGGCGAAGGCCTCGTTGAGTTCGACGGCGCCCACTTGGTCCCAGCCGATGCCGGCTTTGGCGAGGGCCTTGTTCGCGGCTTCCACGGGGGCGTAGCCGAAGAACTGCGGATCGTTAGCGTGCGCGCCGCGGCCGGCGATGCGGGCCAGCGGTTCCAGGCCCAGGATCCCCGCGGCGTTTTCCGAGCCGAGCCACGCCGCGGAGGCGCCGTCGGACAGCGGGGACGCGTTCCCGGCGGTGACGGTGCCGGCCTCGGCCCGGAACACGGTCTTCAGGCCGGCGAGCTTCTCCGCCGTGGATCCGGCACGGATGCCCTCGTCGCGGACCAGGTCCGTGCCCGGGACCGGGGTGACGAGCCTGTCGTAGAACCCCTCATCCCAGGCAGCGGCGGCGAGGTTGTGCGAGTTGGCCGAGAATTCGTCCTGCGCCTCGCGGGTGACACCGTATTTCTCCCGGAGCCGCTCGGTGGCCTCGCCCAGGGACACGGTCCAGTCCGGCCGCATGGCCTTGTTGACCAGCCGCCAGCCCAGCGTGGTGGAGACCAGCGTCATGTCGCCGGCCGGGTAGGGCTTCTCCGTCTTGGGCAGCACCCAGGGGGCGCGGGACATCGATTCGGCGCCGCCGACCAGCATCAGCTCCGCGTCGCCGGTGTTGATCTGGCGGGAGGCGATGATCGCGGCGTCCAGGGAGGAGCCGCAGAGCCGGTTGACGGTGGTGCCGGGAACTGACACGGGAAGCCGGGCCAGGAGGGTGCCCATCCGGGCGATGTTGCGGTTCTCCTCGCCGGCGCCGTTGGCGTTGCCGAAGACCACCTCATCGATGCGTTCGACGTCGAGGTTCGGGGCGCGCTTCACGGCTTCGCGGATCACGTGGGCGGCGAGGTCGTCCGGCCGGACGCCGGCGAGTCCGCCGCCGAACTTGCCGAAGGGGGTCCTGACGGCGTCGTAGATGTAGGCCTGGTTCACGGCATCTTGTCCGATTCTGTGTTGACTTCTGCATTTTCCCTGGCGGGGGTGTCCATGGACTGGAACACTTGCTGGGCGGTCTTGAAGGCGGTATTGGCGGAGGGGACCCCGCAGTAGATCGCGGTCTGGAGCAGGATTTCCTTGATCTCATCCCGGCTCAGGCCGTTGTTGATGGCGGCGCGGATATGCATGGCCAGTTCTTCCCAGTGCCCGTGGGCCACCATGGCGGTGAGGGTGACCGCCGAGCGCATCTGGCGGCTCAGGCCCGGCCTGGTCCAGATGCCGCCCCAGGCGATCCGGGTGATCATGTCCTGGAAGTCCTCGGTGAAGGAGTCCTTGGCGGCGTTGGCGCGGTCCACGTGTTCGGCGCCGAGCACCTCGCGGCGGACCACCATTCCGCCGTCATAGACCTCCTGGCTGGTGGCGTCCGGCTGGACTGCTCCATGCCGTTCCAGCCCGGTCCGCTCGGGTCCGCCGGGTTCTGCGCCGTTGAGCTGGCGGCCCGTCATTTTCCTGCTCCGGTGGACTCGGTCCAGGTGATCAGGCTGCGCAGCAGTTCGGCCACGTGGCCCGGGGCCTCGAAGGGGGCCAGGTGGGCCACGCCCTCGAGGGTCGCGGCGTTCGCTGTGCCGCCGCCGGAGGTGATTCCTTCGACGATCTCCGTGGCCATCGACGGCGGGGCGACACTGTCCAGGGCCCCGGCGATGGCCTGGGTGGGGACGCTGATGCTGCCCAGCTGGTCCCTGACGTCGAAGCCGGCGAGGGCTTCGCAGCAGAAGGCGTAGCTGAAGCGGTCGGCGTCGCGCAGGCTGTGCAGCAGGCGGCCGCTGAGTTCCGGCTGGTGCTCCATAAAACCTGGTGCGAACCAGCGCTGCGCCGATCCCTGGATCATCACCGGGGTCCCCTGCGTGCGGACGGTCTCCGCGCGCTCCAGCCAGCCCTCCGGCGTGCCCAGTTTGGCCCCGGTGCACTGCACGGACAAGCTCTTGAGGCGGTCGCCGTGCTTGATGCCCAACTGCAGCCCGGTGGCGCCGCCCAGCGAGACGCCGGCGTAGTGGAACCGGGCGCCGGGAGCGATCGAATCGACCAGTTCGACGACGGCGTCGGCCAACTCGGCCACCGTGAACGGCTCCGTCGCGGCCGGTGAGATGCCGTGCCCCGGCAGGTCCCAGGCGACGACGTCGACGTCGCCGCCGAGCAGGGCGCCGGCCTGGGTCCACAGCAGCGTGGAGGTGCCCAGGGACGGGCCAGCCACGAGGAGTGGTTTGTCCCCCAGCGGGCGCTGGGGCGAGAGCAGTACTGCTTTGACGTTGGGTCTAGCCACGGGAGGCTCCGTTCAGGTCGGGGATCGGTAATGACTTGGGGACTCCGGCGACGGTGTCGGCGCCGGTGCCGCTGACTGTGCCGGTGGCGGCGCCGGCGACGCTGGCGCTGTAGTCCGGGTAGGCCGCGAGGATGCGGCGGGAGATGTCGGCTGCCTGGCCGAGGTAGTTGGCCGGATCGAGCAGTTCCTCGAGCCGGGCGTCGGAGAGCAGCGCAGGCGGGACGGCGTCGCGGAGCAGCCGCCGGTAGGTGGCGGCCTGTTCGGCGGCCGGGACCTGGAGCGTCTGGTCCACGACGGACTGCAGCAACTGCTTGCCGTCAGCACCTGACAGTCCGGCCCCTGGCTGTCCGGCAAGCAGCGGTGCGACGGCGGCCGTGACGGCTTCACTGAGCAGCAGCGGTCCGGCGAGGTCCAGGTTGCGCCGCATGGCCCCGGGGAAGACCTGCAGGCCTTCGGCAAGTTCCCGGAGCTGGATGGAGGCTCCGAGGCCGAGGCGGAGGAGCTGGCGGAGGGCAGGCCATTCGCTGTGCCAGGCGCCGTCAGGGCGTTCATCGTTGAAGTTGGCGGCGGCCAGGTGCAGCTGGGCGGCCTGGCCGGGGGCTTGCAGGGCTGCGCTGCGCACCAGCACGGACAGCACCGGGTTCTGCTTCTGCGGCATGGCCGAGGACCCGCCCCGTCCCGCGGCGCGTGGTTCAGCGAGTTCGGCGACCTCCGGGCGGCTCAGGAACAGCACGTCGGACGCGATCTTGCCCGCGGCGTCGGTCACGGCGGCCAGGGCGTCGCCGAGGGACGTGACGGCGAGGCGGTTGGTGTGCCACGGGGCCGGGACGGCGGCGAGGCCGAGTTCTGCGGCCAGCCGGTCGGACAGATCAAAGGGGCTGAGTCCAGAGCGTGCCGTCAGTACGGTGCCGGCCGCAAGGGTCCCGGCCGCCCCTCCGGTCTGCACTGGGAACTCGAGCGCCTCGAGGCGGCGCGCGGCGGCGGCGAGGCCGTGGAACCATTGGGCCGCCTTGAGCCCGAAGCTGAACGGCAGGGAGTGCTGGGTGAGGCTGCGGCCCACGCAGAGCGTGGCCGCGTGCTGTTCCGCGAGGGCGGCCAGCGCCGCCGTCGTTGCCTTCAGTTCGGTGAGCAGTCCGCCGACGGCGTCCCTGGCCAGGAGGATCAGGGCTGAATCGAGCACGTCCTGGCTGGTCAGCGAGGTGTGCACGGCCTGTCCGGCGCCGATCCCCGCGGTATCAAGGGCTGCGACGTGTCCGCGGAGGTCCGCCAGCAGCGGGATCACCGGGTTGGCGCCGCCCTGGGCGCGCACGGCAAGGCCCGCGAGGTCGTAGCGGCTCTCGTCGGCGGCCGCGGCTACCACCGCGGCGGATCCGGCAGGCGCCAGGGACGCGCCTTCCAGGACCGTGGCCCAAGCGGCCTCCACCCGGAGAATGGCGGCCAGTACCGCCCGGTCCCCGGTCAGCGCCGCCACGACCGGTGACGCCGAGACGGGACTGAGTAGTCCAAAGTCACCCTGGAGGCCGACGTCGCCCTGGCGGCCGGCGCCGTCCGCTGTGCCAGCACTGTTGTCTTGGGAGATCACTGCGAGGCGCCCTCGGGGCCGGCACCTTCAAAATCAAGGAACACGGTTTCGCCGTCGCCCTGGAGCCGGATGTCCCAGGTCAGGCCGCCATCCGCGTCGCGGCGTGCGATCAGCGTCCTGCGGCGCTCCGGATCGAGCGAGCGGAGCAGGGGGTCGGCGGCCAGGGCGGCCTCGTCCTCCGGCAGGTAGATCCGGGTGAAGAGCCGGTTCATGAGGCCGCGTGCGAAGACCGCCACGGCGATGAACGGTGCCGCGCCTTCCTCGGTGGGGCCCGGGTTCACCGTAGTGAAGGTGAAGACGCCGGTGTTGCCGACGGCGCTGCGGCCGAAGCCGGTAAAGGTGTAGTCGTCACGGACCAGGGAACCCGTGCGGTGTGGGACCTTGCCGTCGGCGTCGGCCTGCCAGATTTCCAGGATCGCGTCGGGAATGGGGTGGCCGGCGCCGTCGTAGACCGTGCCCTGCAGACGGATGGAACCCGGGGAGCCGGGGGCCAGCAGTTCGCGGTCCTTGGTGTAGGGCAGGGCGTAGCCGTAGAACGGTCCCACGGTCTGGCCGGGGGTCGGAATCAGTTTGGTGGGGTTACTCATGGTCGTCTCCTTCTGCCCCCAGGGCCTCGTTCTCTGTCCAGGTCCGCTTGGAACCGGTCAGGACGATGTCCCAGTTGTACGCCAGGGCCCATTCGGGTTTGGTCTGCTCGTGGTTGTACGTGGCGACGAGCCGGTCGCGGGCGTCCTGGTCCACGATTGACTGGTAGATCGGGTCCAGCGGGAAGAGCTGGTCACCGGGGAAGTACATCTGGGTGACAATCCGCTGGGTGAACTCCTTGCCGAACAGGGAGAAGTGGATGTGGGCCGGGCGCCAGGCGTTCAGGTGGTTCTTCCACGGGTAGGCGCCGGGCTTGATGGTGGTGAAGCTGTAGGAGCCGTCGGCGCCGGTGATGCAGCGGCCGACGCCGGTGAAGTTGGGGTCCAGCGGTGCGGGATGCTGGTCCCGCTTGTGGATGTAGCGGCCGGCGGAGTTCGCCTGCCAGATCTCGACCAGCTGGCTGGCGACCGGCCGGCCGTCGCCGTCGAGGACCCGACCGGAGACGACGATGCGTTCGCCCAGCGGTTCCCCGCCGTGCTGGATGGTGAGGTCCGCCTCCAGCGCGTGCACGTCCATGTGCCCGAACGCGGGAGAGTGCAGCTCGATGGTCTCCGGGTCCGCGTGGTGCAGGTCCTTGGTGGGGTGGCGCAGGACGCTGCTGCGGTACGGCGCGTAGTCCAGCCGCGGCTGGATCTCTGCCGGGGCGCCGTTCCGGAGGGCCTGGGCGTAGGCGTCGCCGAGGGCCTTCATTTCGGCGCTGAGGTCCGCCTGCGACTCAGCGGCATCGTCCCCGGCAGGGACAGCACTCGGATACGTCTTTGGTGCGGCCTCCGTGGCGGCGTCGGACACGTCCTCGGTGAGCGGATCCGCGTTGTAGGTTTCAAGGTTGAACTCTTCAGGCACAGCAGCCTCCTTTCGTGGGGTGTGGTGTTGTCGGTCAGGGAGTGTGGTCAGCGGGTGGGGTTTAGCTGGTGCAGGTGGTCGTACTGGACGGCGTGCCGCACCGGGGCGTTGGGCGCCCCGTAGCCGTCGTAGGCTCCGCGGCGCTCCACCATTTCGAAGAACACGCTGCCCACGGTGGCGGTGTAGAAGTGCAGGAACTCGCCGTCAGCGTCGCGGTCGTAGAGGAGGTTGAGCTCCCGGAGGGTCGCCAGGAAGGCGGGGTCCAGGCCGAACCGGGCGTCGAGGTCCTCGTAGTAGTTCGCCGGGATCTGGAGGAAGTCCAGGCCGCGTGTTTTGGCGGCGCGGGCCGTCGCGACGAGGTCATCCACCGCGAAGGCGATGTGTTCCTGGTAGGTGCGGCGTTGGCCGGTTGCCTCCGGGCGGGGGCCGGCAGTCCCGTCCGGGGCGGCGCCTTCGCGCTGGATCAGCGGGGCCAGGTTCAGCACGAGGCGGACGCCGCGGTCGCGGGTGAGCATCACCTGGGACCGGACCAGGCCGGTGGGGCTGGCGACTTCCGCGTACGGCTGCGGCTCCAGGGCCAGGGCGCTGGTGTAGAAGAGGACGGCCTCGTCGAAGTGCTGCCAGGGCTGGGCGAGGTTGACGTGGTCGATGACCGCATTCCGGGACGCTGCCGCGACGGCGGGGGCTTCGCGCCCCTCGCCGAATTCGCGGGTCCACACGGCGGTGCCGTCGGGGCTGCCCTGGCACAGGAAGATCTCGGTGGAGTCGGGGGCGGCGAAGCCCTGGAAAATTTCCTCGTCGGCCTGGCTTTTGCGGGGCACGGCCGGGGCCTTGAGCTGCTGGGCCCGGGCGGCGGCGACGACGGGGGAATCGACGTCGAAGCCCAGGGCGGAAATCGCGGGTGCGGTCGCCGCCCCGGAGGTGCGGGATTCCTGGGAGGAATCCTCGTTGATGATCACGCGGGCGTGGCCCATGGTCCACAACTGCACGTTCTTCGTCCGGTGGCGCCCGTTGAAATCGAATCCCAGCTGGCCCAGCAAGGTTTCCAGGCCGGTGGTGTCCGCGGCCCTGACTTCGGCGAAGTTGAAGCCGGCGGGCTCGGCCACCTGCGGGAGCGTGGCGAGCTCCATCGCGTACCGGCGGCGGCTTGTCGCGGCAGTTCCGGCACTGCCGGCACCGTTTCCGGCGGCCGGATGCGCGTCCAGCCACTTGGCGCTCTGCTCCTCCAGCCAGATCAGCGACCGCATCGCGTCCACAGCGGTCCGTTCGACGTCGGACTGGCGGAACACGTCGTTGAAGACCTCAAGGGACACCGGGCCGGTGTAGCCGGCCCGGACCACATGTCCCATGAACTTGGCGAGTTCGAACTGGCCTTCACCCGGGAACACCCGGTAGTGCCGGCTCCAGGACAGGACATCCATGGACAGCTTGGGAGCATCGGCCACCTGGACGAAGAAGATCTTCTCCGGGTCGAAGGATTCGATCGGGGCGGTGTCCGCGTCACGGGAGAGGATATGGAACGAGTCCAGGCACGTGCCCAGGTTGGGGTGATCCACCGCTGCGACGAGCCGGTGCGCGTGCTCGTAGTCGTTGACGTACTTCCCCCATGCCAGCGCCTCGTAGGCCACCTTGACGCCGTGGTCCCCGGCGAGTGCGGCGAGGGCGGCGAGCTGTTCGGCCCGGAGCCCGTCGTCGTCAATGCTGGCGGTGGCGACGTTGGAACAGACCAGGATGGTGTCCATGCCCAGGCGGGACATCAGCCGGAATTTCGCCTCCGCGCGGCGCAGGTTGGCGGCCAGCAGATCCCCGGGCACGCTGTCGAAGTCGCGGAACGGCTGGTACAGATCCAGGGTCAGGCCCAGGTCCGCGGCCATGGTGCGGACGTCCTCCGGGCTCAGCGGGGAGGTGACGAGGTCCTGTTCGAAAATTTCGATGCCGTCGAAGCCCGCGCTGGCGCAGGCCTGCATCTTTTCCCGCAGCGTGCCGGAGAGGCAGACTGTGGCGATTCCAGTGCGCATCAGGCGGCCACCTCTTCGGCGGCGACGAGTTCCAGGAAGTGCGCGCGCATCCGGTCCGCGTCAGCCTCCCGGCCGGTGAAGATCCGGAAGGCGTCTGCCGCCTGACCCACGGCCATCCGGCCGCCGTCGAGGACCTCGCAGCCTTTGGCGCGGGCTTCACGGACCAGTTCGGTTTCGATCGGCCGGTACACAATGTCCGCCACCCAGTGCCGGGGTGTCACGAGGGACATGTCCAGCGGAACGCCGGGGTGGGCGGCCATGCCCACCGGTGTGCAGTGCACCAGACCGTCGGCCAGCGGCATCAGGTGCGGAAGTTCCGCCGTCGTCCGCGCGGTGACCAGCTGGTCCGGGAAGAAGCCCGCAAGTTCAGCGGCACGGGCCGCGCAGCGGGCGGGATCGGTGTCCACCAGGTCAAGTTCCCGGACCCCTGCGGTGAGCAGGGCGTAGGCGACGGCGGAGCCGGCACCCCCGGCCCCCAGCTGCACCACGCGGTTCAGCCTGGCTCCCGGCAGCCCGGAGGCGAGGGCGGCGGCGAATCCGGAGAAGTCGGTGTTGTGGCCGATGAAACGGCCGTCCCGGATGGTCACCGTGTTGACTGCGCCGAGGCGCCGGGCGTCGGGGGTGACCTCGTCCAGGTGCTCCAATACCAGTTGTTTGCACGGATGGGTGATGTTCAGGCCGTTGAAGCCCAGGCGGTAGGCGCCGGTCAGGAGCTCGCCGATACTCTGGCCGGGAAGCCCCAGTTCGGTGAGGTCGACGGGGCGGTAGAGGTACCGGAGGCCCTGCACATCGCCTTCGCGTTCGTGCATGGGGGGCGTGAGGGACGGCATCACGCCATCGCCTATCAGGCCCACGAGGAAGGACTCTGCTCGGTTACTCATCCGTATAGCTCCTTTGACAACGGCACTCGGCGGGCGGTGACGCACGAGGCGACGTCCGCGGGCCGGGTGTTGGAAATTACAGTACCGGAAATGTTCGCATGTTGCACTGTTGTTCTACTACCGAACAAACCGGGAAATTTCATGGCCGCCTCACTGCTGCGGCAGCCGGGCGGCCAGCTCGGCCGCAGCCGACTGGAGCAGCGGAACCAGGGCCACGAGGGCCTCGACACTCATCCTGAAGACCGGGACTGCCGTGGCGAGGGAGGCGAAGGCGGCGCCCTGGGCGTTGAGCACCGGAACGGCGACAGCACGCATGCCCAATTCGTTCTCCTGGTCCATGACTGCGAAGCCGCGCTGGCGGACCAGTTCGATCTCCGCCCGGAATGCCTCCCGGTCCGTGATGGAAAATTCGGTCAGCGGCTCCAGCTCAAGCTCGTCGACCAGCCGGCTGCGGGTGGCGTCGTCGGCGAAGGCCACGAGCGCTTTGCCGACCGAGGTGGTGTGCAGTGCGCCCAGGTGTCCCGGATCGCTCGTGACGCGGAAGGTCTGCGGTCCGTCCACCTTGTTGACTGTGAGGTGGTGGTTTCCGTCGCGCACGGAGAGGATAGTGGCTTCGCCCGTCTCGTCCGTGACGCGCCGCAGGATCGGCAGGGCCGTGCCGGCGAACCCGTGGTGGTTGGACACGCGCTGCCCCAGCTGGAAGACCCGCAGGCCCAAGTGGTAGCGGCGCCCGTCCGGCTCGTAGTCCACGAAG
This sequence comes from Arthrobacter sp. 001422645, assembly GCF_059816125.1. NCBI lineage: Bacteria > Bacillati > Actinomycetota > Actinomycetes > Micrococcales > Micrococcaceae > Arthrobacter > Arthrobacter sp. 001422645. The sequence goes on along the minus strand of NZ_JCBANT010000008.1, from coordinate 142,032 downwards.
CCGTCCCGGGTCAGGGAACCCAGCAGGCGGTAGGTGGTGCTAAAGGGCAGTTCCGCCCTGCGGGACAACTCCGCGGCGCTGGCACCGCGGGGCTCATCGCCAAGCAGGACCAGCAGGCCCAAGGCCTTGCCGACCATGTCCGTCCGGGAGTCTTCCTTCGAATCCCGCTTCGCATCCCCCTTCGCATCCCCCTTCGCATCCCTCTTCGCATCCCTCCGGGGGGCCTTTGCACCCTTGCGGGCAGGGGCCGGAGGGGCAGCGGCAGCCTCGGGCACTTCTGTGTCTTGATTCACACTCATAGGTAAATGCTCTCACATGGTGAGAGCTATTTCTAGATGGTGATTATTTTTGTTGACAAGTGACCGCCCTCACAGTCATGATTGCTACATGGCACAAGTAGCTCCCACCATGTGGCTACTCGTCCCGGGTCTTTCCACGAACCTTCTGCTGCCGCACACTTAAGCCAGCGGCGGCCGAGACCTTCCTGATCCATCCGCGACAATGTCGTCACACAAAGGAACTCCATGAGCCAGACACTCCCGTCTACGACGCCGGGCACTGACGCACCGGCCGGGACGCCGAAGAAGGCAGCCCTCGCCAGTTTCCTGGGCAGCGCCGTCGAGTACTACGACTTCTTCATCTTCGGATCAGCCGCCGCACTGATCTTCCCCACGGTCTTCTTCCCCGACGCCGGCGCCAATGCGGCGATCATGTCCTTCGCGACCTTCGGATTCGCCTACGTCGCCCGGCCGATCGGCGCCGTTATCCTGGGGCACTTCGGTGACCGGGTGGGCCGCCGCAAGGTCCTTATGTTCACACTCCTGCTGATGGGAGCCTCAACGTTCATGATCGGCTGCCTGCCGGACTTCAACACCATCGGCTGGTGGGCTCCGGCCCTGCTGGTGCTGGCGCGGCTCTGCCAGGGCCTTTCCGCGGCCGGCGAGCAGGCGGGCGCCTCGTCCATGACACTGGAACACGCCCCGGATAACCGTCGCGCCTTCTTCACCTCCTGGACCCTGACCGGCACCCAGGGCGGCCAGATCCTCGCGGCCCTCGTCTTCATCCCCGTCCTGGCCCTGCCGGACGAGATCAAGTACGGCATCGGCTGGCGCATCCCGTTCTGGCTCAGCGCCGTCGTGGTGATTGTTGCGTTCTTCATCCGCCGCACCCTGCACGAGCCGCCCGCGTTCGAGGAAGCCCAGAAGAACGCGCAGATCTCCAAGCTTCCCGTCGCAGACCTGCTCAAGCACCACTGGCGCGATGTCCTCCGCGTCGTCGCATGCGCCTTCATCGCCGCTGTCTCCACCGTGTTCGGCACGCTGGCCATCGCCTACGCCAAGAACGTCGCCGGCGTGGACGGCACCACCACCCTCTGGCTGGTCGTCGGCGCGAACTTCCTGGCCCTCGGCACCCAGCCGCTCTTCGGCATGCTCGCGGACCGGATCGGCCGCAAGCCGGTCTTCATCTACGGCGCCGTCGCCAGCGCCGTCCTGACGCCGGTGTTCCTGCTCAGCCTCGAGTCCGGCAGTGTCCCGCTGATGTTCCTGGCCGCCATCGGCTTCTTCTCCTTCGGCTACGCGGCCGCCAACTCTGTCTGGCCCGCGTTCTACGCCGAAATGTTCACCACCAAGGTCCGCTTCTCCGGCCTGGCCATCGGCACCCAGCTCGGCTTCCTGATGGCAGGCTTCGCCCCGGCGATCGTCGCCGCCATGGGAGGCACCAAGCCCGGCGGCTGGGTCCAGATCAGCATCTTCACCGCCGTCATCTGCCTGATCTCGGCCGTCTCGGCCCTGACCGCCAAGGAATCCTTCAAGATTCCCACCAAGAAGCTCGGCGTCAAGTAGCGCGCTCAGCGTTCCTGCCCGGTTGCTTCGGGCCGCACCCCCGGAAGCCCGGCGTGTTCCTCAGGACACGCCGGGTTTTTCCGTGTCCCCGGAGTGCGGTGCAAAAGCAACCGGGCGGGAGCGTCGGGAGCGTCTCCGCACACGGGGCGCCGACCAGATGCGCCGGATCAGTCCCCGCCGGTACCCAGCACCGCGGCCAGATCGAACTTGACCGGCTCCTCGAGCTGTTCGTAAGTGCACGAACGCGGGTCCCGGTCCGGGCGCCACCGCACAAACTGCGTCGTGTGGCGGAACCGCTCGCCTTCCATGTGGTCGTACTTCACCTCCACCACACGCTCCGGCCGGAGCGGGGTGAAGGAGAGGTCCTTGCTCCCGCTCCACCGGCTGCCCTCGGCGTTGCGCGGAGTACGGGTCCCGGCCTCTTGCCGGCCCCAGTCCCAGGGGTGGTCCTCGAAACTGGTCACCAGTGGCTGAAGTTCCTCGAAAAGTTCCTTGCGGCGCTGCAGCGGGAAGGCCCCCACTACGCCCACGCTGGCGAGTCTTCCGGCGTCGTCGTAAAGTCCCAGCAGCAGCGAACCGACCCGGTCCGGGCCGGACGTGTGCACCCGGTACCCGGCGAGAACGCAGTCGGCTGTGCGTGCATGCTTGATCTTGAACATGGAGCGCTTGTCCGGCAGGTATGGCCCGTCCAGCGGTTTGGCGACGATCCCGTCGAGCCCGGCCCCCTCGAACTGGTGGAACCATTCCCCGGCGGTTCCCCTGTCCCGGGTCGCGGCGGTGAGGTGGATCGGCGCCGCGCTCCCGGCGAGCACGCGTTCCAGGGCCCCGCGCCGCTCGGCGAAGGGACGGCCGGTGAGGTCCTCGTCGTCGAGCGCCAGCAGATCGAACGCGACAAAGCTCGCCGGCGTCTGCTCGGCCAGCAGCCGGACCCGGCTCGCGGCCGGGTGGATCCGCTGTTGCAGGGTGTCGAAGTCGAGCCGGTCACCGGAGGCCCCGACCATAATGATCTCGCCGTCGAGCACGCAGCGCGGCGGGAGGTTTGCCTTCAGCGCCTCGACCAGTTCGGGGAAGTAGCGGGTCAGGGGCTTGCCGTTGCGGCTGCCGATCTCCACGTCCCCGCCGTCGCGGAAGATGATGGACCGGAACCCGTCCCACTTCGGCTCGAACATCATCGCGCCCTCGGGCAGGGACGGCACAGACTTGGCAAGCATGGGCGCGACCGGGGGCATCAGGGGCAGTTGCATAGGCCCCATTGTGGTCCCGCCTGACGCCGCCCGCCAGAGGCCGGCCGGGCTGGATTTCCTCGACAACCCGCCGGGGCGACGGTAGACATGAACAATGGCTACCCTCGGTTTCCACGCTTCCCATGAACAGATCAGCCCCGGCCGGCTCCTCAAGGACGTGCAGCTGGCCGAGCAGGCGGGTTTCGACGCCGCCATGTGCTCCGACCACATCGAGCCCTGGTCCGCCCGGCAGGGGCATTCGGGCTTTGCCTGGTCCTGGCTGGGGGCAGCCCTGGCCACCACCAAGCTGCGCCTTGGTGTGGTCACGGCGCCCGGCCAGCGCTACCACCCGGCCATCATCGCGCACGCGTCGGCCACCCTGGCGGACATGTTCCCCGGCCGGTTCTGGCTGGCGCCGGGCAGCGGCGAGTACATGAACGAGCACGTCACCGGCGAGGTCTGGCCGGACAAGGCGACCCGGCAGCAGCGGCTCGAGGAAGCCGTCCAGATCATCCGCGAACTCCATGACGGCCAGGAAGTGACCCGGGACGGCCTGGTCACCGTCCATCAGGCCAGGATCTGGGATGTGCCGGAAATCAAGCCGCCGCTCATCGCCCCGGCCGTCAGCGTGGAAACCGCGCGGCGCGGGGCGGCCTGGGCGGACGGGCTCGTGACGGTCAACCAGCCGCACGCGAAATTGAGGGACATGCTCGCTGCCTACCGCGACGCCGGCGGCCGGGGCAAGGCCGTGCTGCAGGTGCACCTGTCGTGGGCGCCGACGGAACAGGAGGCCGTTGCGGTGGCCCTGGACCAGTGGCGCAGCAACGTCTTCGCCCCACCCATCCCCTGGGACCTCCCGACGGCGGCCCACTTCGACGGCGTCAGTGCCGACGTCGGCGAGGAACAGGTCCGCAAGGTGGTGAAAATCTCCGCGGACACCGGGCAGCACGCGCAGTGGCTCGCCGAATATCTCGAACTGGGCTTCGATGAGCTGTACCTGCACTTCGTCGGGCAGGAGCAGGCGCCGTTCATCCATACTTTCGCGGAACACGTGCTCCCGCAGCTTCGCGCGTCCGGGAGCCCGCGGCAGGACCGGGAGGTGCTGCTGTGAGAATCGCCAAGACCTCGGACCTGTGGTGGAAAAACGCCGTCATCTATTGCCTGGACCCGGAGACATTCTTCGACGGCGACGGCGACGGCACCGGCGATTTCGGCGGCCTGATCCAGCGTGTGGACTACCTCGCGGCCCTGGGCGTGACGTGCATCTGGCTCATGCCTTTCTACCCCACCCCGGACAAGGACGACGGCTACGACGTCACGGATCTGTACGGCGTGGACCGGCGGCTGGGCAATTTGGGCGACGTGGTGGAGTTCATCCGGACCGCGAAGGACCGGGGGATGCGCGTGATCGCAGACTTTGTCCTCAACCACACCTCGGACAAGCACCCCTGGTTCGTGGAGTCCCGCAAGTCGGTGGACAACCCGTTCCGCGATTACTACGTCTGGCGCAAGGACACGCCCCCGGACACCTCGGAGCAGGTGGTGTTCCCCGGCGAGGAGACATCCATCTGGACCCAGGACAAGGCCACCGGTGAGTGGTACCTGCACATGTTCGCCAAGCACCAGCCGGACCTCAATGTGGCAAATCCGAAGGTGCGGGACGAGATCGCCAAGTCTATGGGGTTCTGGCTGCAGCTGGGACTGGACGGCTTCCGCCTCGACGCGGTCCCGTTTTTCCTGGAGCTGCAGGGCACGTCCAAGGAAGGTTCGGCGCAGGTCGATCCGCACGACTACCTCAGCGCGCTCCGCAGCTTCCTCAACCGCCGCAACGGCAGCGGCCTGCTGCTGGGCGAGGTCAATGTGCCCTACAAGGAGCAGCTGAAGTACTTCGGCGGCGCGGCCGGGAACGAGCTGAACATGCAGTTCGACTTCCTGTCCATGCAGAACCTGTACTTGTCCCTCGCCCGGGAGGACGCCCGGCCACTGGCCAAGTCACTCAGCGCCCGCCCGAAGATCCATCCGGACAACCAGTGGGCCATGTTTGTCCGCAACCACGACGAACTGACCCTGGACAAGCTCAGCGACGCCGAGCGCGAGGAGGTTTTTGCCGTGTTCGGGCCGGACGAGGACATGCAGATGTACGGCCGCGGCCTGCGCCGCCGGCTGCCCACCATGCTCGACGGCGACCCCGCCCGGATCCGTATGGTGTACTCGCTGATGTTTGCGCTGCCCGGAACCCCGGTGCTCTTCTACGGCGAGGAAATCGGCATGGGAGAGGACCTCTCGGCGAAAGGCCGTTCGGCCGTGCGTTCCCCCATGCAATGGAATGACACCGAGAACGGCGGATTCTCGACCGCCGCCCCAAAGGACCTCGTGGCGCAGGTGGTGGACGGCTACTTCGGGCCGAAGACCGTCAACGCCGCAGCGGCGAAGCGTGACCCGGAGTCGCTGTGGAACTTCATGGCCACCCTGATCCAGCGCTACCGGGAAAGCCCCGAGCTGGGGTGGGGCGACTTCGAACTCATCAAACAGCCCGCCTCGAAGGTGCTTCTGCACCGGTGTTCCTGGGGCGGATCCACGGTGGTCCTGGCCCACAATTTCGGGGCGGAACCGGCCTCGGTGGCGGCGAATGTCGGCCCGGCCGGGGACCCGGAGTCCGGTTTCGAGGGCGCGTACCTGCGGGACCTTTTGGACGGCCAGGACATCGGCCTGGCGGACGACGGCGGATTCGAGCTGGAGCTGGGCCGGTACGGATACCGGTGGTTCCGGATCCAGCGCCCGGGCGAACGCCACATCCCCTGAGCCGCCGGGCCGCAAGGCACCGGGTCCCTTAAATCTCCCTGCCGGGCCCTGACGCCGGCAACTCCCCCGGCGTCGAACGCTTACGCACGTCTTACCGGGCCGAAACGCGGCGGCAACATTGGCGCAGGACACTGGAAGTGCCGGCAAGAGCAGGCACCACTCTCCAGTCCAGGAGGCCCCGCCATGTTGAAGGAAGCCAACGCCCATGTAACCCGTATCCGTGCCCTGGATCAGCTGCACCGCGGCGACGAGATCGAGGCGCGGCTGAAAGTCGGCCCGAACTACGACGACGTCGTGATCCGCCGCGGCAGCGTCCAGGAAACCGCGCCAGGAATCGGCGTCGTGTGGATCATGGACCGGCAGTCCGGCACGCGGAAAGCCATCAACACGGACGAGTGCAGCCTCTGGCGGGTCGCCTGAGGCTGCTAGCCGCCCGCGACGGACTGGATGATCAGGACCTCCCCGCCGGGGGAAACCTCGGTGGCCAGGCCCTGCAGGCGGCGGATCTCATTTCCGTTGACGTATATATTCACGTAGCGTCGGACCGCCCCGGTCTCATCCCGCAACCGCCTCGACAGCGCCGGGTACTCCCCGGTCACCTCGTCCAGCACCCCCTCCACCGTCACCGCCGCGTCGGCGGGCGCAGTCAGGAAGGACTGCCCGCCGGCCAGCGGCTGGAGCACACTGGGCAGCACCACACTAATTCCGGGCACGCGACTCAGGCGCCCGCCGCGGATGCGGACACCGCTGATCCGGACAAAGCGGCGCCGGATACGGCGGAGGCACGAACGCACAGCACGTCCGGCAGGTGCGAGGCCACCTCGGCGAAGTGCTCACCCTCGTCGGCGCTGGCGTAGACGCTGCCGCCGCGGGTGCCAAAGTACACGCCGGCCGGCTCTGCCGTGTCAACGCAGGCGGCGTCCCGAAGCACGGAATTGAATTCCTTTTCGGGCAGCCCGGCGTCCAGGCGCTTCCAGGTCGCCCCGGCGTCGTCGGTCCGGTGGACCGCGAGTCTGCCCTCCGGGGGAATCCGTTCGCCGTCGGCCTTGAGCGGGATCACCCAGGCGGTACCGGCCCGCCCGGGGTGCGTGAGCATCACGAAACCGAAGTCCGCCGGAAGGCCATCCGCGATGGATTCCCAGTTCTCGGCGTCGTCGTCACTGCGGTAGACGCCGTGGTGGTTCTGCGCGTAGAGCCGGCCGTCGACGGCGGAATCGGCCGCGATCTTGTGCACGCACTGGCCGAATTCCGGGTTGGGATCGGGCATAAAGTAGGCCGAGATTCCCTTGTTGCGCGGCTCCCAGGAGCTCCCGCCGTCAAGCGAACGGTAGACACCGCCGGTACTCATCGCGACGTGGACCTTCTCTCCGGTGTGGTCGACGACGATCGAGTGCGCCGCGGCGCCGCCGTAACCGGCACCCCATTCGCCGCGGTGGGGGTGGTCCCAGAGCCCGCGGTTGAGCTCGAAGTGTTCACCGCCGTCGGTGGACTTCCAGACCGAGATCGGCTCGCAGCCGGCCCAGACGACGCCGGGACGGGACTCGGCGTCGGGATGGATCTGCCAGACCCGCTCCAGGGCCGCGTCGGTGCCCTCAGGGAAGCGGATGGCGCCCTGTTCGGGCTCGTTCCACGTTTCGCCCAGGTCATCGGAGTGGAAAACGGTGGGTCCCCAGTGCTCGGAGCGGACTCCGACAAGGATCCGGGTCCGGCCGTCTCGGGTGTCAATGCCGATGCTGGGGACTTCGCTCATCAGGAAATGCGGGCCGGAGAGGGACCAGTCTTTGCGGTCCGGGCTCGTCGCCAGCCAGAGACCTTTTTTGGTGCCGATCGCCAGGACATAACTTTCTGCGGTAGCCATGCCCCCCATGCAACCACCCTGCGAAGATGGCCGCAATGGTTTTTCGGCGCCGGAATGGGTCCGTTTTTGTCAGTCTACGAATTCGGACTGCGTCTCGATGAAGTCCCAGTCGGCGTCGGTCAGGACCCCGGAAACGTCATCCGGGTGGGGTCCGCCGGCTTCTGCAATCCCCTGCAGCACGGGCAACGGCAACTCTGCGGCGCGCAGGTTTTCCCGCAGCCACTCCTTGCTCGCCAGATCCAGATCCAGCCACCACATGAAGATTTCCACGGCGGTCACCCTTTCCTCAGTTCTTAAACCGTAGGCCCCGCATCGGAGGTGTTCAAGAGCCGCGCGACTCTGGCGGCCTACAGGTCAGAGAGCACGCCCGCGGTCCGCTCGAGCGCGCCGGGAACCAGGGAGTAGTAAGCCCAGGTGCCCCGCTTTTCGCGGCGCAGCAGGCCGGCGTCGACGAGGATCTTGAGGTGGTGGGAAACCGTCGGCTGACCGAGGTCCAGCGGCTCGGTGAGGTCGCAGACGCAGGCCTCTCCGCCGTCGGACGCCTTGACGATGGACAGCAGCCGCAAGCGGTTTGGATCGGCAAGGGCCTTGAAGAGCTGGGCCTTGCCCTGCGCCTCCTCGGCACCCAGCACGGGCAACCCGGACGAGGTGCAGCACGCATCGGCCGCCGCTGGCTCAACAATCTGGAGTGCTGTCATACATCCATTATGCACTCATATTGACAGGCGTCGATATAGCGGGAGATACTCGGCATATCGACAACTATCAATATTTGGAAGGGGACAAAATGGCTGTGAGCACGAATCTTCCCGTCGCCGTCATCGGAGCAGGCCCGATCGGCCTCGCCGCGGCGGCCCACCTCCTGGAGCGCGGCATCGAGCCGCTGATCTTTGAGGCCGGCCCGGCGGCGGGCGCCGCGATCGAACAGTGGCGCCACATCCGCCTCTTCTCGCCCTGGCGGTTCAACGTCGACGCTGCTGCCACCAGGCTCCTGGCCGCGTCCGGCTGGGAGGCACCGCGCCCCACGGCGTTGCCCTTCGGCGGCGATCTCGTTGATTCCTACCTGGCGCCCCTCGCCGCGCTGCCGGCCATCGCCACCCGGTTGCACACCGGTGCCCGCGTCGTGGAGGTGACGCGGCTCGGGATGGACAAGACCCACAGCCGCGGCCGCGACACAACGCCGTTCCTGCTCAGGGTCGAACACGCGGCAGGCGAAGTCCACGAGCACCGGGCCGCGGGCGTCATTGATGCCTCCGGCACCTGGGACACCCGCAATCCGCTCGGCACCTCCGGGCTGCCGGCCGCGGGTGAAGCGGCCGCCGCGGAGCGGATTTCCGGCGCGCTCCCGGATGTCCTGGGCCGCGAGCGTGCCCGGTTCGCCGGACAACGGGTCCTGGTGGTCGGCGCGGGACACTCCGCGGCCAACACGCTGATCAACCTTGCAGACCTGGCGACGCAGGAGGCGGACACGAAAATCCTCTGGGCCGTGCGGGGCGCCTCCCCCGAGAAAGTCTACGGCGGCGGCGACGCCGACGGCCTCCCCGCGCGCGGGCAGCTGGGCAGCCGGCTCCGCCGCCTGGTCGAGGCCGGCACCGTGGAGCTGCACACCGGATTCGGGATCACCGCCCTCACAGCGTCGTCCGCGGGCGTCACTGTCAGCTCCGCCGACGGCAGCACCCTCGAGGCCGACGTCGTTGTGCCCTGCACCGGCTTCCGCCCGGACCTGGACATCCTGCGGGAACTCCGGCTGGAACTGGATCCGGCCGTCGAGGCCCCGCGTGAACTTGGCCCGCTGATCGACCCGGAGTTCCACTCCTGCGGCACCGTTGCGCCGCACGGCGCCAGGTTGCTGGCCCACCCGGACAAGGATTTCTACATCGTGGGGATGAAATCCTACGGCCGGGCGCCCACCTTCCTGCTGGCCACCGGCTACGAGCAGGTACGCTCCGTCGCGGCCGCCCTGGCCGGAGACCGCGAGGCCGCGGACACCGTCCTGCTGGAACTTCCGGAGACCGGCGTCTGCTCCTCCGATGCCGGCACCAGCTGCGACATCCCGGCTGTTTCCGCCGATCCTGTCTTGGAGACGGCGGGAGGCTGCTGCGGCACGCCCGAGCCCGTGCTGATGGGGTTCCCCACCGGGCTGGCCCACGGCCGCTCCGCGGGCTGAGCTTGGCCGCCCCCGGGACGCCGCGGCGGCCTGCCGCCGCCGGGATCGCCGGAGCTGTGTCCCGCGTCGGAGCGACGTCCCTCGACCGGCCGTCGGGGGCGCACAGGGCCGATTCCGCTTCACTGGCGCGCGGCAAGACCGGGAAGTAAGGCCCTGTTCCTGGCGCAGGACGGGATCCACAATTGAGTATGTCCGCCGAACGCCCGAGTGGTCCGCCGCCCCTTGTGGTCGGCGTGCTCCCGGGACAGAGCCCCGAAGTGCTGCAGACTGCCGCTTCGTTGGCCTCGAAACTCTCCGTCCAGCTGATCTGCGCCCACGTGGATGAGGCAAGTTATCTCGTGGAGTGGGATCCCGCGCGGTCCGCCCACCGGCTCTCACTGCACCCTGAGACGGACAGCGCCGAAATCCGGGCAGTGACACAGGAGTTGCGGAACGGCATCGGCTTAGCCTGCGATGCCCTTGGGGTCCAGTGGACCCTACGGACTTTGGCCGGGGATCCGGCCCGGGCGCTGGGCAGGCTGGCGGCCGAAGTCGGCGCCGCGATGATCATCGTGGGCACACCCGAACCCGGCCTGGGTCACCGGATCTCCGCTGCCCTCAACGGTTCGGTGGCCGCGTGGCTCAGCCACCATCAGGACCATCCAATCCTCATCGTTCCGATCAGGGCCGCGATCCACCACCGGACCAAGCGGGCGCCTGACATGACGCCCGACCCAGCGTGACCGACCCGCTGGACCGCGAGGCCGTTGCTGACGCCTACCGGCGCAACTGCATGGACGTGGAGACCACCCTGGCGCTCATGTCGCCCGAAGAGCTCCACCGCCGCAGCGCGGGCACCCGATGGACCAACGAGGAGCTGCTCTACCACATGGTGTTCGGCTACATCGTGGTGCTGGCACTGCTTCCGCTGGTGCGGATCTTCGGACGGCTGCCTGATTCCGTCAACCGGGGTTTCGCCGGGCTGCTGAATGCCGGGACCGTACCGTTCGACATCATCAACTACTGGGGATCCAAGGGAGGCGCACGAATCTTCAACCGCCGGCGGATGGCCGCCAAGTTGCGCCGGGTGACCTCGGCGCTGGAACGGCGCCTGCGGCGGGAAACGGAGGCCGGACTGGCATGCCGGATGCACTTCCCGACCCGCTGGGACCCGTTCTTCAAGGAGAGCATGACCCTCGCGGACGTCTACACGTACCCGGTGGCGCACTTCGACTTCCATGCGACCCAGCTGTCCTGGAACGTCGGGCCGGAGGCGCCGCAGGCCGCCCGAAAATAAAGCGAAAGTACTTATTCGGGGTGCTTCCTTTCCCTGCCTACCGCCAAGTAAGCTTTAATCCGTAGGCGCGAACGATGGGGCGCCTGCCCAAAGACTGCTCCGGAGTGCGTATCCCCCAATAACGCACTCCGGAGCTTTTTTGTGTCCCGGCGTCCCCGCCGCACCGGACGCCAATACCCCCATGGGGTACTTGCTACATACCCCCTCGGGGTATATGTTGTCCTTATGAACGAACCCGTTGCCCCAGTCCCCGCCATGGACGGTGCCGATGCCGCACCGCATCAGCAGCACGGCTACTCCGCCAACAAGGAGGCGTACCTCCTGCGGCTGAAACGGATCGAGGGCCAGGTGCGCGGCATCGCCCGGATGGTCGATGAGGACAAGTACTGCATCGACATCCTCACCCAGGTCGCAGCTGTCACCAAGGCCCTGCACGCCGTCAGCCTCGGCCTGGTGGAGGAGCACATCGGCCACTGCGTTGTCGGGGCCGCGGCCGAACCGGACGCGGCGCTTCGGGCTGAGGCCATCGACTTCAAGGTCAAGGAGGCCACCGATGCCATCGGGCGCCTGCTGCGGTAGCGGCAACACCACTCACCACACCATCGGGCTGATGAACCAGCCGTCCACTCACCAGGAGCCAGCCATGAGCACCGTTTCCACCACCGTCAACGTTTCCGGCATGACCTGCGGCCACTGTGTGTCCTCCGTCAGCGAGGAGCTCGAAGCCCTCGCCGGGGTCGAGAAGGTCGACGTCGACCTCAACTCCGGCGGCATTTCCACCGTCACCATTATCTCGGCCGGAGCCCTGTCCACCTCCGAGATCGGCGAAGCCGTTGCCGAAGCAGGCTATCTGGTGGTGGCCAACGAGGCCTGATCACCCGCCGCACGTCCACGCAACACCACAACAGACAGGGAAACACGGTGAGTAGAGAGCAGCTTCTGGACCAGCCCGGAACCCGGGTGATCGAGCTCGACATCGACGGCATGACCTGCGCCTCGTGCGTCAGCCGCGTCGAACGCAAGCTCGGGAAGCTCGACGGCGTCACCGCTTCCGTCAACCTGCCCCTGGAGTCGGCCCGAGTCACAGTCCCCGCAGGAATCACGGACAGCCAGATCACCGCCACGGTGGAGGCAGCAGGCTACAAGGCCACAGTTCGCGTCCCCAAGGTCACACTGGAACCCGCCGAGCACGCGGAGCATGTCGCCGGTGGCGTCGCTTCAGGCGACCACCCGCCGTCCGCCGCCGCAGCCAAGCTCCGCCCGCGCCTGATCGTCGCGGCCATCCTCACTGTCCCGGTGTTCCTGATTTCGATGTTTCCGGCGTTCCAGTTCCCGAACTGGGGCTGGGCCGCCGGAATCCTGGCCCTGCCCGTGGTCACCTGGGCGGCGTGGCCCTTCCACCGGGCAGCCGCCATCAACGCCCGCCATTTCTCGTCCACCATGGACACGCTCGTCTCCATCGGCGTGACCTCGGCCTATGTCTTCTCGGCCTGGCAGCTCTTCGCGGACCCGCGGATGACGGACCACCCGGCGGGGATGGAGGGCATGGATTCCGGCGGGTTGTACTTCGAGGTCGCCGCGGTGGTCACCACCTTCCTGCTGCTGGGCCGATACCTGGAGGCCAATGCCAAGAAGAAGGCCGGCGACGCCCTCAAGGCCCTGCTGAACCTCGGCGCCAAGGATGCCACCATCCTTCGGGACGGCCGGGAGCAGCAGCTGCCGGCCGACCGGCTGGCCGTGGGCGACCTCATTGTGGTCCGCCCAGGCGAGAAAATCGCGACGGACGGCATCGTCGTCGAAGGCTCCTCCGCTGTCGATGCCTCGCTGGTCACGGGCGAATCCGTGCCCGTGGAAGTCGGCCCGGACAGCCCGGTCACCGGCGCCACCATCAACACCTCCGGCCGCCTGCTGGTCCGGGCCACGCGTGTCGGCGCCGAAACCACACTGGCCCAGATGGGCCGGCTGGTATCCCAGGCCCAGTCCGGCAAGGCGCCGATCGCCCGCCTCGCGGACCGCATTAGCTCCGTATTTGTACCGGTGGTCCTGGCCATCGCCGCGGCGACTTTCGGCGGCTGGCTGCTGGCGGCCGGACCGGCGGTCAGCGACGCCGACCTTCGTGCCGCGTTCACGGCCGCCGTCGCCGTGCTGGTCATCGCCTGCCCCTGCGCCCTGGGCCTGGCCACCCCGGTGGGGCTGCTCACCGGAACCGGCCGGGGCGCGCAGCTGGGCATCCTGATCAAGGGCCCGCAGGTCCTCGAGGATACCCGGACTGTTGACACCATCCTGCTGGACAAGACCGGCACTGTGACCACGGGCCACCTCGCCGTCGACGGCACCGCGGCGTTCGGGACCGCCACCCCGGCGGAGGTCCTGCGGCTGGCCGGAGCCGTGGAGGACGCCTCCGAACACCCGGTCGCCCGCGCCGTGGCCGCCGCCGCACGCCTGGCAGAAGGCGGACACGACCGCTCCGGCGCGGACGCCGGGGTCCTGCCCGCCGTCGTCAACTTCCGCTCCGCGCCCGGCGGCGGCGTCCAGGGAACCGTCGGAGGCCGGCTCATCACAGCCGGCCGCACGGGGTGGCTGCAGGAGAACGGCATAGCCCCGGATGCCGCGCAGCTGGCCGCGTTCAGCCGCGCCGAAGACTCCGGGGCCACCGCGATCTGGGTTGCCGTGGACGGGGAGCCCTCCGGAATCATCAGCCTGCGCGACACGGTCAAGCCGGGCTCCGCGGCCGCGATCTCACGGCTCCGCGGGCTCGGACTCCGGCCGATCCTCCTGACCGGGGACAACGCCGCGGTGGCCGCGCAGGTGGCCGCCGCCGTCGGGATCGCTCCGGAGGACGTGTTCGCCGGGGTACTGCCGGACGGCAAGGTCGAGGCCGTGCGGAAGCTGCAGGCCGCCGGCGCCACGGTGGCCATGGCCGGTGACGGCGTCAACGACGCCGCGGCGCTGGCGCAGGCAGACCTCGGCATCGCGATGGGATCCGGCACCGATGTGGCCATCGAGGCGGCCGACCTGACGGTGATGGGCAACGATCTCGGCCAGGTCGCGCAGGCGATCGAACTGTCCCGCCGGACGCTGGCGACCATCAAGACGAACCTCTTCTGGGCCTTCTTCTACAACGCGGTGGGGATCCCGGTGGCAGCCCTGGGCATGCTCAACCCGATGATCGCGGGCGCGGCGATGGCGGCCAGCTCCGTGCTGGTGGTGGCCAACTCTCTCCGGCTGCGCAGCTTCGGCAAGTAGTCGCCCTTCGGAGGGACGCCCCTCAGGCCGCGCCGTAGCGGACAGCTGCCCTGGCTTTCGCCTTCGCGGCTTCCTCCTCGCGGTCCTTGGCCGGGGCGTGCGTCACCAGGGAGTCGAGCAGGTGCTGCGTCACGTGGGCAATCTCGTGCACAGCCCGGTTGAAGGCCTCTTCGTTGGCCTTGGACGGCTTGGTGCTGCCGCTGATCTTGCGCACGTATTGCAGCGCCGCCGCTTCCACCTCTGCGGTGGTGGCGTGCGGTTCAAAATTATGGAGGGTCCGGATGTTTCGGCACATATCTCCATGCTAGGGGGCCTTGCGTCCGGGATCGAGGGCATGGGGAGGGCTGCCCATCGACAGTTTTTCGGCCGGCAGGATAGTTTGGGGGCACTGGATCTTCCGGAGCAGCCGGAATCCGAGGGGACGCCGGCAGTGCCGGGTCCGCTGCTATCACTTGAGGAGATTTTTCGAATGGCTATTTGGGGTGCAGACATTGCTCAGCTCAAGACTCTTGGGACGAAGCTGCAGGCCGGTTCGTCCGAGATCGACAAGCAGAAGTCGCTGCTGACCAAGGTGCTTGAGGGCACCGACTGGAAGGGCCCGGACGCCGACAAGTTCCGCAGCGAGTGGAACGGCCAGCACGTTGCCGCCCTGGCGAAGGTTTCCCAGGCACTGCAGGAGGCCGGCAAGCAGGCCAGCCGCAACGCCACCGAGCAGGAAAGCGCTTCCCGCTAGGCAGGAAGCCCGCAGACATCGAACCGGCCCGGACGCAGCAGCGTCCGGGCCGGTTCGTGTCAGCTCCCCTTTTACGGCACGGGTTCGACGTCGTTCGCATGGTCGAGCGCTGACGGCACCGCGTTCGCACCGGCGCCGGTCCGCGTCCGGAGCTCGTCCAGCCGGACCAGCACAACGCCGCCGACAATCAGCAGCCCGCCCAGAAGCTGGACGGGTCCGGGCAGTTCACCCAGCAGCAGCCACGCCCAGATGACGGCGAACAGCACTTCGGTCAGCGAGACAAAGGACGCCACCTTGGAACCGAGGGCCCGCGCAGCCACAATTCCCGAGACGTAGGCCAGCACGGTGGCCAGCAGCACCAGTCCGCCCAGGGCCACCCACCAGGGGGTGACCCAGGGACCCAGGCGGGTGTCGGCGGTGCTGAAGGCCATCGGCAGCAGGCCGGTCGCGGCGGCGAGCCACATGGTGACGGCGCCGACCATCAGCCCGCCGGAGGCAAGGACGATCGGCGGAAGGGTGTCGTTTTCCTTGGCCGTGATGAAGAAATAGATAGCCAGGCAGACTGCGGCCGCGATCCCCCACAGCACACCGATGACGTCGATCTTCACGGCTCCCGTGAGGTCCAGGACCAGGACCAGTCCGCCGAGGGACAGCAGGGTTCCGGCGATGGTCAGGGGCCGCGGGCGCCGGCGGCTGGCGGCCCAGAGCCACAGCACGATGAGCACCGGAGCGAGATATTCCAGGAGCAGGGCCACCCCTACAGACAGCCTGGCCACGGCGTTGAAGTAGAACAGCTGGCAGGCTGCGACGCCGATGAAGCCGAAGAGGAGGACCGTGAGCCAGTTGTCCCTGAGCTGGTGCCAGCGCCCCCGCAGTGCCGGAACGGCGGGAACCGCCAGGATGAGCGCGGCGCCGGTGAGGCGGGCCGTAACGGCCGCCCCGGGGGTCCAGCCGGTCTCCAGCAGCGCCTTGGCAAACGACCCCGAGAGTCCGAAGACGGCCGAGGAAAACAGGGCGACCCCCAGGCCGGACGCCAGGAAACCGGATGCCGCGCCGGGCTTGCCGGGACCACGTTTTCCGGGGGCGTGCATTCCGGAAGCGATCTTGGCCGGGGCTTCGGCGGTGCGGCGTGCGGCAGACACGGGCTGCCTCCTGTCAGGAGTAAAGTAGGGTTATGCTCATGACAGTACGCCACGCCGACGTAAGGAGTCAAGATGCCCTTTGCCCCTGACACAGAGGTGGCGCTGCGGTCCGTGGTCAACCTGATCAACTCCGCGGCCAACGGGGACGAACAGCTGGCCACGGAGCTGGACCTGGACCGGTTCCTCGAAGCGGAGGGATTCACCGGCTCGCGGACCCGGGACGCGGCCGAGCTGGCCAGCGTGCACCGTCTCCGCGCCGAGCTCGCCGCCCTGTGGCTCGCGGATGAATCCGCCGCGGTGGACACAGTGAACAGGCTACTGAGGCAGGCACGGGCACTCCCCCAGCTGGTCAAACATGATCAGTGGGACTGGCATCTGCACGCCACCACGCCGGAAGCGCCGCTGGCGGACCGGATGAGCACCGAAGCCGCGATGGCCCTGGTGGACGTCATCCGCAGCAAGGAGATGGACCGCATGCTGGTGTGCGCCGCGGACGACTGCGACGCCGTCGTGCTGGACCTCAGCCGGAACCGCTCAAAGCGCTACTGCGACACGGGCAACTGCGCCAACCGCGCGCACGTGGCAGCGTACCGGGCCCGGAAAGCCGCGTCCTGAGCGGCAGACTCTAGCTGCGGTCGCCGGGGGCGTCGGGGGCGACGTCCGGGGCGCCGGCTTCCGGCCGGGTGGCCGGGTGGCCACCGTGGCCGGAGTTCCGCGAGCTCAGGTTGACGCCGGAGCCCTTGCCGAGATGTTCAGCGTTGGGCTTGTGGCCCATCGACAGCATGGCGAGTACCACCAGAATCACGATGAAGGCGATGCCCGCGGCAATGAAGGCCAGATCAAAGCGGGGTGTCTTGGCCGTGCCGCCGGAGGCGAAAATGAGGGTGGCAACGAAAGCCACCACAGCCCAGAAAGCGGAGAACATCAGCGGGCCCTTGACCGAGGTCCGCAGGTTGCGCGGTTCTCCAGATTTCTGCTGTGCCAAGGTGCTTTCCTCCTGCAGCCGACGCCGCCAGGCGTGGCCGTTGTGTTCCCGCAATCGTTCTACGCAAGGTAGAACCTGTCTCTACTAGTTTACGGCCTCCGCGGAATCGGCCCGCGCATCATGCCGCAAGGTCAGCCCCGCCAGCGTCCAGAGCACGCCGCTGATGATGGCACCGCCGCCCGCGACGCCAAGCAGCGCGTGCGGACCGAGGTCGATGAAGAACGGCAGCAGGCCAGCAGTGCCCAGCCCCACGGCGCCGGAGGCCATCCAGTCACGGGCCAGCACGGACCGGCCGCGGTGGGTGATGCCGAGGTAGAGCTCCGCAGCGCCGGCGAGGCCAAGGCCCACGGCTGCCAGCACTCCGAAGACCAGACTGCTCGGAAGGAGGCCGACGGCGGCGCCGGTTCCGGTCAGCACGGCGCCAGCGGCGGAAAGCATCTTGCTGGCTGGCGACCCGGGCCGGAGGCCGGTCTTGTTCACGCTCCAGAGCAGCACCACGCCGGTGGCAAGCAGGTAGAGGCCGCCGGCCCAGCCCATGCCCTCCGCGGATGGCGCCGCCCAGAACACTGTCACGGCGCCGAAGCCGAGCGCGACGGCGGCCCGGACCAGCACCGGCTTCCAAAGATCGGCCGCGGCGGGCAGGGCGGCGGAGGCGTCAGGGGCTGCGTGGAGAGTCACCGGTCCAGTTTAGTGCGAAGCCGCCCGCGTGCGCGCCGGTGCTCAGTGCGAGCCGAGCACCATCCACCGGTCCGTCCGGGCGCGGAGGCCCAGCGTGACGGCCCGGGCCGTCATATATCCCAGGGAGAACGCCGCCCACAACCAGAGCAGGCCCGCACCGCCGCCGGCACCGGACTGTCCCACGGCCAGCAGCAGCGGCAGATACACGGCGAGGTTCACGACGCCGGCAATCGCCAGGTACTTGGCATCCCCCGCACCAATCAGCACGCCGTCCAAGACAAAGACATAGCCGGCAATCGGCTGCCCGGCCGCGAGCACCCACAAGGCCAGCGTGAGCGCAGCCTGGACGCCGGCGTCGGACGTGAAGAGCCGCCCCGCCCACGGTGCCGCGACCGCCAGCAGGAGTCCTGTGATCGCACCAAAGCCGAGGCCCCAGCGGACCATGGTTCCGGTGAGCTCCCGCGCCCCGGACGGGCGGGAGGCACCGAGTTCCTTGCCGATCAGCGCCTGGGCGGCAATCGCGAGGGCATCGAGGGCGAACGCCAGGAACGTGAAGACCGTCATCGCGAGCTGGTGGGCGGCCAGGTTGACCGGCCCTTGGGTCGTGACCACCACCACCGTGGCGAGAATCGCAATGCGCAGGCTGAGCGTCCGCAGCATCAGCCACGAGCCCACTTTGCTCAGGGACCGGACGCCGCGCCAGTCCGGCAGCAGGGCCACTCCGTGGCGGCGGGCATTGCGCCCGACCATCACCACGTAGACCAGCGCCATGGCCCATTGGGCGATGCTGGTGCCGATCGCCGAGCCGGCGACGGACCACTGCAGCCCGTAGACCAGGAAGAGGTTCAGCGCGACGTTCAGGGTGAAGCCGGCGGCCGCTACAAGGAGCGGCGTGCGTGTGTCCTGCAGGCCGCGCAGCACGCCGGTGCCCGCGAAGATGAGCAGCATCGCGACGAGTCCGGGCATCGACCAGCGCAGGTAGTCCACGGCGAAGGCCCGCACCTCGGCGCTGGCACCCATGAGGTCGACGAGTGGTTCGGCAGCCAGGAAGCCGGCGGTCGCCAGGACCACGCCGAGCAGCAGGGCCAGCCAGACGCCGTCCCGCCCGGCCGCGAGGGCCCTGGGCAGCTGGCCGTTGCCGATCGCCCGCGCCACGGCGGGAGTGGTGGAGTAAGCGAGGAATACCATCAGCCCCACCACCGTGTGGAGTACCGCCGACGCCAACCCGACACCCGCGAGCTGCGCGACCCCGAGATGCCCGACAATCGCCGCATCCGCGAGCAGGAACAGCGGTTCGGCGATTAGCGCACCGAAAGCGGGCACCGCCAGACGCAGGATCTCCCGCCGGCGGCCTGCCGCAGACGGGAGCGTGGCGGGAGTGGGGGCGGAAACGGACACGAAACCACCCTAACGGCATGGCGAGCGTCGTACGGCTTCGCATTAGTTGACTTTTCAAGTAAGTGCCGGAACACTAGAAGTTGAATCTTCAACTAAATCCGTGGCGGTCTCCAGCTGCCACTCTTCCTGCGTCAGAACGGCACCCCCATGAACCAGCCCACACTCACCACCTCGGCCCGCACGATCCTGCGTATCGTCACGGGATTCCTTTTCGCCGCGCACGGCTGGCAGAAATTCAATGAGTTCACGATTGCCGGCACGCAGGCCGCGTTCGCCCAGATGGGCGTCCCCGCCGCCAACGTCGCCGCCCCGGTGATCGCCACCCTCGAACTCGTCGGCGGCGTCGCACTGATCGTCGGCGTGCTCACACGCGTGTTCGCTGCCCTGCTCGCGGTGAACATGCTCGGCGCCCTGTTCCTGGTCCATGCCCCGGCCGGCATTTTTGCTGCAACGGGCGGCTACGAACTCGTGCTGATCCTGGCTGCCGCCGCCCTGGCCCTGACCTTCGTCGGTGCGGGCAAGGTCTCCGTGGACAGGGCCCTCTTCGGCCGCAGCGGATCCAAGCTGAGCGTCCTGGCCTAAGGGAGTCCCCGGCGCCTTGCGGCGCACGGCGGCGGGCGGTCACCTCCGGGTGGCCGCCCGCCGTTGTACCTGCCCGGTACCGTATGCCGCGACGGCGCGCCGCTTATGGCGTTCCGGTGCGCGATTGTGTCCCCATCCGCGCCGCAAACCCGGCCGGTCAGTAAACTTTGACCATGAGTGACAACGCCGCCAACTCCGTGACCCTGCGCTTCCTTGCAGCCCCCACCGACGTCGGCCACAGCGGTTCGGTTGATGCTGGCACGGTCCTCGAATGGGTGGACAAGGCTGCCTACGCCGCCGCGGTGGGCTGGGCCAAGTCCTATTGCGTGACGGCCTACGTGGGGAACATCCACTTCGCGGATCCGGTCAACAGCGGGGACATGGTTGAAGTGGAGGCGACGATTGTCTACACGGGCCGGTCCTCCATGCACATCCGGACCGTGGTGTCCTCGGGCGATCCGAAGGGCGGCGCGGCCACGATGCGCAGCCAGTGCATGGTGATTTTCGTGGCTGTGGGCGAGGACGGCAAGCCGATTCCCGTGCCGCAGTTTGTGCCCGTGACGCCTGATGAAATCGAACAGCGCGACCATGCCCTGGCGCGGATCAAAGTCCGCGAAGACATCGTCCAGGCGATGAGCGGACAGGAATACACCGGCGCCGGGACCGCCGAGAATGTGGTCCTGCGCTTTGTGGCCGCACCCACCGATGTGAACTGGGGCGGCAAGGTGCACGGCGGCATCGTCATGAAATGGATCGACGAAGCAGCCTACGTCTGCGCCTCCCGGTACTGCGGGATGGACACGGTGGCCGTCTTTTCCGGTGGAGTGCGCTTCTACCGGCCGCTGCTGATCGGCCACGTGGTGGAAGTGGAAGCGCGGCTGGTCTACACCGGGACGAAGGGCATGCACATCGCTGTCCATGTCCGCTCGGGAGACCCCAAGGGACGCGAACTGGAGCTCACCACCTACTGCTTGACCGTGATGGTGGCACGCGACGAGCACGGCACGTCCGTCCCGATCCCGCAATGGGTGCCGGTGTCCGAGGAGGACAAGCGGCTGCACGCCCATGCCCGCGAACTGCTGGAGATCCGGGGCCGGGCACCGGGAAACCGGCTGCCCAACCACCTGCTGGGGCCGGCGGCGCCTGGGCCGGGCAGCTAGAAGCCGCCGCCCCCGGCGTCGGCAGCCATGTTGGCGAACCGCGAGTAGTGGCCCTGGAAGGCGACCACAATGTCCTTCGTGGGGCCGTTACGGTGCTTGGCGATCAGGATGTCCGCCTCGCCGGCACGCGGCGATTCCTTGTCGTAGACGTCCTCGCGGTGCAGCAGGATGACCATGTCGGCATCCTGCTCAATGGAACCGGATTCACGCAGGTCCGAGACCATGGGCCGCTTGTCCTGGCGCTGCTCGGAGCCACGGTTCAGCTGTGACAGGGCAATGACGGGGACCTGCAGTTCCTTGGCCAGCAGCTTCAGCGCACGGGAGAACTCGGAGACTTCCTGCTGGCGGGACTCCACCTTCTTGCCGGAGCTCATCAGCTGGAGGTAGTCCAGGATGACGAGCTTGAGATCATGCTGCTGCTTCAGCCGGCGGCACTTGGCCCGGATTTCCATCAGGGACATGTTGGGGCTGTCGTCGATGAAGAGCGGGGCCTCATTCATCCGGCCCATCGTGGTGGCGATCTTGGACCACTGCTCATCCTTGATGGTGCCTTTGCGCAGGTCCTGGAGGCCGATCGTGGCCTCGGCGGACAGCAGGCGCATCGCGATCTCGTTCCGGCCCATTTCGAGTGAGAACATCACGGTGGCGAGGTTGTTCTTGATGGCCGCCGAGCGGGCGAAGTCCAGGGCGAAGGTGGACTTACCGACGGCGGGGCGGGCCGCGATGACGATCATCTGGCCGGGGTGCAGGCCATGTGTGAGCTCATCGAGTTCGTAGAAGCCGGTGGGAACGCCGGTCATTCCCTCCTCGCGGTGGCCGGACGCTTCGATTTCGTCCACGGTGGACTCCATCACGTCCTTGAGGACAACGTAGTCCTCTGCGGTGCGGCGCTCCGCCACGGCATAGATCTCCGCTTGGGCCTGGTTGACCAGGTCTTCAACCTCGCCGTCCTGGCCGTAGCCGAGCTGGACGATCTTGGTGCCGGCATTGACCAGGCGGCGCAACACCGCGCGCTCACCCACGATTTCGGCGTAGTAGCCGGCGTTGGCGGCCGTGGGAACGGTCTGGATGAGCTCGTGAAGGTAGGCGGGGCCGCCCACCCGGTTGATCTCGCCCCGCTTGGTCAGTTCATCCGACACGGTCACGGCGTCGGCAGGTTCACCGCGGCCGTAGAGGTCGATGATGGCTTCGTAGATCGTCTCGTGCGCAGGACGGTAGAAGTCGACGCCCCGCAGGATCTCGACGACGTCGGCAATGGCGTCCTTGGACAGCATCATGCCGCCCAGGACGGACTGTTCGGCGGGAATGTCCTGCGGCGGCTTGCGGCTGCCCTCGGCTCCCCGGGTCCCCTCGACTGAGTCCAGATGCGTAACTGACAAAACTGCCGTCCTCCATTGTGTGCCGCGGCGAAAATCCGTGCGCCGGCGACGGGTGTCCTCCGGGCCTTGGTGCCCGGCAGCGTCGACGCCGGCGTGGGCCCGACGGTTAAGTAGTATCAGCCGGCTCCGACACTTTGCCGCCCTCCGGCTCTGCCGGTTTTCCACAGCCCGGGGTCCGGCCCCGAACGGGCCGGTTGGAAAGAACGCGTCGTGCAGCCGGCACCGGATTTCGGTATCCAAGGCTCGATATCCAGCAACGGTATCGCCCGATCCGGCAGTCACCAACCCGACTGGCCGCCACCCCTGTGGATAAGCTGTGCACTACTGCCCCCTGCTTGTGCACAGCCTGTGTGAACAGCTGTGGATAGAAAAAATGTTGCGGCCGTCATTCGGCCCTGACCTGCGGAAACACTGTGTTCACCGTGTGGACACAAAAGAATTTTCGCTGCCGCTCATCCACAGACCCAGGTCTGTGGCTGGGGATACCGGGCGGCATATGAGGCCACACATGACCGGAAATATGCACATTAAGTGATGGTCCTCACGGACATTCCGCCGGAGGGGTGTCGTGGGCGGCAAAGGCCGGTTCCCGGCGGCGCACTGTATGCCAATCGCAGAATGTGCTGTGGATAACTGCGATCTGGCATAAGCTCTTCACATGGGCGATGTATTGCTGGTCATACTGCCTGCCCTTATCCTGGCGGCGGTCCTTTGGGCATTTACCACGGCCCTCAAGCCGCGCGACTTCGGCGTGTCCGATGCGGAACGCTACCAGCAAGAACTGGCGGTCCGGTCGCAGGCCCACTACGCCGCCCAGGTCCAGGCCGCCACCGCCGCCCGTGCCCGCGTGGACGCCGTCACCCGGCCCAGCCAGAACGAACAGCAGCAGTCGCAGCAGGCGGACCACGCCCGTCAGGCGCTGCGCGCCCAGACCGGATCAGCACCCGCCGTCGGGCAACCCGGCTACCAGGGCCCCGTCCTGCCGGGAGGCCAGCTCAATCCCCAGTTCGCCCTGCAACTCCAGACGCTGGCCCGGAACGGCAAGAAGCTCCAGGCCATCAAACTGCTGCGGCAGGCAACCCATTCAGATCTTTTGACCGCCAAGAATTTTGTAGATCGGCTGTAGTTTCATGGAATCCCTGCTTGTCCCCCTCCTTATTCTGGCGCTCGTCGCTGCCGGCGTCCTCGTGGGAGCCCGCACCCTCGGCCACCGCGGCTCCCGGACCCGGCCGGAGGCCGCCCCTCAGCCAGGAAAGGATCCAGTTGAGCTTGCCCGGACCTCTGCGGCTAAGCTCAACCAGGAGCAGCACCGGCGCCTCTATGCGCTGATCGCCCAAGGGCAGGCCATGGCCGCCATCAAACTGTACTTTGAGGCCACAGGAGACGGCCTGAGGGCCTCCCGTGACGCCGTGGGGGCCCTGGCGGCCCACCCGCAGCCCTTCCGGCCCGAGCCCGCGGAGCCGGCACCCGTAGAGGACGACGACGACGCGCCGCAGCGGTTCGCGTACCGCTACCGGGCGATCGCCAGCAAGGGCGATGTGACACGCGAGGTCAGCAGCAACATGCTCAACGATGAGATCTACGGCAGGATCCGCACCCTCGCCAGAAGCGGCGACACCGAAGCCGCTGCTGAGGCCCTCACGCGCCACTCGGACATTTCCATCAAACAGGCCCGGGAATTCATCGCCCTTCTCGAGGACTGAGCCGGAAGGCTGACCCGACGGCAGAACCGGCCCCGCGGGGGTTAGAAGTCGAACAGTTCCCCGAGCCAGCCTTCCTTCTTCTTCGGACGGCGGCGGTCGTCATATCGCGGCTGGTCGAAGCGCGGACGGTCCCGGCGCTCGTCGTACCGTCGGTCATCGTCGCGGCGGTCATCCGGACGCCGGTCATCCCTGCGCGGGTCCAGGTTGTAGAGCGGGGGCGGGATGTGGCCGGGCGTCGTCGGAGGCATAGGCGCCGGTGGAGCCGGGGGCACCGGGGCCATGGTCTCCGCAGCGCGGTCCAGGATTTTGTCCAGCTCGCCCCGGTCCAGCCAGACGCCGCGGCACTGGGGGCAGTAATCGATCTCGACGCCACTGCGTTCGCTCATGATCAGGTCAATTGAATCCACAGGACATTTCATGTCCCGCACAACGACCGGGCGTGCATAATGGTTCGCCGGCGGCCGGCGATACTTGGGCCGGCCGGAAACCCTAGGGCCGGCCGGAAATGCCGGCGAGCAACTGTTCGAACGGCAGCGACGCCTGTGCCGCCGGCTTCCGTTGCGGCTGCGCGCCCTGCAGCAGGCCGGCAAACTCCCCCGCCGCCCGCTCGATCCGGGTCGAAAGGGCTAAGCCGCCATCGTCGTTGCTGCCCCAGTCTTGCGGACCGGCAAAGACTGCGGTGTTGGCGGTGCGGGTGCGGAGGTACGTGAACAGAGGGCGCATGGCGAAGTCCAGGACCATCTGGTGCCGGTCCGTGCCGGCAGTGGCGCCGAGCAGCACTGCCTTCCCCTCCAGCGATTTGGGGTCCAGGACGTCGATAAACGATTTGAAAAGTCCGCTGTAGGAGGCGCTGAAAACGGGGCTGACGGCAATGATGCCGTCCGACGCCTCGACTCCGGAGATCACCCCGGCCAGCGTAGGCGCCGCATAGCCCGTCACGAAGTTGTTCGCGATATCCACCGCCAGGTCCCGCAGTTCCACTGTCTCGATGTGGACGGCGTATCCGGCCGCGGCGAGCTGGCGCTCCACAGAGGCAGCCAGCTGGTCCGCCAGCAGGCGGCTCGACGACGGGACGCCGAGTCCGGCGGAAAGAACGGTGATACGGCGGGTTTCCACGGAGTGCTCCTGATGTGAGGCGGGGGCCTGAGCCCTGATGCATGCGTTTGCATGTACCTGTAAAAGGAGTGCACTGCGCCGTTTATTCCCGCCTCCGTTGCCCTATCACTTTTGGTCCCTCTGACGCCGGAATGGCAACCGTAAGGGATAGGGCATCTGGGGGTCAGAGCAGGACAAAGCCTTCGATGCAGCTCACCGAGCTGCCACCGACCCAGATGTCGTCCCCCACGGCGTCGACATGGATCCGTCCCGCCCGGCCCAGCGCCGTTCCCTGCGCCGCGACGTAGGATTCCGGGGCGCGGCCGCTGCGGATCAGCCACTGGGCCGCGCCGGCGTTGAAACTGCCGGTGACGGGGTCTTCCGCCGCGGCGTCGCCCGGAATGAAGGTGCGCACTTCGAAGCCGACCCCGGATCCGGCAGGGTAGGGACCGATCACGCCGACCTTGAGTCCGGCCATCGCCGCATAGTCGGGTCTAATGGACAGGACTGCCTCCGCCGACTCCAGCAGCACGCCGATCCAGTTCGGCCCGTTGACCAGCCACGACGCGTCCAGGAGCGCTTCCCGCGACATGCCCAGTCCGGCGGCCACTTGGGACAGCTCCGCCTCGGACACCGGTCCCGACCGGGTCAGCGGCGGCGCCGCGAAGGCAAGCCGGCCGCCGTCGCGCTTGACCCTGACCAGCCCGGCGCCGCACTCCTGGACCAGCACGCCGTCCTGCCGGGGGATGCCGCCGGCCTCGAGCCAGGCGTGCGCCGAGCCGAGGGTGGGGTGGCCGGCAAAGGGGAACTCTTCGCTGCCGGTGAAGATCCGGACCCGGTAATCGGCCGCAGGGTCGGTGGGCGGCAGCAAAAAAGTGGTCTCGGCGAGGTTGGTCCAGTTGGCAAACTGCTGCATGACGTCCGCCGGGAGACCCTCGGCATCGACGACGACAGCCAGCGGATTCCCGCGGTAGGGCTCGGCAGAGAAAACGTCCACCTGCCCGAAGGGACGCAGACGGGGCGCAGGCGCAGGGTTCCGGGTCACCGCAGCAGGCTACCACCCACGCCGTTGCGGCTGACAAGGGTGGCGCGGTCTGCGAGACTGCCCCCATGGCCGTGAACAAGACCCAAAACAAGACCGTGGCAACCGGCGCGTCCGTCGAGGAGTTCCTCGCCGCCGTCGAGCATCCCGTCCGCAGGGAGGACGGGCTCCGGTTGCTGGACCTGATGTCCGGGATCACGGGGCAGCAGGCCGCGATGTGGGGCCCGACGATAGTGGGCTTCGGCGAGTACCACTACAAGTACGGGACCGGGCGCGAAGGCGATGCTCCCGCCGTCGGGTTCTCACCGCGGAAGGCCAGCCTGTCGCTGTACGGACTGACCTATGGTCCCGAGGCGGCGGAACTCCTTGGCCGGCTGGGGAAGCACAAGACCGGCGCGGGCTGCCTCTATGTCACCAAGCTCGATGACATCGACGAGGCGGTCCTCGCCGAGCTGATCCGGGAGGGGTACCGGCATGTCAGGACGGTTCTGCACCACGGCTGAGCGTCCCGTCTGGGATAACGCAGAAGGCCCCCGCGTCCGGTTCCTCAGGGGAATCCGAAGGCGGGGGCCTTCCAGCAGTTCAGGACTGCAGAGCCGGTGAGGGCTACTTGCCTGCGACTACGTCGAGATCGATCACAGCGGCAACGTCAGCGTGGAGGCGGACGTTGGCCTGGTAGGAACCAACCGACTTGATGTGCGCCGGCAGTTCCACCTTGCGCTTGTCGATGCGGCCAAGGCCAGCGGCCTCAACAGCGTCGGCCACGTCGCCCTGCTTGACGGTGCCGAACAGGCGTCCGGTCTCGCCAGCCTTGACAACGAGCTTGACCGGCTTTGCGGAGAGTGCAGCGGCCTGCTTCTGAGCGTCTTCCAGGGAAGCGTGCTCGCGGGCGGCGCGGGCAGCCTTGATGGACTCAACCTGCTTCTCGCCACCCTTGGACCAGGTCAGAGCGAAGTTGCGGGGCAGCAGGTAGTTACGTGCGTAACCGTCCTTGACCTCGACAACATCGCCTGCAGCACCGAGACCGGTTACTTCGTGGGTCAGAATGAGCTTTGCCATGTTAGTTAATCCCTTCCTTAGCCGCGGCCAGCGCCGGAGTAAGGCAGCAGAGCAACTTCGCGGGCGTTCTTGATTGCCTGGGCGATCTTGCGCTGTTCCTGCACCGTGACGCCAGTGACGCGACGGGCGCGGATCTTTCCGCGGTCGGAGATGAACTTGCGCAGCAATGCTACGTCCTTGTAGTCGATGACAGTGATGTCAGCGGCCTTCAAGGGGTTGGACTTTGGTTTGGGCTTACGGAGTTCAGCCTTAGCCATCGTGGAGCTCCTATTCGATGGAGCCCGTGGATATTGATCCACGGGATGGTGGTGATCCGACGCCGGTCAGCGCCCGTCCGCCTTGTGGCGTTCCGGCGGGTTCCGACGTCGAACCTTAGATGTTGTTTAGAAGGGAGGTTCGGAATCCGGGCCGTTGCCCCAGCCGCCGCCTGCATTGCTGACACCGGGCGTGGCCCAGGGGTCATCCTGCTGCTGTGCGGGCTGGTTGCCGCCCCAGGTTCCGCCCGAGTTGCCGCCGCCCTGGTTTCCACCAGAGCCGCCGCCGAAGCCGCCGCCGCTGTTGCCGCCGCCGAAGCCACCCTGGGCGCCGTTGCCGGCACCCCCACCGCCGGAGCGCTGGGTGCGGTTGACCTTGGCGTTGGCGTAGCGCAGGCTGGGGCCAATTTCATCGACCTCAAGCTCGATAACGGTGCGCTTCTCGCCTTCTTTGGTTTCGTAGGAACGGCTCTTCAGCCGGCCCGAAACGATCACGCGCATGCCCTTGGTCAGGGATTCGGCGACGTTCTCGGCGGCTTCACGCCATACCGACGCGCGGAGGAACAGGGTTTCCCCGTCCTTCCACTCATTGGACTGGCGGTCGAAGGTGCGGGGAGTAGACGCGATGGTGAAATTCGCTACTGCCGAACCTGACGGTGTGAACCTCAGTTCGGGGTCATTGGTGAGATTACCGATGACCGTAATAGTGGTTTCGCCTGCCATCTACTGCCTCCTTGTTCGTTCCTGCGGGGTTAAAGAATGAGGTGCGGCTGATTACTCAGCAACAACCTTCTGCTCTTCGGGGCGGGTGATCTTGGTGCGCATGATGGTCTCATTGAGGCTCAGCTGGCGGTCAAGTTCCTTGGCGGTAGCCGGCTCAGCGGTGAAGTTCACCACGGCGTAGATACCTTCAGACTTCTTCTGGATTTCGTAAGCCAGGCGACGACGGCCCCAGATGTCAACCTTTTCGATGGTTCCACCATCGGTCGTGATGACGTTCAGGAACTTCTGAAGCGTTGGCTCAACGGTACGCTCTTCGACCTCGGGGTCGATGATTACCATCAATTCGTAAGGACGCATATGTGAACCCACCTCCTTTGGGCTAAGCGGTTACGGCATTTCCGTAACAGGAGGTTCATTTGCGGTGCCGTGTGCCCGCATCACCCCCAGGAACGGGGGCAGGGCGCAGCACAGACTTCAATAGCTTAGTGCATCGGGGCCGTATTCCACGATTCCACGCCCTGCCAGCGTAGGCACAGATGCCGGAGAGCCGGAAGCGAAGAGGACCTCCATGTGGACAACGCTGTGCCATGATCGGGGAATGACCACCGGATTACCGCCCGCCCGGCCCGTGCGCCGCAGCCGGCTGCGTTTTGCGGTGATGCTCACCGCGGGGGCCGCCGCGGCCGCGGTCACGGCACTGAACGGGTACTGGGTGGCGGCGCCCGCCGTCGGCTGGGGAGTCGCGGCGCTGACCTACGTCGCGTGGGTCTGGCTGGCGATCGGCCGCTTCAACCCCGCCGAAACCCGGGCGCACGCCACGGCGGAGGACCCGTCCCGCGGTACAACGGACCTCTTGATCCTGGCGGCCAACGTCGCCAGCCTCGGCGCGGTGGCCGCCGTCGTCGTCGATACCC
This sequence comes from Arthrobacter sp. 001422645, assembly GCF_059816125.1. Classification (NCBI taxonomy): domain Bacteria; kingdom Bacillati; phylum Actinomycetota; class Actinomycetes; order Micrococcales; family Micrococcaceae; genus Arthrobacter; species Arthrobacter sp. 001422645. The sequence continues at coordinate 112,769 of NZ_JCBANT010000008.1, read as the reverse complement.
ATTCCAGCGGCGGCGGGTCCCGCTTTGGCGGCGGCCTGTTGGCGCTGGCATCGGTCGCCCTGTCGTGGATGCTGGTGCAGACGCTGTTCACGCTGCGGTACGCCGAGTTGTACTACGGCACGGGCGGGAAAGCCGGGACGGCGGTGGGCGGCGTCGATTTCAATCAGGAAGGGCCTCCGCAGTACACCGACTTCGCCTATCTCGCCACGAGCCTCGGCATGACCTACCAGGTCTCGGACACCGCCCTGCAGAGCCACGGCATCCGGGCGGAGGCGCTCAAGCACAGCTTGCTTTCCTACCTCTTTGGGACCGTCATCCTCGCGACGACGATCAGCCTCGTGATCAGCCTGGCCTTCTAGGACGGCGTAGGGGTGACCGTGCCCCCTTGTGCCGGAGACCGGTGTTGGAGGTTCCGGGACGAAAAACGAGTACTGGGCGGGCAAACTACTCGACTTCAGTCACTGCCCTACTCGACTATCCATGCGGCCTAGTCCCCCGGCAGACGCCCAGCCTATATTTGCAAAAGCACAGCCATTTGGTCAGGGTTTCGCTCCAACCCCGAGCGTACTCGGGGCGGCACATTAGTAGGTCGGGGCGGAAGTGTCTTCAAGCCGACGACTTACATAACCCTGACTCAACCGTTTTCCTAGCGATTGAATGGGGGGCCCATGGATTTTTCCAGCCAAAACACGGCGACGGAACGCACCCAGCAACTTCCCGGCCGGGGCCGGTCCAACTCCCGGAATGTCGCGGCGTGCGTTCGCTGGGGTCGTCGGAGAAGCCATGGGATCTAAACCAGAACTCGCCGTCCTGACACCCAGCTATGGGCCAGACGCCGAACTGTGCCGGGAACTCAATCGCTCGGTCCTTCGCTGGATGCCCGAAAACGTCATCCATCACATAGTCGTTCCAGGGCAGGACATTCCTTTGTTCCGAATGCTCTTGAACAGTAGGACCGAAATCCACGAGGCTGGCGAATTCCTGCCGAGTTCGATGTGGAAGGCGCCCGGCGTCAATTTGTGGATCAACCGTTCGCATCCGTGGCCACCCGTCAGGGGCTGGATAGCCCAACAATTGATTAAGTTGTCTGCGTCAGCCACCCTGAAGGCCGACGCCGTGCTCCTCGTTGATTCCGACATGGTGATGGTCGCGCCGACGGACATTGAGTCCTTCCGGAAGGATGGCCTGCTGGAAATGTACCGGAACCCGGGAGCGATCCATTCCGGACTGCCCCGGCACCGTGTGTGGCTCGAATCAGCAAGGGCCCTCCTGGGGTTGGACCCCCCTGAAACCGGGACCTTGACGGACTACATCTGCTGGCCCTGCGTCTGGGATCCAGAAATCGTCCGCGCCACGCTTAAGCGGGTTGAAGACGTCAGCGGCCGGCCTTGGCAGTCCGCAATAGGCTCCCAGCTCCACTTCTCGGAGATGATGCTCTACGGGACGTACGTAGACGAAGTACAAGGGGGCCCGCCCGCCGCGACGTCACGCATGAAGAGCGTCAACTACTCCGATGAAGTGCCATTGAACGGAGCGGAAATCACCCGGATGCTCCATGGAGCCCCCGCGGATGTCTTATCGGTCATGATTTCAGCCAAATCAGGTGTCACCCATGAGCACCGGACGCAAGCACTCGCTGGCTTCGCAGATTATTTAGCGGCGGGCCGGGATAGCACCCCTAGAGGTATATCTTGATCCCGTCACATCGGTCTCCTGCCCACTTTTGGCAGCGCATTCAGTCCACTGGCCCGGCGGGATTTGCCCCGGCGCTTTTGCGGCGTATGGCGCTGAAGATGGACCAGCGCTACGACTTTTTGCGTGCGGAGCTGCCCGTACGCATCGAGGACCTTGTTGATTCCAGCGGGATGCGGCCCCCTCACCCTTCGCGAACTCCAGACGCGTCACTTCGGATCGGCTGGGTGTGCTCGCCTCCGGGCCCGGGCTCCGGCGGCCACACGACGCTCTTCCGCATGGTCGAAGAAGCGGAGCAGCGGGGTCACGAATGCACCCTGCTGCTATATGACCGGAACTCGGATGACGTTGCCCGCCATGAGCCGGTGATTCGGCGGTATTGGCCTAATATCAGGGCTGGAATCCGCAGCGCGACTGGAGCAATTGGTGGCATGCATGCCCTTGTTGCCAGCTCCTGGGGCACTGCCCACGTCGTGGCAAGGAGGGCCCCCTCCACAGTTAACTGCTTTTATTTCATCCAGGACTATGAACCGTATTTCTATCCCCGCGGTGCCCTCTACGCCTTGGCTGAAGACACGTACCGATTCGGGTTTACCAATATAGCGCTCGGCGAAATGGTCGCATCCAGGCTTCAGAGCGAATTGGGTATCACAGCAGATGCAACGGTTCCCTTCGGATGCGATACGAGTACATACAAGCTTCTCCGCCGTGATTCGGCACCCCGCGCCGGCATTGTCTACTATGCCAAGCGAAGCGTGGACCGTCGTGGATATCTGCTGGCGAAGCTTGCATTAGAGATATTTCATCTTCAGCACCCAGACCAGGAAATTCACATCTTCGGAGACACCGTGTCGGACTGGAACATCCCCGTCACGAATCATGGATCCTTAAGGCCGTCCGCGCTCAACGCTTTGTACAACCGGACGATTGCCAGCGTTGCCCTCTCCTTCACCAATATTTCTCTGGTTGCCGAAGAACTGATGGCCGCCGGCAACGTGCCTGTGATGAACGATCATCCATTCCCCAGAGCCGATCTATCCACGACGGCAGCCATCTGGGTGCCGGCCACTCCTGCTGGAATCGCACATGGACTTTCGGAAGCTGTTTCCGCGGCGGACATCGAAGGCAGGGCCCGGCACCTGGCAGAATCCGTCCGGCGGACATGGCGCCTACCGTCAGTTCTTGTTTCTCAGGAAATTGAGCGGATCTGTCGCACGCCGGCTAACGAGTTTGCGCTGCCCCCAACAGCGGAGGCGGCCCCATGAGCCGGCATCGGCTGCAACCACAGCAATCCGAGAGGGAAAGTCGCTCTGTGGCAGGCAACTCCAACTCGGCGGCGTCCCCTCCGGTCGATAGGTTGAAGAGGCAGAAAGTACCGTTCCTTCTGCGCGCCATGGCATTCTGCATCTTCTTTTTTCCGTCGTCCATGGTGTTCAAACCGGTTGGTGCGGCCGGCACCGTGCCGATGATGCTGGCGGTTCTCGTTTTTCTCCTCTGGATCTTTTCGGTCCTCTTTGGGCTCCATAACCCGATAAAGGTCCGGCATCCCGGACGCGTAGCGCTTGCGGCGTTGTTCGTGGCGACTTGCGCTTCCTACGCTGCCTTGTACGCGGGAATCACGGGGGGAAGTACCGAAATGGCGCGTGCCTCCGCAGACCGATGGTTGATCCTGTTGATGGCCAGCGCAGGCATAGTGCTCGTCGTCGGCGAGGTCGTCCGCACGCTTTCTGATGCCATGGTATTCATCCGAGCCCTTCTGGCCGGTGCGTTTTTTTGCTGCCTCGTTGCACTGGCCCAGTTCGCTTTCGGGATAAACCCCATGGAGTGGTTCCAGTACGCAATGCCCGGCTTCACGTACAACGGCGGGGACACACCGTTCCAATCAAGGGGTGCGCTACTGCGCGTTGCAGGCAGCACTTTCCACTCGATCGAACTGGCCGTAGTGTCCGCCATGCTTCTGCCGTTGTCCATATGGCGTGCGATCTATGACCAGGGCCGTTGGATCGGTTTTAGGCTATTAGGCACGTCGCTTTTGATATTTGCCATCGCATCAACCGTCTCGCGTTCCGGAGTCCTTGGCCTTGTGGTTGGGCTGGCCGTGTTCATACCGTTCCTCCCCGCCGTTCCGCGTATATGGGCCCTTATCGCGTCGCCAGTCGCCCTTGCCGGCCTCTTTTTGGGTGTTCCCGGACTTGTAAGCACGCTAACTGGAACAGTGACATCCTCAAGTTCGGACCCGTCCATTTCTACCCGAACAAACAACTACCCCCGGGTCGAAGCGATGGTGGCCCAGCGTCCGCTATTTGGCGCGGGGCCTGGCAATTATGAGCCTGATTCTGCAATCCACATCCTTGACAACGAGTACTTGAATGCGGCGGTAACGCTCGGCCTCGTTGGTCTATTTGCGGTTGCGATTTATCTGATTGTTCCCGGCATTTCCGGTATTTTGGCCGCTCGGTCGTCCCGCAACCCGCAGTTGAAGTCCTTGGCAGGTGCTGTCGGAGCCGGTGGGCTCGTCGCCGGGATTTGTTCCCTAACATTCGATTCCCTGTCGTTCCCTGTTTTTGCCCTCACATATCCAGTTCTGATTGGCCTAGGTGGAGCTGTTTGGGTCATGGCAAGAGCAGAGAAAGAGGCTATGAGCCTTGGCGGCGAGGTGCAAATCCAACTCCGCAAAGAATTGGTTTCGAGTCATAAATTACCAGGAGGGCTGCAGTGGATCCCTTAGCAGTTTTGAGAACGCTTTGGCGGCATCGAATCGTTTCTATCCCGATTCTTCTTTTGACTTTGGCTGCCGGGCTGTACGTATTTCAGTTTGCCCCCCGGTCCTACGAAACGTCCGCCACGTATGCCATGATCAATCCGGACATACCGACTCAGCAGGATCTGCTCAACAACCCGGAACTCGGGAAGTTGAATGATAAGAATCCATATCTGCGTTCTTCGGATCCGTCGTTGATCGTTCAGGTGCTCCTGACCCGGCTCAACGACAGTTCCATGGCCGACAAACTCAAAGAACAGGGACTGAGCCCGGAATATACAGTCAGCCGCGGCGTTGGCGGCATCAATGGCTTCCTGGTCGACATCACCGGAATTGCTGAAACTCCTGAGAAGTCATTCGCAACCACCCGCGCTCTCGGAAGTACACTCGAACAATATCTCTACGACGGACAGAAGGTTAATGGCGCGGACGACGCCTATCTGTTCTCCTCAATAATGGTCGCTCCTCCCGACAAGGCTACGGAGCAATTCTCCAGTAGGCTGCGGTCACTGATCGCGGTGTTCCTCGCGGGAGTAGTACTCATGTTCGGGGCCGTCTCGATCGCCCATTCGATATCGGTGACCCGCACTCGCCGACAGTCCGGGATCGGGGACGTTGCGGAGATCGAGGCGGAATCAAGAAACAGAATCAGGCTCAGGGCTCCTTTGGCGAAGGACGCACCGAACCACATGGAGCCACCCTTCCGGAGCCCCGACCCCGAGCCCTCCCCCGGCGAGGCGCTCGCGACGCCTGCGAACGGCGCAGAGGAAAGCAAGAGAATGTCCGAGCTGGCGAGGTGACCGAGAGAACAGCAATCCACGAGTTTCGGCTCGGCTACCTTGTACCTGAATTTCCGGGGAATACGCACAGCTTTTTCTGGCGGGAGCTGGATGTGCTGCGCCAGCTGCACGTTTCAGCAGATGTGGTGTCCACCAGGAGCCCTGAGAATCAGTTGGCGGCGCAAGAATGGGCGGCGACGGCACAGGGAGTCACAACCTATTTGGCCGCATGCTCAATTGGTGCGTTCCGGACGACCATAAGCGGGTTTCGTCGGAGACGGCCGGGGGCGTTTTCCGCATTAATCCTGACGGTCCGCGGCGCAGCGCAGCGGGAGGCCACATCAGGAAGTCTTGCGACCCGCTTCCGCGTTTGCGCGCGGCAATTGGGGTGGGTGGTGCTGGGCGCCAGACTCGCCGGTCTGGCCCGACTGAATCGATGGCAGCATGTGCACGTGCACTCCTGCGGCAATTCTGCCTACATTGCTATGTATGCGCATCTCCTGACGGGATTACCGTATAGCCTGACTCTTCACGGTCCTCTGAGCGACTACGGGCACAACCAAAATCTGAAATGGAGTACGGCGGCTTTCGGCGTAGTCATCACTGAAGGCTTGAAACGTGACGTCGAGTCGGCGCTGGGAACTGATCTGCCGTGTGAAGTCGAAGTGTCACCGATGGGAGTCGACGTCCAAGAGTTCACCCGTCACGACTCGTATTTGCCGTGGCCCGGCCACGGCCCGCTCAGAGTCTTCTCCTGCGGTCGCCTGAATCCAAGTAAAGGCCATGACGTGCTGCTACTCGCCGTGCAGGAAATGGTAGAGAACGGCACGGATGTGCAATTAGTTATTGCGGGTGAGGACGAACTGGGTGGGCAGGGTTACCGTCGCGAACTTGAGCGAATGATCGTGGTGCTGGGCCTCGAATCTCGAGTCCGGCTGCTTGGAGCAGCACCGGCTGCGTCCGTCCGGAGCGAATTGGTTCGTGCACACCTCTTCGCTCTCGCCAGCCATGCCGAGCCCCTCGGAGTGGCAATTATGGAAGCCATGTCAATGGGGGTGCCCGTCGTCGTCACCGACTCCGGCGGTGTCCCCGAGTTGGTGGATGACAGGATCAGTGGCATCCTCGTCCGCCCTGGCCGACCAGACTTGCTGGCCGCGTCCATGCTCAGGGCCGTATCCCAGCCGGATCTCTGCCGCAAGCTCGGCGCAGCAGGGCGTCGTCGAGTGGAATCATCGTTCAGCCATCAGGGCAGCGCGAAAACCCTCGCCCGCCTGGCACGTGCCGCCGCTGCGAGATCTTTCACCACCCCGGAACGGGTCGCCGATCTCCCCTGATTGCCCACCGACCACAGGCAGCTCATCCCGAAGACCTTGGGAGTTCAAATGTTCAGAAACCCAACCCTGCATCCGCGTACGGGCCAGCCCATGCCCCAGATCCGAAAGTTCGGGCCTGCCGCTGTTTTGGTGTTCGTCATCACATCCATCGCGATCGGCGCACTATTCGGCTTCCGGCCAGGAACATTACCGGAACCTGCGGCCAAGCAAAGCAGCTCCACGCTTGCTCTGGTGGGTCCCTTACCCAGTCTGGCCAGGATTCCTTGGGAGGGCGGTCCTGGGTACTGGAGTCAGTTTCCCAAACCCCGGGATGCCGGCTGGACAGATCCCAGCTTCTTTCCGATATCAGTTTTCATGGGAAAACCTGAACATGCGGCGGCGCTGAAAGCACTGGGCATTAATACGTACATGGGGGCGGAACATGACGGCTCCTCGCTTTCGAGCATTACAAAGCAAGGCATATTCGTCCTTCCGCAGGACGAGTGGACACAATCAGAGGTGGGAGACGACACCCAGGCTGTTGGCTGGTTCATATCAGATGAATGCGACATGGGGATCGGCTGCACGGGTTCAAATCCAGCGGAAAACCTCGCTGATCAGATCAGCAAAGTGGAGCGCGTTCACGCCTTCGGCGACGGCCGCTTCACAATGGCAAACTACGCAAACGGCGTCCTTGACACGTACTGGGCCCGGGGCAGCATGGTCCAACTCATGAAAATCGTGGATGTGGCCAGTGTGGACAAGTACGCCTACACCAGTCCCTTCGTGGATGACCAGATGACCCATTCTCCGCATTGGCCAGCCGAATCCAGCCCCGCGTCTGCCGGTTCCTATGGCTGGGTGGTTGATCGAATGCGCGCGTACCAGGACCCGGCCGGGCAGCATCCTAATTGGATCTTCGTAGAGGCCGCGATGCCGCTACTCACCGACTCCGGATCCCGAACGATTACGCCGGATCAAATCGAGGGGGCCGTATGGTCCGCCATCATCCATGAAGCACGGGGGTTAGCCTACTTTCAGCACAACAACGGTTCGATTTGTGGGTTCTATTCACTTGTCGAGTGTGATCGGGCCAGACTCGACCGGGTCGCGGAGATAAATGCCGAAATTCAGTCGCTAGCCCCCGTACTGAACACGCAGTCGTATCAGTTCAGCTTTAACAAATCCACAGACACAATGCTGAAGGTCTATGACGGTTCTGCGTACATTTTTGCGGGCATCGGTCTGCACCAGGTTCCCGGCCTCAAGACGTTCGTCATTCCCCCGGAGATCACTGGGTCTACCGTCGAGGTCATTGGTGAGAATAGAACTCTACGCGTCACCGACCATTCCTTTAGTGACACTTTTGAGAATGAGTTCTCGCACCACACGTACCGGCTGACACTTTAGACTTTCAGGGCGGTCTAAATCCGAGGAACGCCTCTCCCGGTACCTTAGGCGCAAAATCCGGGCCAGGCCCTGTTCCTACGCCCGCGTCCGGAAGAACAGCTCCGTCACCTTCGCCAGCCTGTACGGATCTTCGACTCCGCAGAGTTCGCGGGCGGAGTGCATCGACAGCAGGGGCACCCCGACGTCGACCGTCCGGATGCCGAGGCGGGTCGCCGTCAGCGGCCCGATCGTGGAGCCGCACGGCATCACGTTGTTGGAGACGAACTCCTGGTACGGGATGCTAGCGTCCGCGCACAGCCGCGCCCAGAGGGCGGCGCCGGTGGCGTCCGTGGCGTAGCGCTGGTTGGCGTTGATCTTCAGCAGCGGGCCGCCGTTCAGGACCGGCCGGTTCGCCGGATCGTGCCGCTCGGCGTAGTTCGGGTGGACGGCGTGGCCGGCGTCGGCGGACACGCAGAACGACGCCGCGAAAGCCTGACGGCGCTGGCTAGCCGTGGCGCCAAGACCGTCGGAAATGCGCACCAGCACGTCCTCGAGGATGGGCCCGCTTGCTCCGGACCGGGAGGCGGAGCCGATCTCCTCATGGTCGAACGCGGCCAGCACGGCAATCGGCGCCCCCGCGGGCTGCGGCGCGTTTGCGTGGGCGATCAGCGCCGCGAGCCCGGCGTGGGTGGCCGAAAGGTTGTCCAGCCGGCCGGAGGCGAAGAACTCGCCCTTCGCGCCGAAGACGGCGGGGGCCTGGGTGTCCGCGATGACGACGTCGTAGCCGCCGATCTGAGCCGAGTCCACGTCCGCGCCCGGAACCCGGTCGGCCAGCAGGCCCAGCAGGTCCTCCCCCGCTGGGTCCCCGAGCCCGTAGACCGGGTTCATGTGCTGCTGCTTGTCCAGGGCCAGCCCCTCGTTCACGGCGCGGTCCAGGTGGATGGCCAGCTGGGGGAACCGCAGCAGCGGCCCCGTGGCGGTGAGGTGCTGGGTGCCGTCGCGCATCACCAGGCGCCCGGCGAGCTGCAGTTCGCGGTCCAGCCAGGAGTTGAGCAGGGGGCCGCCGTAGACCTCGACGCCGGCCTGCAGCCAGCCGAACTTACCGGTGGTGGGTTTGGGCTTGAGCTTGAACGACGGCGAATCGGTGTGGGCACCCAGGATGTTGAAACCGGTGGTGGGGCCGGCCGTCTCCGGCGTCACCCAGGCGATGATCGCGCCGTCGCGGATCATGTAGGACTTACCGGCGCCGCCGCCGGAGGCCGCGGCCCAGGGCTGGAGCTCGTCCAGGGCGGTGAACCCTGCCTCGTCAAGCCGGCGGGCGGCCTCGTGGACGGCGTGGAAGCTCGACGGCGACGCGGTAACGTACGCGCCGAGGTCCTGAATGTGGGCTGCGGCGTTGGACTGTGAAGGCATGGCTCCGAGTCTAGCGCCGTGCCGTCGGCCCGACGGGTGCCTAGACGGTGACGTTGAGCCCGGCCGTGTACCCGCCGGACACCGATCCCGTCATTGTGGCCAGCTGGTAGATGCCGCCGTCGTCGCCGAAGACGTTGTCCGACGTCAGCGTGGTCCGGGGGAAGTTCCGGGCGCTGGATTCATAACCGGCTGAGGCGTAGACCTCCTTGCAGGCAGCCTCGGTCAGGGCGATCTGGGACACGGCCAGGACCTGCCCGGCCGCCGTCGCGTTGTCCATGGACTCGAAGACTTCGAAGTGGATGTGCGGCCAGCGGCCGCTGTACGCGCCGGGGAAGATCGTCTGGAAGGTCACCTGGCCGTTGGCGTCGGCCTCCTGCACGCCGCGAAGGAAGTTCTCGTTCGTCAGCCCGGCGTCGTACATGGAGTATCTGCCGTCCTTGTCGCAGTGCCAGGCGTAGACGGCGGCCCCGCCCAGGGGTGCGCAGCCGTTGGCGTTGTCGAGGAGGGTCAGCGTGACGGTGAGCGGCACGCCGTCGGCCGTGGTGCTGGAGGTGCCAAAGCTGGAGGTGATGTCCTTCCGGACGACGCCCGAGGCTGCCAGGACGTTCGGGCCGTTGGAGCCGTCGCCGGGATACGGTCCGGCGGTCTCCTCCGGGATTTCCACGCCGCACTCGGCGATCGCGCGGGTCAGTGCCGGCGAGGCAGAGGCGGAGGGCGTGCCCGTCACCGCCGCGGTGCCGGAGGCCGCCGACGTCGGGGCGGACGCCGCCGCCGCTCCCGTGGAGGCGGACGATCCGCCCGCTGTGGAACCGCCCGGGGTGCACGCGGCCAGGGCGGCAGCCGCTCCGGCACCGAGGAACATGCCCAGCGAGCGGCGGCTCAGGAGGGTGGAGAGGTCGAATTCCAGGCCGCGATCGTGGTTGGGGTGCGGTTCATGCGGGGGCTGCGGGGTAGGGGTCATGGGTCCATGCAACCCCGGAGCACTATGCCTTGGCTAGGCCCTCCCTGTGAGGGTGCTGTGGCTGGCTCCGGAGCAGTCCGGGCGCCGGCAGGCCTCCGGGACATGCCCTCCCCGACGGCCAGGACTGGGCATGTCCCCCCAGGCCCGCGGGACATGCCCTCCCTGGGCCACGCCGAGTGGACAGCATGCCACCATGTCCACCGCAGGGCACCAAGACTGGGCATGTCCCGCGGTGCCGCCGAGTCTGCGGCCCGGGCGGCGCCCCAGGACCGGGCATGTCCCGCGGTGCTACGCCGCCGGGCCGGCGCCCACGGTGACGTCTTCGGCAGGCTCGCTGGTCCCGTCCTTGCCGGCGTCGGTCCCGTTGCTGACCGCGGCCGGGAACTTCCCGCCGTTCTTGCGGTAGCGCCACAACCCGATACCGACCACAACGGCGGCGAGGGCCAGGGAGAGCAGCAGTGATTCGCGCGTGGATTCCAGGAGGAGCATGCCGATCAGCAGCGCGACGATGCTGAGGATGGCCACCCAGGTTAGATAAGGGAAGAGCCACATCTTCAGCTGGAGGTCCTTGGCTGCGGCGCCCATGCGGCGGCGCAGGATCAGCTGCGAGCCGGCGATCACGAGCCACACGAACAAGGCAATGGCGCCCGAGGTGTTGACTAGGAACAGGAACACCGTGTCCGGGGCGATGTAATTCAGGCCAACGGTGATGAAGCCCACCACGGTGGAGGCCAGGACGGCGGCGGCCGGAACGCCGCGCTTGGAGATCCGCATCCAGGACCGCGGCGCGTCGCCGCGGCGGGAGAGCGAGAACAGCATCCGGCTGGCGGTGTACAGGCCGGAGTTGAGGCACGACAGGACGGAGGTCAGCACCACAATGTCCATGATGGTGCCGGCGCCCGGGATGCCGTACAGCTCGATGACGGCGACATAGGGGCTCTTGGCCACGGAGGCGGAGTTCCAGGGCAGGAGGGTGACCACAATCGCGATGGACCCGATGTAGAACACGAGGATGCGCCAGACGGTGGACTTCACGGCCTTCTTGACCGCGTCGACGGGATTTTCCGACTCGCCGGCGGCGATGGTGGCGATTTCAGCGCCGAAGAAGGAGAAGACAACAACGAGGATGCCCGCCAGCACGGCACCGGGTCCGTTGGGCATAAAGCCGCCGTTTTCCAACAGGTTGCTCACGCCGGGGGCCGGGACGCCCGGGATGAAGCCCAGGATTGCCGCAACGCCGAAGAGCAGGAACAGCACGATCGCCGCGACCTTGATGGACGCGAACCAGAACTCGAACTCGCCAAAGGACTTCACCGAACCCAGGTTGGTCAGGGTCAGGACCACCATCAGCAGCAGCGCCCAGACCCACTGGTCGACCCCCGGGACCCAGCGGTGCATGATCGCCGCGCCCGCCGTGGCCTCGATGCCCAGGACGATGATCCAGAACCAGGCGTACAGCCAGCCGATGCTGAATCCTGCCCAGCGGCCCAGCGCCTTGTCCGCGTACGTCGAGAAGGAGCCTGTTTCCGGGTTGGCCGCGGCCATCTCGCCAAGCATCCGCATGACCAGAATGACGACGAGTCCCGCCGCCGCGTAGGCGACCAGAATCCCCGGGCCTGCCTGCTGGATCGCCGCGCCGGAGCCGACGAACAGCCCGGCGCCAATCACGCCGGCGATGGCGATCATGGACAGGTGCCGGGGTTTCAGGGATTTGGAAAGCTGTTGGTCAGCCTGCATGAAGCGCCGTCCTTCGTGGATTGTGCGGGTCCGCGGGTAGATCGTTGAAAGTTGTGCGGCGGACCACATTGACGTTTCACCCTAGACCGGGCGGGGAAGCGCCCGTTCTGTGCAATCCCACAAATGACGGGCGCCCGGGCCGGGCATAATGCCAAGAGCAAGGCCCATGGGGCAAGGAAAGTTGCCTCACGGGCAATTCTGAAATGTGCCTGAAACCACTGCTTCAGGCTCCGCCGCCGGAAGCGCTCCCCTTAGCCCGCTGAATCAGTAGTCCGGATTGCTGGGCACCACCAGGCCGGTCTCGTAGGCGTACACCACGGCCTGCACCCGGTCGCGCAGGTGCAGCTTGGTGAGGATCCGGCGCACGTGTGTCTTCACGGTGGCTTCCGAGAGGAAGTAACGGTGCGCAATCTCGGCGTTGGAGAGTCCCTCAGCCAACGCTCCGAGCATCTCGGCTTCGCGCGGGGTCAGGTCCTCCAGCAGCGGGTCACTGGTAGCCCGGCCCCCGGTGGGGGCCCCCTGCCCAGCGGCCCGGCCGCCCGCTCCCGCCCCGCCGCCCCGGACGTACGTTTCCAGCAGCCGCTGCGTGACGCGGGGCGCCACCACCGCGTCGCCGCTCGCCACCACCCTGACGGCGCTGACCAGTTCGGCGGGCGCCACGTCTTTGAGCAGGAAGGCCGAGGCACCGGCCCGGAGCCCCGCGAATGCGTATTCGTCGAGGTCGAACGTGGTCAGGATAATAACCTTTGCGCGGGCACCGGAGGCGGCGATGGCCTGCGTGGCCCCGATCCCGTCCAGCACCGGCATCCGCACGTCCATCAGCACGACGTCGGGCGCGAGGTCCCGGACCTGGCGCACCGCTTCGGCGCCGTCGGACGCCTCGCCCACAACACTCAGGTCATCCTCGCCGTCCAGGATCAGGCGGAAGCCCATCCTCAGGAGCGGCTGGTCGTCCACCAGCAGGACGCGGATCGGTCCGGTACTCATCGGTTCCCCTTGACTCATGTGCCCTTGCTTTCGTTGTCGCCGTTCCAGTGCAGGACGGCGTGCACGCGCCAGCCGCGGTCCCCGCTCCGTCCTGCCTGCACGGTGCCGGCGTAGATCCGGGCCCGCTCCAGCATGCCGGCGAGGCCCTGCCCGGTGCCCACCGGCCCGGGGGAATCCCGCGACGCCGGCGCCGCGGCGGAGCCGCCGGAGTCGACGGAGCCCCTGCCGTCGTCGACGACGTCGATCGTGACAGTGGGTCCGTCGCGGACAACCGCCACATCCACCCGGCCCAGGGAACGGCCGTAGCGCAGCACATTTGTCAGCGACTCCTGCACGATCCGGTAAACGGTCAGCCGGAACGCGGCGTCGTCCGGCAGCGACGGCCCGGTGTGGGTGTAGTGCAGCGGGAGTCCCGCGGTGCGGAAGCCTTCAAGCAGCTTGCCCAGGTTGTCCCCGGCGGCGAGCGGCTCCCGCGGCGCCTGCGCGGGGCCCGCGTCGTCGCGCAGCACGCCAAGGACGCGCCGCATGTCCGCCAGCGCCGCGCGGCCGGTGCGGGAGAGTTCCCCGAGGACCGCCGCCGCCTGCGCGGGGTTCCTTTTGACCACGACGGCGGCCCCGTCCGACAGGCTGATCATGACCGTCAGAGAATGCGCCACGATGTCGTGCATCTCGCGGGCGATCCGGTTGCGTTCCGTGACCGACGCGAGCCGCGCGGTCCTCGCTGCCCACGCGGCAATCTCGTGCTCATGCTCGCGCCGCTGCCGGACCGAGACGCCGATCCCGGTGGCAATGACATTGGAGAGGGTGATGCTCACCGCGGCCGCGATGCTGGTGATGAGCTGGAAGTTCTCCGGCGTGCTGACCCCCATGTCCGGCAACCGGCCATCCAGGGGACCGACCGCCAGCAGGAAGTACAGGAACACCAGCGGCGCCGTGGCCGCGGCCAGAGTCGCGAGGGCGAAACGCCGGCTGCGCACCACCGCCACCGAGTAGAGCGCAAACCACAACCCGGCGGAGACGTTGGAACCCCAAGGGTGGAGCAGCGTCACGCCCACCTCAAGCAGCGCCACCACAGCCACCACTGCGACCGGGTGGCTCCGCCGGAACAACAGCGCCGCGGCGGCCGCCGCGAGCAGCAGCGCCACCGGCCAGACGCCGTCGAGCACCGATTCCACCGCCGTCGGCGTGACGAGGAGCAGGTAGCAGGCCACCACAACGGCGTCCATGGCGCGCGGATGCTGAAACAGGTAGCGCCGGACCCGGCCGCGGCGCCGGGCAGTGATTTCAGCGAGGGACGCGTCGGCCTGGCCGGCCGGCGCGTCCCTCACTGGAACTGCATCGATCATGCTCTGAGCCTAGACGGTGCGCACGAGCCGACTACACGTCCCGCTTTTTGAGCAGCACGGCGGCCAGGACCACCGGGATGACCACCCAGGCGCCCAGCACCAGGGCGGCCTGCCAGGCTTCCAGGGTGTCCGGGAGGTGCTCCACGGCGATCATCGGTTCGACCGTGTTGCCGGGCAGGTACTTGCGGGCCTCGACGAAGAAGTCGCCCGGGATCAGCTGGAAGGCAATCGGGGCCACAAAGAACAGCCCGACCAGGCTCATGATGCCACCGGCGGAGTTGCGGATGATCGCGCCCAGGGCCATGCCGATGGCGGCGACGGCGGCGACGTAGAGGCTGTTGATGAGCAGCATCTTCACCGACTGCGAGCTGGAGAGGTCCAGGTTGAGGTTGTAGTTGTCCAGGATCGGCAGGGACACGAGGCCGGCCAGGTACACGGAGGCGGCGGTGAGGACGAACGCCGTCACCATGACCACAAGCAGCTTGGCGGCGAACGCCGGAAGCCGCTTGGGGACGGCCGCGAAGGTGGAGCGGGCCATGCCTGTGGTGAACTCGGAGCTCATCAGCAGCACCCCGAGCGAACCCAGGATCAGCTGGGCAAACGCGATGCCGGACGTGGGGACGCCGACGGCGAGGTCCCCGCCCTGGGCCGCGAAGGCGGCGGCCGCTTCCGGGTCGGTGCTGGCAGCCTCGGCGAACTGTCCGGTGCCCCAGGCAGAGAGAGCACCGAAGCCCACAACCACCAGCACGGTGCAGCCCAGCAGGATCAGCGTGGACAGGAGAGTGCGGAACTTGATGAACTCCGAGTTCAGCACCCGGGGGAAGCTGGGGCCCGGGCCGGTGCTGAGGCTGTCGCCGGCCCGGTTGCCTGCCGTGTTGTTTGCCGTGTTGCCGGCCGTTCCGCCGTGCTCGCCGCGGCTTGGCGGGGTGGGTTCAAAAGTGGTGGAACTCATGGTTCAGTTGCCTCCGGACGGGACGGGGGCGTGGTCGCCCGTGGTGATCAGCGAGTGGTACTCGACCTCATCCTTGGTCAGCTCCATATAGGCCTCCTCGAGGCTGGCCTGCAGCGGGGTGAGTTCGTAGATCATGACGTGGCTGTCGAGGGCCGCGCGGGCAATCCGGCGCGGATCCAGGCCCGTGACCTCGAGCAGTTCGTTGTCCTGCAGTTCCACGGAAACGCCGTCCCCCGCGAGCAGCTGCATCAGCTGGTCCGGCTGGTCGGTGCGGACGCGGGTGCGGATCCGGCCCTTGCCGTTGATGATGTCCTGGATGGGGGCGTCGGCGATGATCTTGCCGCGTCCGATCACAATCAGGTGGTCCGCGGTGACGGCCATTTCGCTCATCAAGTGGCTGGACAAGAAGACGGTGCGCCCCTCGGAGGCCAGGTATTTGACGAGGTTGCGGACCCAGACAACGCCTTCCGGGTCCAGGCCGTTGACGGGCTCGTCCAGGATGACGGTCTGTGGGTCCCCGAGCAGCGCCGCGGCGATCCCCAGCCGCTGTCCCATGCCGAGCGAGAAGCCGCCGACCTTCTTCTTGGCCACATCGGCCAGGCCCGTCATTTCGATGACTTCGTGCACCCGCTTCTTGGGGATGCTGTGCGTGGCGGCCATTGCCCGGAGGTGGTTGTAGGCCGAACGGCTGGTGTGGACCGCCTTGGCGTCCAGCAGGGCGCCGACATCGCGCAGCGGCGCGTGGTGCCGGTCGAACGGCACGCCGTTGACGGTGACGGAGCCCGACGTCGGCCGGTCCAGCCCCATGATCATGCGCATGGTGGTGGATTTGCCGGCCCCGTTCGGGCCCAGGAAGCCGGTGACCCGGCCGGCTTCGACGGTGAAGTTGACTCCGGCGACGGCGGTCTTTTCGCCGTAAACCTTGGTCAGGCCTCGTGCTTCGATCATGGAAGCGTTCCTTTACCTAGCAGTAGGGGGTGTGTACACACCACGCTACCGAGGCGAAGGACCGATTTCGCCGGTCTCAGGGATGATTCAGGGTCGACTCAGGGTAGTCCGGAAGGAGGATGACGGCGTCCGGGTGTCAGGATGCCGGCGAGTAGTACGTCAGGGCGCCGGGCAGGACCGAGAACTCGACGCCACGCACCCCCGGCATGACCTCGCCGTCCACCGCAAGGACCATGGATGTATCGCCCGGTTCCACCCGGATGCTGCTGCGTTCGCTCAGGTGTGTGATCCGGGACGTGGCGACCGTTCCTGTCAGCACGGACCACAGCAGCCGGAGCCTGGCGAATGATTCATCCGCGGTGATGAGCCTGAGGTCGAAGACGCCGTCATCCAGGACCGGGCGCACCAGCGGGGCATGGTCGCGGGGGTAGTACCGTCCGCGCCCGACGTACAGGATCCAGAGTTTGTGCCGCACCCCGTCGACCACCAGGGTGGTGGGTGTTCCGGCGGCAAAGGTCCGGAACATCGCAACGACGCCGGCCACGGGTTTGCCGAGCGCAGGCTGCAGCAGTTCGCGCCGGCGCACCAGGTTCGGGTAGAGGCCGATGCTCGCCGTGTTGAGCATGGCCAGGTGGAGCACTTCGGGGCTGTCCGGCAGTCCGCGCTCCACGGCCACCAGGCCAAGGTCCGCCCGGGCCGCTTCGCCGCGGGACGCGGCTTCGACGGCGGCCGCCAGCGTGGGAGTGCCGGCGTCCCGGGCGAAATGGTTCAGCGTCCCGCCCGGTAGAACCAGGAGCGGGAGGGAATGCTCGACGGCGGTCGCCGCCGCCGTGCCGACGGTTCCGTCCCCGCCCCAGACGCCCAGTGCCACAACCCCGGGGCGGCCGGCGACCCGGGAGATCTCCTCCGCGACGTCCTCGTCCGGGGAGATCTCCTTTATATACGCCTTGGGGAATACTTTCTGGAGGGCCGCCGCGGTCTCCTCCGCATAGGCGCCGCCCAGCGTGTTGACCGCGATGCCCAGGCCTTCACCCTCCGGCAGTTTCGCGGCTGCAACCGCGCTCCGCCGGACCTCGGGGAACGGCGGCCGCACCGGCCACCACTTGCGGGTCACCATGGCGGCACCCGCGCCGATCGCCGATCCGAAGAACACATCCGAGGGCCAGTGGGCGCCAGTGTGGACACGCGAGTAGGCGACGCCCGCCGCGAGCGGGGCCAGCGCGGCGCCAAGGCCGGGCCGCACCAGTCCGGCGCCGAAGGCGAATGCCACGGCGGAGGCGGAATGCCCCGAGGGCATGGATGAGCTGGTTGGTTGGGGATGGACAAACCTAAACGCCGGGAGGTGCTCCGGCAGCGGACGGGCCCGCGGCAGCAGCGTCTTGAAGCCCACGTTCGTGACCGCGGAAGCGACGGCCTGCGCCAGCAACCCGTGGACGGCGGCCCGGCGCGTCCTCCCGGGGAAGAGCGCCATCACGGCGGCGATGCCGATCCAGAGCTTGCCCTTGTTCGCCGCGGCGGACAGCCTTCGGAAGAAATCGTCATGACTGCCGCCAGGGAGGCCGGACACGGCGCTTACCAGTGTCCGGTCGAGTCTCTTGAACCGCCCGGGCGCCTTCCGCAACATGCTTCGCATGCGATCACCCTACTGCCGTCACGGGCTGCCGCGCTGTCAGGCGGCCCGGAGATTTCCACGGCAGCGGCCTCCAGCGGGCCAGGGCGCCCGGTTGGCTAGGATAGGGCAATGACCCGAGTGCTGGATCCTCAGCGATTGTCAACGGGCCGCGTGCTGGCGGCCAGCACGGCCCTGCTCACCCTCGGCGTGGTCCTCGGAGGACTCCTTGTGGCGGAGGTGCGGTTGCCGCCCTTCCAGGGCGTGGACGACGGCTGGGCCCGCGGGATCGCCGCCCTGCGCAGCCCGTTCTGGGACGGGATCAACGCCTTCCTTAACCTGGCCGGTTACCGGGGTGTCCTGGTGCTCCATGCGCTGCTGGTCGTGGCACTGCTGCTGAGGAGACGCCCCCAGACGGCCGTCTTCGCCGCGGCGGCCGGCATCGCCGTCCTGATTTTCACCCAGATCCTCAAGGCCGGTATCTTGCGGGACCGGCCGGACAACACGATTGTCCTGACCGACACGGGCTCATTCCCCTCCGGTCACGTCGCCAGCACCGCGGCATTCCTCGCGGTGGTCGCCCTCCTGGTGGGGCGCGCCTCGGTCTGGGTGATCGCTTCGTTCGGAGTGCTGGCCATGATGGTCAGCCGCACCTATCTGTCCGCGCACTGGCTCGTGGACACCGTGGGAAGCGTTTGCCTGGCGGTCCCGGTGGTGCTCCTGCTCTGGCTGTTGTTCCAGAACATATGCATCCAGGAGAATGCAGACGCCCGCCGCCTGCTTACGTGGCGCGCAAGGGCTTCGCGGCGCCGGCGAGCAGCAGCGCACCTAGAATCGGAATCATGATGGCCAGCAGCGCCAGCCGGATTCCGATCAGATCACCGAGGTAGCCCAGCAACGGCGGACCGGCCAGGAACGCCACGTACCCGATCGTGGACACCACGGACACGCGGGCCGCCGCGTATTTCGGGTCGTCGGCCGCGGCGGACATTCCCATCGGGAACGCGAGGGCGGCGCCCGCTCCCCAGAGCACCGCGCCGGCGGTGGCCAGCGAGAGGTTGCCGGCCAGTACGAAGAGTCCCAGCCCTGCGGCGGCGGCGGCCATGCTGGCACGCAGCACAACCACCCGGCCGTAGGCGTCGATCGCCCGGCCGCCAAAGAAGCGCACTGCGGTCATGGCCAGGACAAAGGCAGCGAACAGCAGGGCCCCGGTGGACTCCGTGGCGTCCAGGCCGTCCACCGCGGCCTTGGCGATCCAGTCGTTGCCGGCGCCCTCGGTGAGCGTCGCGCCCAGCACCACCACACCGATCAGCAGTGTTCGTCCGTCCCGCCAGGCCGAGCGGCCCTTGTGTTCCCGCGCTTCCCCTGCCGCCGGCGCGGGCGCCGGGGTATGCGGCAGGAAGTAGCGCGGCGCAAACAGCGTCAGCACGGCGACGATGGCGGCGATCACCAGCAGGTGCGCCGGGAGCCCCACCCCAAGCCCTGCCAGGCCCGCTCCGATCAGGGCCCCCAGGAACGCGCCGCCGCTGAAGGCGGCATGGAACTGCGGCATGATGGTGCGCCCGAGTTTGTGCTCGACGTCGGCGCCTTCTATGTTCTGGGAGACGTCCCAGAGCCCGATCCCCATGCCGAAGAAGAACAGTGCGATGGCAGTCCCGGGGACGGACTCCGCCAGCAGCGCCAGAGCCACCCCGACGCCGGCCACGGCGGCGACAAGGCCCGCGGCCCGAACGGCATTGGCCGTCCCGATGCGGCCCACGACGTGGCCGGCGGTGGGCAGTGCGATCAGTGAGCCCGCCGCGACGCACAGCAGCAGGGTTCCCATCTGCCCCGAGGAAATATGCAGGATGTCCGTCACCGCGGGAATCCGGGCGGCCCAACTGGCGAACACGAGCCCGTTGATCCCGAAAATCAGGAAGGTCGCCGCGGCAGCGGCCTTGAGTTGCGGTCGGGTTGCCGTCTTGGTCATACGATCACTACTTCCACCGAGTGTTGGGTGAGCCGGGCACGTTCGTCGGGGCTCAGTTGCTTGTCCGTGACGAGGACGTCCACCGCATCGAGAGATGCGACGAGCGCGACGGCGCTGGCGTTCCATTTGGTTCCGGAGCAGGCGACGATCACCCGGCCCGCGGATTCCACGCCGGCACGTTTCACCGCGGCATCCTCAAGGTCGTGAGCCAGCAGTCCGTCCTGGAGGTTCAGTGCGCAGGGCGTCACAATGGCCGTGTCGAACCGCAGCGAGCGGATGGAGGATTCCGTCATGGGCCCGCGGAAGGACAGCTCCCCGGGGACGAGGCGCCCGCCGGGCAACAGCAGTTCGGGACGCCGGCCGGCCGCCGGCCCGCCGGCGGCAATCGCATTAACGGCCTGCAACGACATTGGCATCAGGGTCAATTCCCTTTGTTGCAGCTGGCGGGCCACCTCGGTGGCCGTGGTGCCGCTGTCCAGCCAGACGTGGCCGCGGTCCTTCAGCAGGGCGGCCACCCCGGCTCCAATCCGCACCTTGGCGGCGTGGTCCTCGAGTTCGCGTTGGCCGTATTCGGGGGTCTCCCCCCGCAGCACGAGGCTCCGGGCGCCGCCATGGACCCGGCGGAGAACCCCGTGGAGCTCCAGCACGTCCAGGTCGCGCCGGATCGTGGCACCCGAGGCGCCGCATTCGGCCATCAGCTCATCGACGCTCACATGGTCCCGGTGGCGCAACAGCTCGCCGATGCGGCGGTGCCGCTCGTCAGTGTTCATGTACAAATGCTAGCGCGGCGTGATCATTTAATCATTTGTTGCGCAGCAGCGCCCCGACATTGCGAGAACATGCGCGAGACCCCCAAATAGCCCAACCCTCCCGCATCTTGCGCACGAAAAGCGCCGACGCTCCCTCACCAGATGAGGAAGCGTCGGCGCAAAACGTGCAGGACGTGAGGGAGCGTCGGGTCAGCGGGCGCGTTCGACGCGTTTTTCGTCCCAGACGGGCTCGGCCGATTCGTAGACCCTGCCGTCGGAGCCGAAGACCAGGAACCGGTCGAAGGTCCGGGCGAACCAGCGGTCGTGCGTCACGGCCAGGACGGTGCCCTCGAAGTGGTCGATGGCCCGCTCCAGCGCCTCGGCCGAGTGCAGGTCCAGGTTGTCCGTGGGCTCGTCGAGCAGCAGCAGGGTTGCGCCGGAGAGCTGCAGGAGCAGGATCTGGAACCGCGCCTGCTGCCCGCCGGAGAGGGATTCGTACTTCTGCTCCGACTGCGATGCCAGCCCATAACCGTCCAGGGCGCCGGCCGCCGCCTCTCGACCCAGCCCCGACCGGTGCTCGTCGCCCCGGTGCAGGATTTCCAGCAGGGTCTTGCCCAGCAGGTCGGGCCGGACATGGGTCTGGGCGAAGAAGCCGGGCCGGATCCGGGCGCCGAGTTTCACCGTGCCCTCGTGCGGGACTTCGGCGATGTCGACGTCGGACACCGGCAGGTGCTCCCGCTCCGGGTCGGTGCCGCCGGTGGCGAGCAGGCGCAGGAAGTGGCTCTTGCCGGAGCCGTTGGAACCGAGCACGCCGACGCGGTCCCCGAACCAGACCTCCGTGGAGAACGGCTTCATCAGCCCGGTGAGCTCCAGCTTGTCGGCGACGACGGCACGTTTGGCGGTCCGGCCGCCCTTGAGCCGCATCTGCACGTTCTGCTCGATCGGCAGCGCCTCGGGCGGCCCGGCCTCGAGAAACTTCGCCAGGCGCGTCTGCGCGGCGTGGTACCTGTTGGCCATATCCGAGCGGAACGCGGCCTTGTTCTTGTACATGTTGACGAGTTCCTTGAGCTTCACGTGCTCCTCGTCCCAGCGCTTGCGGAGCTCCTCGAAGCGGGCGTTCCGGTCCGCGCGGGCGTCCACGTAGGAGCCGAAGCCGCCGCCGTGGATCCACGCGCCGGCGCCGTTGATGCCCGGTTCCAACGTGACGATGCGGCCCGCGGCGTTGTTGAGCAGTTCGCGGTCGTGGCTGATGAAGAAGACCGTCTTCTTAGACTCGTTCAGCTTGGCCTCAAGCCAGCGCTTGCCGGGGACGTCGAGGTAGTTGTCCGGCTCGTCGAGGAGCAGGAGCTCGTCGGGGCCGGCGAACAGCGCCTCAAGCACCAGGCGCTTCTGCTCGCCGCCGGAGAGGCTCGACGCCGGGCGGTGCTGCGCACGGTCGAACGGCAGGCCGAGGGCGGCCATGCAGACCTCGTCCCAGACCGTTTCGACGTCGTACCCGCCGGCGTCGCCCCAGTCGACGATCGCCTGGGCGTAGTTCATCTGGGTGGGCTCGTCGTCGTGCTCCATCATGGCCAGTTCGGCTTCATCGACGGCGCGGGCTGCTGCTGCCAGTGCCGGCGGGGCGGCGGAGACCAGCAGGTCGCGGACGGTGGATTCGTCCCGTACCTGGCCAACGAACTGGCGCATGATGCCCATGTTGCCGGATCGGCCGATCACGCCTTCGTCGGGAACGAGGTCGCCGGAAATGATCCGGAACAGCGTGGTCTTGCCGGTTCCGTTCGGCCCGATGAGTGCGGTTTTGGTGCCGTCCGGGACCTTGAAGGTCACGCCGTTGAGCAGCTGGGTGCCGTCGGAGAGGAAGTAATCGATGTTGGAAACGTCAATATGAGCCACACTTCCATCCTCCCACGGCCGTGGCGGCGGGCCGGCGCCGCCCCAAGGGAGGGGTCAGCCGGCGGCCGTCAGGAATTCCTTCAGCAGCGGACCCGAGACGGTGGCGCCCAGTCCGCCTTCCTCGACGAACACGGCGACCGCGAGGTCCCCGTGAACGGCCACGATCCAGGCGTGCGTCTTGGGCGGGTTGTCCTTGCCGAATTCGGCTGTTCCGGTTTTGGCCGCGACCGGGGCGCCCGGGACGGAGGCGAGGAAGCCGGTATGGCCGGAGGTCACCACCGCGCGCATCATGTCCTTCAGTGCGGCGGCCTCCGCTGCCGTCACCGGCGTGCCGGAGGATTTTGCCGGGGCGGGGGCGGACGACGCCGTCGTGCCCTCCGACGGGGTGGCTTGGGCGGCTGTTTCGGTGCCTGCAGCCGCGTCGCCGGCGTCGGGGTTCAGCACAAGCTGCGCGGAGACGGGGGAGCCCTTCGCGACAGAGCCGGCCATGATGGCGGCGGCCAGCGGGGACATCAGTACCTTCCCCTGGCCGATCATGGAGGCCGCGTGCTCGGTCCCCGAGGCCTCGCCCGGAACCGAGCCGAGGAACGCGCCGGCCCCGAGGGCGGGGGCTTCCACGGCGACGCCGAGGGACGTGGCGGCGGATTCCAGCTGGGCCTGGCTGACCTTGTCCCGGGCGTTGATGAACGCCGTGTTGCAGGAGTGCGCAAAGGCGTCGCGCAACGTCACGGAACCCAGCGAGGCGGCAGGGTAGCCTTCGGCATTTTTGAAGGTCCGTCCGTCCACGGACAGGGTGGCCGGGCAGTCAACCGTTGAATCCGGGCTCATGCCGTTTCGGATCATGGCCAGGGAATCGACGATTTTGAAGATGGAACCGGGGGCGTACTGGCCCAGCAGCGCGGTGTCGTAGCCGTTGCTGCCCGGTCCGGAGGCCGCGGCGAGGACGGCCCCGCTGGAAGGCCGGAGGGCGACGATGGCCGAGGCCGGGCCCACCTTCCCCAGGGTGTCCTCGGCCAGCTGCTGGAGCTTGGGATCCAGGGTGGTTTTCAGCGGAGTCCCGGCCTTCATATCGACCTGGAACAGGACCCGGCGCCCGCCGTTGAGCAGGGCCCGCCGTTGCTCGGCGGTGAGTCCCGCCTTTTCGGCATAGACCTGGGTGCCGCTGGTACCCCGCAGCTGCGCGTCGTACTGCTGCTGCAGCCCGCCGGTGCCGGTGGTGTCGCCTGCTAGGAGGGCGCCGCCGGATTTCTCAATCTGCTCGGCGCTGGCCTCCCCCACAGTGCCCAGCAAGGCCCGGGCGAAGGTGCGGGTGGGGGCGAGGGGAAGCGAATCGGCGATTGCCCGGGCCCCGGGGATTGCGGCGATCTGTTCGTCAGTGATGGTCCGGCCGTCCTGGCGCAGGGTGATGGCGGTAACGAAGGCCTCAGGGCCGGCCGCCTGGACCTGTTGCACGTAGGCCGCGGGGTCCACTCCCACCAGTTCGGCGAGGCGGGTGGCAGACTCCGCCGGATCGGCGGCGGCCAGCAGGGGTTTGTCGATGCCGACGTTCACCACCGGCCGTTCGGTGACCAGCTTGGCGCCGCCGGCGCCGAGGATGTCGGCCCGCGGCGGGGAGTCGCTGGAGGTGCCCAGGACTTCGCCGGCTGCCAGGCCGGGAACCAGCAGCTCCGGGGTCCACACCGTGAGCCATTTGTCGCCGGACTTCTTCAGCTGGGCGGAGACGGTGTATTTCCACTCCCCGGAGCCGATCTTCCAGCTGTAGCTGAGCGGAACCGTGGCTGTCTCGGACTCCAGCTGCAGCTCACCGCTCGCCACCGAGGGTTTGAGCGGGTCCAGTGCCTTAAACACCTCTTTGAGCTGCTCATTGGCCGCGCCGGACTCCTGGCCCTCGAAGGCGACCGAGCCGACGTCGAGCGCTGAGACAGCGGATGCCAGCTGCTTCGCGGCGTCCTGCGCACCGGCCCTGCCGTCGTCGCAGGCCACCAGCGAGGCGCCGAGAATCAAACCAATAAGGGCAGCTGAAAGTTTCGAAATGTTCCCCACCGCGCCATTATGCACCGTGCTGCTGACAATGCCCCTGTCACATACGGCCTGCCGAGGACACGATATCCCGACCCCGGCCTGACGTTCCCGCCCGGTTGCTCCGGAGTGCACCCGCCCCGGAGTCATGAAGTTCCGCGGAATTCCGGGGATTATCCGCAACGGGGAACACCGCTGGCAACGGGTAACTGGGCAGCAGCGCGGCGGCCCGGGTGAGAAAGGGAGTTAGAAGCGCCGGATGATCCTGCGCTGCGTCGCCACGGAGATCGCGGCCGTGCGGTTGTCCACGCCGAGCTTGCCGTAAATATGCACGAGGTGGGTCTTGACCGTGGCCTCGGAGATGAAGAGCTGCTTGGCGATGGCCCGGTTCCCCAGGCCGGTGGCGAGCAGCTCCAGCAGCTGGATCTCGCGGGCGGACAGGACCGGTTCTGGATTGCGGATACGGCCCATGAGCCGGGCGGCCACTTCGGGTGCCAGCGCGGTCTGTCCCGCCGCGGCCGAGAGTACCGCCTGGCGGATCTGTTCCGGCGGCGCGTCCTTGAGCATGTAACCGCTGGCCCCGGCTTCCACGGCGGCGAGGATGTCGGCGTCGGAGTCATAGGTGGTGAGGATGAGCACCGGCGGAGCGGGCTGTCCGGCCTCGCCCGCTTTGATCCTGCCGGTCGCCGTGACACCGTCCATGCCGGCGCCCATCTGCAGATCCATGAGCACGACGTCGGCCGGCTCGCCGAGGGTATGGAGCCGGGACAGCTCGGCCAGGGCTGCACCGCCGTCGGCCGCTTCCGCGGCGACAGTGATGCCTTCGAAGTCGCTCAGCATGGCCCGCAGTCCAGCCCGGACCACCGGGTGGTCATCGACCAGCAACACACGGATATCGTTCACGGTTCGTTCCGTGCCGGGGACTCCCCGAGCGGGAGCCGGATGGCCACCACCGTTCCCTCGCCGGATGCGGACTCGATGTCCAGGCTGCCGGCCAGCGCAGCCACCCGTTCCTGGAGCGATTTCAGTCCGTAGCCGGAGCCGTCCGGACGGCCGGCGGGGGCCGTAACCGCCGAGGGGTCGAACCCTGCGCCGTCGTCGTAGATATCCATCGCCACTTCGCTGCCCAGGAAGGACAGGGTCACGACGGCGGTCTCCGCTTTGGCGT
The DNA here is from genome assembly GCF_059816125.1 of Arthrobacter sp. 001422645. Lineage (NCBI taxonomy): Bacteria > Bacillati > Actinomycetota > Actinomycetes > Micrococcales > Micrococcaceae > Arthrobacter > Arthrobacter sp. 001422645. The sequence continues at coordinate 87,084 of NZ_JCBANT010000008.1, read as the reverse complement.
GCACCCACACGTTCGCAAGGCTTGCCTGTGCGGCCCGAAGCAGGGTGGTGCGGTACGGGTTGGGAAGGTCCACCGGGGTTCCTTCAAGGTCGAAGCGGCACCGCAGCCGGGTGCCGCGGGCGGCGGCCTCGGTTTCGGTCTTTTCACAGAGCCGGCGCAGGCTGTTGACCAGGGGGTCCTCCGCCGCGGGCTGTGCGGCGTTGCCCGCTGGGTCCGCTGTGTTTCCCGCTGTGTTCAACGCTGTGTCGCCCGCAAGTGCGGGGGGCTGCAGGCCGCGGACAAAGTTGCGGGCCTCGGCCAGGTTCGCAGCTGCCGTCTCCTGGACGGTCCGGAGCCGGTCGCGGGCCGTAGCGGTGTCCCCGTCGTCGAGGGCCTTTTCCGCCGAACGGCCCATCAGCACAATGCTGGAGAAGCCCTGGGCAAGCGTGTCATGGATTTCGCGGGCCAGCCGGGCGCGTTCGGCCAGCGTGCCGGCGTCATGCTGGCTGCGGGCAAGTTCGGTGCGGGTGCGGCGCAGCTCCTCGGCGGCAAGCCGCTGGCTTTCGGCTTCCAGGTAGAGCGCCCGGTAGGCCAACCCGGTGACCACGGCAAAGGCGGCCCCGAAGGCAGGTCCCAGCACCATCGGCAACTGCAGGGCGGCCCCGTCAGCCCCGGTGTTGTGGAACCAGAGCGCCACAATCACCAGCACGGTGCTCAGGGCTATCGCCGGCAGCGCCAGCCGCAGCGTCAGCACGTGCAGCTGCAGGAAAAAGAGCGGGAAGGCCAGCCACACGAAGTCGGGGCTGGCCCAGATCAGCAGCAGCCAGAGCAGGCAGACGGCGGCCAGCCACAGGGTCGAATATGGCCGGGGATCAAACCGGGACGAATCCGAGGAGTGCCGTTTCTCCAGGACGGTACCCAGCACGTAGACGGCGGCGAGAACCAGCGCGAGGCCCACGATGAGCCAGTCCGCGCCCCGAAGTCCGGTGCTGAACAGCCGCGCCACGGCGACGAGCAGGAGCACGGCAAAGCCGCTGTGAAGGCACACCCGGAGGACGCGCAAAATCACGGCAGCATTCGGCGGGCCGCCCGTAGCGGTCACCTCCGGCGCGCTGTGAACCTTGACATCCATGCTTTCAGCGTAGTGCCGGACGGGGCCGGATCCGCCCGAAATCCCTGCCGCCGCGCCACTATCAACCGTTTGGTTGACCGGCGGGTCAACCACTCCGCCCTGCAGGCTCAGCCGCGCGGGCGATGCCGGACCGGAACCGCGGCGGGAGGCTGGAACCAAGACCACAATCCCCGTGAAAAGGACTCCTATGTATCTCGCTCTCCGCGACCTCCGCTTCGCCAAAGGACGCTTTGTCCTGATGGGCGGAGTCGTCGCGCTCATCACGTTGCTGCTGGTGCTGCTCTCCGGCCTCACGGCCGGGCTGGGCAACCAGTCGACGTCGGCCCTCGCCGCGCTGCCGGCGGACCAGATAGTCTTCGGGGCTTCCGCCGGCGACAGCGCCAAGGCGTCCTTCACCGAGTCGGAGGTCACCCGCACACAATTGGCTGATTGGGCCGCCCGCGAGGGTGTTGCGGACGCCGGTCTGCTGGGTATCAGCCAAAGCCGCTTCCAGGCTCTTGGCCCGGCCGGTTCGCCGTCCGGGACGGCCAGCGTCGCGGTCTTCGGGACCGAAGGCTCCGGCCTGGCGCCGGGCCCCGTGGCCGAGGGAACGGTGGTGGTCGGCACCAGCCTTGCCAAGGAACTCAAGCTGCAGGCGGGGAGCCGCGCCACGGTGGGCGGCACCGAACTGACCGTGTCCGCCGTCGTCCCGGACCAGTGGTATTCCCATACCGGCGTTGTGTGGACCACCCTCGCCGACTGGCGGACGCTGGCCCACATCACTGGCAAGGACGCCGCTGCGACCGTCATCGCGGTCACGTCCGACGGCGGCCAGTCCCTCGATGTCGACGCCGCCAACGCGGCGGCCGGGACCGTCAGCACCACCCGGGACGGTTCGTTCCAGGCCCTCAGCTCCTACAAGAGCGAAAACGGTTCCCTCCTGCTCATGCAGGCCTTCCTGTACGGCATCTCGGCCCTGGTCATCGTGGCGTTCCTGACCGTTTGGACCGTCCAGCGCACCCGGGATATCGCCGTCCTCAAGGCCCTCGGCGCGTCCTCCGGCTATGTCCTCAAGGACGCCATGGTCCAGGCTGCGGTGGTGTTGCTGGCCGGTGCGGTGACCGGGGGTGCCGCCGGGGTGGCTGGCGGGGTCCTCGCAGCCACAGCAGCCCCGTTCCTGCTGACCGCGGAGACCATACTCCTGCCCATCGCGGGGATCGTGGTCCTCGGTCTCGCCGGGGCCGCCCTGGCGGTCCGCAGCATCACCCGGGTGGATCCCCTGCTGGCCCTCGGCGGCAACTAGTACCCCCGCATCAGCATTCCCCGAAAGGCATACCTCATGAAAAACGCCCTCAACCTCGTCGACGTCACCCTCCAGTACCCCGACGGCGACGGCACCCTCAAGGCACTCGATGCCGTCAACGTGAAACTGGCCCCGGGGGAGTTCCTGTCCCTTGTGGGGCCGTCCGGATCGGGCAAGTCCTCTCTATTGGCCGTCGCCGCCACGCTCGTCAGGCCCACCGCGGGCCTTGTGGTGATCGACGGGATCGACGCCGGCGGCCTGTCGGAAGCTGACCGCACCTCGCTGCGCCGCGACAGGATCGGCATCATCTTCCAGCAGCCCAATCTGCTGCCGTCCCTCACGGCCCTGGAGCAACTGGTTATCGGCGACCACCTGCGCGGCAAGCCGGCGCGGGCGGCGGCCACGCGCGCCGCAGCGCTTCTGGATCTCGTTGGCCTGGCTCCCGCTGCCGGCAAGCGTCCCCACCAGCTCTCCGGAGGGCAGCGGCAACGGGTCAATATTGCCCGTGCGCTGATGGGGGATCCCGCGGTGCTGCTGGTGGACGAACCCACGGCAGCCCTTGACCGGGAACGGAGCGAGGCAATCGTGGGACTCCTGCGCCGGGTCACCGACGAGTTCGAGGTGGCCACGGTCATGGTCACCCATGACACCGGATTCGTCCCGATGACGGATACGGTGGCCAGCATGCGCGACGGCAGGCTCTCCGCCCCGCAGGCGGTCAGCGCGGCCCGGGGCTGAGCGCGGGGGCGTCCTAGATCCCGAGGCGCGGAACCGCGAGACCAAATATGTCCTTCAAGGCATATCTTGCGGCGTGGTATCCCGGCATCCCGGTCACACCGGGACCGGGTGGCGTGGAGGAGGAACACAGGTACACGCCGGGCAGGGGAGTCCGCCAGGGAACGGGTCCCAGGACGGGGCGCCGGATGATCCCCCGGAGGTCCATCAGGCCGGCGCTGAAGTCACCGCCGACGTAGTTCTCGTTGTAGGCACCAAGCTCAGCGGCAGTGGTGACCTGCAGACTGATGACAAGGTCCCGGAATCCCGGGGCGAAGCGCTCCAGCTGGGACATCACTGCCTCGGCCATGTCCACGCTGGAACCCGCCGGCACGTGGCAGTAGCTCCAGAGGATGTGCCGGCCGCCGGGTGCCCGCCCGGAATCGAAGCGCGAGGGCTGGGAGACCAGGACATAGGGGCGGTCCGGATGCCGCCCCGCGGCGACGAGGTTTTCGGCTTCGGCCATCTCCGCACGGGTGCCGCCGACGTGGACTGTGCCTGCGTCGGCCAGTCCGGACGCTGCCCACGGGACCGGGCCGGAGAGGATGAAGTCCACCTTGCATGCCCCGTTGCCGAACCGGAACTGCTCAAGGGCGCGGCGGTACCGGTCGGGGAGCCTGCCGTCCGCCAGTCTCAGGAGTCCGGGCGGCGCCACGTCCAGCAAGGTGGCGCGGACCGGGGGCAGCTCCGCCAGTGACCCGATCCTGGCCCCGGTTTCCACCGCCCCGCCGTGCGCTTCAAGGTCCGCCACCAAGGCCTGCGCGATCGCCCCGGAGCCGCCGACCGGGACCGGCCAGCCGACCGTGTGGGCCAGTGTCCCCAGCATCAGGCCCGCTCCGGCCGCGGCGGGGGCGGGCAGTTGCGCCACGGCGTGCGCCGCGACGCCGGTCAGCAGCGCGGGCGCCAGTTCCTCCCGGAACCTCACCCCCCACAGCCCCGAGCCCTGCTCCAGGACACGGACGCCGAACAGGGCGGCAGCGACCGGGTCGCGCGGCAGCCGGAGCAGCTGGTTTAGCGTCAGGTCCGCGACGCCGTCCGCCCGTTGCACCAGCGGGGCCATCAGCCGTCCGAAGGCGCCGCCGTCGCGCCCCAGGTGCGCAACCGTCCGCTCCAGGGAGCGGTAGGCCAGCGCTGCCCGGCCGCCGTCGAGCGGCGTGCCGTAGGAGACGTCGGGCACCTCCAGCCGGATCCGCCGCGAGAGCTCGAACTGCCGGAAAAACGGCGAGGCCAGGGCCATCGGGTGCACTGCCGAACACACATCATGAAAGTGGCCGGGCTCCATGAGCTCGGCGGTACGCAGCCCGCCCCCGGGGGCGGGTGCCGCCTCGTAGACGTGCACCTTCAGCCCGGCACGGGCCAGGGTTACCGCCGCGGCGAGCCCGTTGGGTCCTGACCCGACGACGGCAACATCAGGCATCTGCGGGGGCCTTTCGCCACGGCAGCACGGAGGCCGAGGGGCGCAGCAGATCCACCCGTAACCGGTCCGGAAGGCCTTCGAACGGCCCGCCCTGCGGATCATCCGTCCCGTGCCGGCGGACAACGTCATGGCCGGGATCCCAGATCTCCAGGGCCACCCGCGCCATCAGGTAGCCCGTGGCGGCCATATGGAAGACCACGGCGAGGACGTAGTAGGGCATATCAATATTGTGCTGGGAGACACCGCCGCTCGTCACCTGTCCGAGGTACATCCAGACTGCCGCCCAGTGCAGCGCCTCGAAGGTCTGCCAGATCAGGAAGTCCCGCCAACGGGGCCGGGCGAGGGCAAGCAGCGGGATGAGCCAGATGACGAACTGGGGTGAGTAGACCTTGTTGGTCAGGATAAATGCGGCAACGATCAGGAAAGTGAGCTGCGCGAGCCGGGGCCGCCGGGGTGCGGTCAGGGCCAGCACACCGATCAGCACACAGGCCAGCACGAACAGGTTCATTGCCAGGGTGTTGATCGCCTCGGGCTGCAGGGGGAGCAAGCCCAGCCGGCCGGCGACGAGGTTGTAGGCGAACCAGGGCGAGCTGTAGCCGGCGGGCCGGTCCTCGGTGAAATCGTAGAAGTATTTCCAGCCCTCCGGGTTGACGGCGGCGACCGGGAGGTTGACCGCCAGCCACGCGGCGGCTGCGGCGCCGGCGGTGACCAGGACGCCGCGGATCCGCCCGGTGCGCAGGGCCAGGAGCAGGACCGCGCCAAGAACCAGCACCGGGTAGAGCTTCGTGGCCGTGCCCAGGCCGATGAAGATCCCGGCCAGCACCAGTTTGTTCCGGGAGAAGCAGTACATTCCCAGGGCCAGGAGCCCCACAGCCCACATGTCCCAGTTGATCGTGCCGGCCAGGATCATGCCGGGGGCCACCGCGACCATTGCCGCGTCCCACGGCCGACGGCGGGCCATCCGTGCCGTGGCGAGCACCGTGACGATCCAGACGGCCAGGATCAAGGCGGCGTTGATGTCGAAGTAGGCCAGGATGCGCGTGGTCGAGACGCCCTCGCCGGGCACCAGCAGGGCCGTGGCTCCGGCGATGAAGCCCATGAGGACGGGGTATTCGAAGAACGTCCCCTGTGTGATGAAGGGGAAGGCCCCGTCGCCCAGCCCCCGGTTCTTGAACAACTCCGGGAAATCCGAATAGCAGGTCGCATAGAACTGGCCCGGGGTTTCCCACCCGTTGCTGCGGCAATAGGACTTCAGCAGGATGCCGATGACAGATCCCAGGACGGTCAGCAGGATCAGGACACGTTCCACGGTGAAAAATCCGGGGGAGACGATGCCGGGGGCAGAGCGGCGGCCCATGGGTCCGCCGATCAGTTCCGTGAAGTTCCTCAGCGTGGGGTCGTTGCGGCTCGGAATGACCAGTCGGACGCGTCGGCGCTGCTCCGGCGGCTTTGTCTCCTGCATGTCCCTGAGCTTACCGGGGCGGGTCCGGCTGGATGTGCTGCGCCGGGCGGATGGCCGGGCGGGTGTGGACCGGGCGCCCGGATTGGCGCTGGCGCTTAAAGGGGGGAGCCCACGCGTCGCCGCGTGGGCTCCTTGCGGATCAGTTCCGACGTCAGTCATCAGTTTTCCTTCGGTGGCCGGGACTGCCTCAGCGGATGAGGCCCATCTGGTGCATAACGACGTAGACGTCCTCGCGTTTCTGGTCCAGGAGTTGTCCGTTGAACAGCGCCGTGTGCCTCGGGGCCGGCTGGCTGCCCAGGCGCAGGAGCGACTGGAGTTTCTGCTTCATAGTGGTCACCTCCCTCCGGGGTTTCGTGCTGCATGGTCCGGGTGTGGAGCTGGCAATAGTCACGGTGGACCTCTCTTTGGTGTTGACGGAAAGGGGAGTAATTGGGCATGCCAATTAAGGCCTCTGTGAATTGAGGATGAAAAGGCCGCAATTGGGCAGGGAATTACCCGGCACTAATGAATGGTTACGCAAAAGCGGAAAGTTGGCCCCTGAACGCGGGAGCGCGGCAACCCCAACAGGAAGCCGGGTTCCGAACTTTGGGGATACTGCGCAACCGCGTGGTTCCGCCTGGTCAGTCCGCTGTCACGGCACTCCCAGGAAGAAGAAGTGCCGGGTATCGCCTTGGCTCCGGGCCTAGGTCAAAACCGGGCCGCGGGGGAAGGGGTCAGGAGGCAGTCGGGCCGAAATTTGGGCGCGGTTCAGCGACAGAGGCCGGGGTGGCGGTGACGAAGTACATCCATCCGCTAGTCAAAGTAATCATTTCTCCCAACCTCCTTTTCTGTTATGCCGTAGCTCCGGCTGACTGGCCGGGCGACGCGCGCCTCGACCCCGGCAGGACGCTCTGGGGTCAGAAATAAAAATACCCTATGTCGGCGGTACTTGACTACCGAATTCATAAACTTTCTTGAAGTTATTTTCTAAACCGCATTTATAGGCCCCAGCGGACCACTGCCGGGGTCCTCTTATCCCAGCCGAGCGTGCACACTTTCGCGGTTCCCAGAATGAAATGCCGGCCCTCGTGGGGATCGAGCCCCAGCCACCGGGCGGTGAGGATCCGGGAGAAGTGGCCGTGCGCAACGATCAGCACGTTGTCCAGGCCGGATTCGAGCACGCGGGCCACAATCTTGTCCGCGCGCGCGGCGACGTCGTCGAGGGCTTCGCCGTTCGGTACGCCGTGGGTCCAGATCAGGTAGTCCGGGTTGTCCTTGCGGATCAGGTCCGAGCTGATGCCCTCGTAGTCGCCGTAGTCCCACTCAACGGCGAGTGGCTCCAGCCGGGCGTCGGGGAAGCCGGCCAGTTCCGCGGTGCGGCGGGCACGCCGCAGCGGCGACGTCAGCACCAGGTCAAAATCGACGGCATCGAGCACCTTGCGCGCCTCCACGGACTGCTGCTCGCCCTCCACGGTGAGCGGGAGGTCGGTGAGGCCGGTGTACTGGCCGCTCTTGGACCATTCGGTTTCGCCGTGCCGCAGGATCCACAGCTGCGGACGGGGGCCGTTGACAGGTGCACTCACTTAGGACTCCTCTGTTGAGAGCGCGACGGCGGATTCGGGCTGCGCCGCCCACCATTCGTGCAGTTTGGCTTCGGCCGCGGCGGGGTCCAGCGGGCCGTGCTCCATCCGTTCCTCCAGAAGGAACTTGTAGGCGCGCCCGACGACAGGTCCGGGTTTGAGTCCCAGGAGTTCCATGATGCGGCCGCCGTCCAGGTCGGGGCGGACGGCTTCGAGGGATTCCTGCTCGCGCAAGGCCGCGATCCGGGCTTCAAGATCGTCGTAGGCGAAGGCGAGCCGCTCGGCCTTGCGCTGGTTGCGGGTGGTCACGTCCGAGCGGGTCAGCCGGTGCAGCCGTTCCAGGAGGGGGCCCGCGTCGGTGACATAGCGGCGGACGGCGGAGTCGCTCCAGCCCGCATCGCCGTAGCCGTAGAAGCGCATGTGCAGCTCCACCAGCTTGGCTACGGCCTTGATGGTGTCGTTGTCGAAGCGCAGCGCCTTCATCCGTTTGGTCGTCAGTTTGGACCCGACCATGTCGTGGTGGCGGAAGCTCACGGCGCCGCCCGGTTCGAAGCGGCGCGTGGCCGGCTTCCCGACGTCGTGCATCAACGCTGCGAACCGCAGCACAAAGTCCGGGCCGGGCACGGCGCCGTCGGCATCCGTTTCGAGGGCGGCGGCCTGCTCCAGGACCTGGAGTGAGTGCTGGTACACATCCTTGTGGCGGTGGTGTTCGTCCGATTCGAGGCGCAGCGCGGAGACTTCAGGCAGCACGAAGTCGGCCAGCCCGGTGTCCACGAGCAGGTCCACGCCGGCCCGGGGATGCGCCGCGCAGATGAGCTTGACCAGCTCCTCGCGGACACGTTCCGCGGAGATCATGGTGATCCGCTCCGCCATCCGGGACATGGCGGCGCGGACGTCCTCGTGCACTGTGATGCCCAGCTGCGCGGCGAAGCGGGCAGCCCGCATCATGCGCAGCGGGTCGTCGGAAAAGGATGCTTCCGGGGCGCCCGGGGTGGCGAGGATGGAAGCGTGCAGGTCGCGGACCCCGCCGAACGGATCCACCAGCTCCAACGAGGGGAGCCGCAGGGCCATGGCGTTGATGGTGAAGTCCCGGCGCAGCAAGTCATCCGTCAGCGAGTTGCCGAAGGCCACCACGGGTTTGCGGGAGTCAGGATCGTATGCCTCGGCGCGGTAGGTGGTGATTTCGATCTGGAAGCCGGACTTGCGCATCCCGATGGTGCCAAAGGCGCGCCCGATTTCCCAATAGTTGTCAGCCCACTTCTTGATGAGGGCAACCGTCTGGTCCGGTGTGGCGTCCGTGGTGAAGTCCAGGTCCGGAGACGTCCTGCCCAGGAACAGATCGCGCACCGGTCCGCCCACGAGGGAGAGTTCGTGGCCGGCGTCAACAAACCGCTGCCCAAGCTCCAGGACCACAGGGTCCACCTGGAAATCAACAGTGTGCGAGTCAGTCTTGTGATGTGCGTGCGCCATAGTTTCTTAAGCTTGTCAGAAATCCCGGCCAGCACCACACCGAATACTCCCTGAGTCCGGCCGCCGGCAGCCAATGCGCGGACGGAACCGGCGATCCACTTTCCCGGCCGTCCACTTTCCTGCCATGTTTAGGTCCTCAAGTGCGGACAAGAGTCGTTAGAGTGGACTTCATGGCCCATCCCGTACCGAGCGCTCCCGGCAGGAGGACAAACGCACCGTTGCCATCGGCAATCGGTGCCAACGTCGCGCCGGTACAGCACTCCGGGCAGGCCTCCCTCCCCACCGTGGAGGAAGTCTCCGCCGGCGGCGTCGTGGTGGACACTTCCGACGCCGAGCTCCGGGTTGCGATCATTGCCCGCCTTAATCGCGGCGGACGGCTGGAATGGTGCCTGCCGAAGGGGCATCCGGAAGGCAAAGAGAGCAACGAGGAAGCCGCCGTGCGGGAAATCGCCGAGGAAACCGGCATCGAAGGCAAGATCCTCGCCCCGCTGGGAAGCATCGACTACTGGTTCACGGTCAGCGGCCACCGCGTCCACAAGACCGTCCACCACTACCTCCTCCAGGCCACGGGCGGGGAGCTGACCATCGAGAACGATCCCGACAAGGAAGCCGTGGACGTCGCCTGGGTGCCCATCCATGAGCTGGCCCGGAAGCTTTCCTTCCCGAACGAACGCCGCATCGCGGACCTCGCGAAGGAAGTCCTGCCGGAGCACCGCTAGGGCCACGCAGGCCTCTTATCGGACTCCGATAGCGCCTAAAGCCGTGCCCGGGTGAGACGATGAAGACGATGTCATCTGCCAAACCCACCCCAGCACACTCCGGCACCGCCGATTCCAAAGCTGTCCAATCCGGAGAAGTCCGTTCCAGCGCCATCATGGCCGCCGGCACGCTGGTCTCGCGTTTCCTGGGCTTCGCCAAGACCTGGATGCTGGCGGCCGCCCTTGGCCTGGGCTCCACCGTCAACGACACGTTCATCAACGCGAACAACCTGCCGAACCTGATCTTCCTGCTGGTGGCCGGAGGCGTCTTCAACGCCGTCCTGGTGCCCCAGATCATCAAGGCGAGCAAGGCTCCGGACAAGGGCGCCGACTACATCAGCCGGCTGCTGACGCTTGCGGTGCTGGTGCTGCTGGCCCTGACACTGGCGGTGACGCTGCTGGCGCCGTGGGTCATTGAGCTGACGACGCAGGGTTACTCGCCGCAGCAGAAGGCCCTCGCCGTGTCCTTCGCGTTCTGGTGCCTTCCGCAGATCTTCTTCTACGGCCTGTACGCCCTGCTGACCCAGGTGCTCAACGCCCACGGCGCGTTCGGGCCGGCGATGTGGGCCCCAATCCTGAACAACATTGTCGCGATCGCCGGCCTCGGCATGTTCATCTGGATGTTCGGTGCCAACGTGGCCAACCCGCACACGCTGGACACGTGGGACTCCAGCCAGACCTTCCTGGTGGCCGGGTTCTCCACCATCGGTGTGATCGCCCAGACCACCATCCTGCTGGTCCCGGTGTTCAGGCTCCGCCTGGGCCTGCGTCCGCGGTTCGGCTGGCGCGGCGTCGGCCTGGGACATGCCGCCCGGCTGAGCGTCTGGACCCTGGCGACGGCCGCCGTCGGGCAGCTGGCGTTCCTCTATGTCATGCGTATCGCCACAATTCCGGGCGCGGAACGCCTCCGCCTGGAACAGGCAGGGGACCCGGCCGCGGACACGATGCCGGGCAACGCCGTTCTGGAAGTGGCCAGCCAGCTCTACCTGCTCCCGCACTCCATCATTGCGCTCTCGCTGGCCACGGTGCTGTTCAACCGGATGACCCGGGCCTCGCAGGACGGGGACCACGCGGCGCTGCGCAACGCACTCTCCCACGGGCTGCGGACCATGGCCGTCGCCACCGTCTTTGGCGCGCTGGCGCTCTTTGCGCTGGCCGGGCCCCTGGGCATGTTCTTCTCCGGCGGGGTGAAACAGGACGGCGTTATGCTGGCCCAAACCCTCACTATCCTGGCCCTGAGCACGCCCTTCATGAGCGCCAACTTCATGATGTCCCGGGTGTTCTACGCCAACGAGGACGCCCGGACGCCGTTCTTCATCCAGCTGGTGCTGGCCCTCGTGAACGTGGTCGCCGCCTTCACGATCCAGTTCCTGCCGTTCGATCAGATCATTTTCGCCATCGCCATCCTCTACACCGGCGGCAACATCCTGTCGGTGATTGTCAGCGCGGTCTTCCTGCGCCGGCTCCTGGGCCATCTGGACGGCCCGCGGATCGCCAACTCCTACATCAGGATGGGCTACGCCGCGCTGGGTTCCGCACTGGCGGGGGCAGGGGCTTTGTGGCTGCTGGGCAGTTACAGCCCGGATGGCTTCGCCTGGAGCACCCCCATCGCCGCTCTGGTGACGATCGCCGTCGTCGGGCCCGTCATGCTGGCGGCCTACCTGCTCCTGCTGAAGCTCTTCCGCGTGACCGAGCTGAGCGACCTGCTGCAGCCGCTGCTGGGCCGCCTGCGCCGCCGGCAGGCTGCCGAGCCCGGCGCCGAAGACCTGCCGGACGGCGCCGCCGCAACGCGGACCAGGCCGGAACGTGCCACCGTCTCGGTGGACACCGGCCTTATTCCGAGAATTTCGGGGGAGTTCGACGCCGCATCCTTCCGTGCCGGCCCTGACCTTGGCGAACAGGACGAACGCGCCGGACGCGCCGGGCCGGAGGGCGGTTACCTTCCCGCCGAGGATTTGCCGAGCACCGCGGAGGGCGGCTTGGGGCGTGGGGACAGCCCGCTGCCTGGACGCCGGACCTACCAGGGACCGGCGGGACACAACCCTTATTTCCCGTTCGGCGGCAAGAAGAAAAAATAGTAACCAGTCGGGTCGCAGCGCCGTGCTTCCGCGGCGCGGACACTGCATCGGCTAGGATCGAAGACTAACAAGGGGAGTTGCAGACCAGGGGTCCACCGGCTTACCGGGGGACCCGCGGTCACTGATGAAGTGATCAGTTCGGCAACTCCCGGACAGTCTAGGAGGAACCCGTGTCCCACCCGATCGATGTCGGATCAGTACTAGGTGGCCGTTACAAGGTCACTGCCACTGTACTGACCTCACATGACCAGGATCTGGTGCTGGACGGTGTGGACCAGGTGCTCAACCGCGCGGTGAGCATTCTCGTGGCCGGGCCCGACAACGCGGATCAAGTGGCCCAGAGCGCCCGGGAAGTCGCCACGGGCGAACGTCCCGGCAACGTGCAGATCCTCGACCTTGGGGTCAGCGAAGCCACTACCTACCTCATCACCAACCACACCTCAGCCGCAGACCTGCTGGACCTGGTTGTCTCCTCCAACCCGCCCTACGTGGAGCCCTTCTTTACGGACACGCTTGGCAGTGAAATCTTCGGCCAGCCGCGTTCCCACGAACCCGAAACCTACGACGGCCTCTACGACGAAGAAGAAGTTGACGCCGGCTACATCACCTACGGGCAGAACCAACCGGGCGCCCCCGCATCCGGAGCCGCTCCGGCCGCTCCGCCCGCGTCCCCGGCCCGCGTGCCCTCGCGTCCAGGAACGTCACCGGCCGCAGGTGCCGCAGCAGCTGGCGCGGCGGGAGCTGCCGCCGCTGCTGGTGCCCGTGGTGCCGCCGCGGCGCCGGCGCCGTCCGCGAAAGCCCCGTCCCCCGACACGGCACCGCAGGAAGCGGCTTCCCACACGACGGCGTCCCAGCCCGTGCAGGGAGGCGCGCCCCGCTCCGCTGCCCCTGACTCCAAGCCACCGGCTCCCGCCGAAACGCCGAAGGTTTCCCTGTGGTCCGACGACGACTACGACCAGCCGGCCCCCGACGAACGGCAAACCTCCCGCCCGGGCCCGGCGACTGCCGCCATGGCCGCGAGCGGTTCAGCGGACCGGCCGCCGGGATACTTCCCCGGCTCAGCCCGAAACAGCGAAGCCGCAGAGGATGACGAGTACTACGGCAACGATGAAGAGCCGCAGCGCGAGCCGCGGTCCATGCGCTGGCTGGTAGGCGGGCTTCTGGCGGCCGTCCTGGTGGTCGGCCTGGTTCTCGCTGTTACCAATCTCGGCAGTCTCTTCAAGTCCGCACCGGAACCCGACGCCGTCGCCACTGCCTCCGCAAGCGCGCCCGCGACACCCTCGGCGGAGCCGTCCGATACCGGCAGCCCCGCGCCGGCCACCGCTCCGCCCGCGATTGAGGGCGTCACGCGGCAGGGCGACTTTGACTTTGCCGGAACCTACGACGGCGATCTGGTCAAGACCTTCGACGGGAATGCCGCCAGTTACTGGTCGGACATGGAATTCGCCACGGACAGCTGGGGCGGATTCGCCCCCGATGGTGTTCCGCTCGTCGTCAAGTTGAAAGAGCCTGCCAAGATTTCCTCGGTGACACTTAGCCAGTTGGGGGCCTCGGGCGGCAGCATCAGCGTCTTCACCAACGACCGCCCGTCCTTGGACGGTGCCAAGCAGGTGGGCAGCAACAGCTTCACCTCCCCGGACCTCACGCTGCCCCTGCAGGAACCCGTCACAGCGCAGTACGTCATCGTCTCAATCAAGACCCTGCCCAAGCTGGCGGCGCCGAAGACGCGCTACGGATTCGGCCTGCGCCTGGCCGAGATCAAGGTCCAGTAGGGGACCGTAACCAAGCCAGTACCCCCGCGGTCCCCGGCGCCAAGACGGTACCCTGAGTCTTGGCGCCGTTCCGTGGTGCCCGGTCAGACCGGAATATTCAGCGCCCAGTAGTAGTTGTGCCATGTGGCCGGCCACCCCAGGCGGGCGCATCGACAAAGGAAGAGGTTCACCGTTCAGTGAGCAACGCAGAAAACACCGCGTCCGAAGTGCGTGATGTCATCATCGTCGGCTCCGGCCCCGCGGGCTACACGGCCGCGGTGTACACGGCGCGCGCAAACCTGAAGCCGCTGCTCCTGGCCGGCTCGGTGACCGCCGGCGGCGAACTGATGAACACCACCGACGTCGAGAACTACCCGGGATTCCCCGACGGCATCATGGGTCCGGACCTGATGGAGAACTTCGAGAAGCAGGCTGCCCGGTTCGGCACGGAAATCCAGTTCGAGGACGTGACCGAACTGGATCTCGACGGCGACATCAAAACCGTGACCATCGGCTCAGGGGAGACCTTCCAGGCGCGGTCCATCATTCTGTCGACCGGTTCGGCCTACCGTGAGCTCGGCCTGCCCAACGAGAAGCGACTCTCCGGCCACGGCGTCAGCTGGTGTGCAACCTGCGACGGTTTCTTCTTCAAGGATCAGGACATCGCCGTTATTGGCGGCGGTGACTCCGCAATGGAAGAAGCACTCTTCCTCACCAAGTTCGCCAAGACTGTCACCGTCGTCCACCGCCGCGACACCCTCCGCGCGTCCAAGATCATGGCCGACCGCGCCCTTGCGCACGAGAAGATCAGCTTCATCTGGAACACCGGCGTCGAGGATGTCCTGGGACAGGACAAGGTCACCGGACTTCAGCTGAAGAACCTTGTGGACGGCACCGAGACCGAACTCGCCGTCACGGGCGTGTTTGTTGCGATCGGCAACGATCCCCGCACGGACCTCGTCAAGGGGAAGCTGGACCTGACCCCGGAGGGAACCATCGCCGTCGAAGGACGCACCTCGAAGACCAGCGTCCAGGGCGTTTTCGCCGCCGGCGACGTCATCGACCCGACCTACCGCCAGGCCATCACGGCCTCCGGTTCCGGCTGCGTGGCCGCCCTCGACGTCGAACACTACCTCGCAGATTTCGACGCCTAGATCCGTCGAGCATCAACCAACCGAAGAGAGAGACAGGGCTATGAGCAACGCAAAAGACGTAACTGACGCTAGTTTCAGCACCGACGTACTGGCTTCGGCCAAGCCGGTCATTGTGGACTTCTGGGCCGAATGGTGCGGACCGTGCCGCAAACTCGGACCCATCCTCGACGAGATCTCCGTTGAGTACAGCGAGAGGGTGGACGTCGTCAAGGTAAACGTTGACGACAACCCGGCAATCGCAGCCCAGTTTGGTATCACGTCCATCCCCGCGGTCTACCTGTTCCAGGGCGGCGAAGTGACAGGCACCGTCATCGGGGCGCGCCCCAAGCAGTTCTTCGAGAAGGAATTTGCGGACGTCTTGTCCTAGGTTTCCCTCCGGGCGGCGCGACGCCGCCCAAACCCTAAGGTGGCCCTACTTCCGGACCAGGAAGCGGGGCCACCTTTTTGTGGGTCGCGGATCCTTTTCGGCCAAGCGCGGGGCAACTTTGTCCCTACATCCGCCTAGGCAACGATTATTATGTTGATAGCAATCGGGATGAATTGCATTACGCTTTGGATATCCCTGAGCGTGCCGTTCTGCCCACGCGGGGCAGCCCGCTTGCAGACTTCCGGGGGAGGGCGTCTGGCCCGCTGCTAGGTGGGAGCGGCGGCGGCCCCAGTCGGAAACGATCGGGGCTTCCGGACATTTCGTACTAGCCGATTGCCGGAAGTGCCTCTGGTGCACCCTGGAGGATTTGACCGTCCCACGTTCGACGGACTACGTGCGCGATTCCACGTGGAACGTATCGGCTCCCTCACACGCGCGGTGGGTGCCACAACGAGCGGTGGAACTCTGCGGCGGGTGTGCCCGTGTTTCACGTGAAACATGAGGACGCTTTCTCTGGCGTGCACTTGCTGAGCCACGATACTGCGACATGCCTGTCCGAGACTCCTGATTTGCATTCTCATAATCCGATTTCGTATGCAATTCAAAGTAAAACGGAGATTCGAGAGCAAATTGCGAGCTTTTCACGAAATAGCTCCCAGATGGGGCTGGACGATCTCCAAGGGGATGGCACTCTTCAAGAAGCTGGCGAGGATCTCTTCAGCCTCCCGCGGATTGCTCTACCGGCACCTGCCTCGCTCCTGGTCCAGCCGTCACTCAAGCCCTCGCAAGAGCGATGTGGCCCGCAGCGACGATCTGACGGCATAAAGTGATACGTCGGCTGTGAATGTAGCGCAGAGGACGGGTATTGGCGCCAGCACACTGTCCGGCGGCCCCTACCCGCAGCTCTTAAGACGTATCGGGGAGCATGCACCTCCAGGGACACCCAACCGGACCCGGTGATCCGTCATCTCGTCCACGGTCACTCATCACCAGCATGGGTAACCGTCAGGAAATCACTTGAATAGAGTGCAGTCACATGTTTCACGTGAAACCCTATGATGGGCCGACAAGGGCGGGGCTATCGGGCAGATATTCCGGTTATACGTGGAGGGGAGCGTGTGCTCCTTCACCGCCAACTGCCAGCCGCCTTTAACCATGCTCGCCGAAACAAGAGCGCTGGGTGCGGCCTGCTGCTGCCATTGCCACTGGCTTGTCCGGAGGACGGGGGCATGACAGAGGGCAGACATGATTCACGTGAAACAGCATTGCAGGCTCACGGCTGCCGTCCATGTTGTGTCGCTGGCGAAAATCTGAACGGGGATTCGAATAAGTAATACTGAACTCCCAGATATGGCCGGGTGTGGCCTTTGGGCTCGCCCTCCATCGGTCAACTCCCTCAAATTTTGTGTTTTCGAAACGCTCTCCCCGGATTGCTTGGTCCCTTATTCCTGAAGTCCGTGATTGCTGGTTCGGGGATCTTGTCCCCGGGCTCCGTCGGTTCCAGGTTTGGGTTCCCTGATTTGCTGATTTCCTGCTCCCTCATCCCTGATCCCTGTTCCTGAACCCTTGGCAATATCCGCTGCCTGCTATCAGTCCCTTGGGCGCTCCACAGGGAGCAGGCGCATGCAGGATAGCTATGCAGCAATCCGTCACACGTTGAAGCCCCTCCCATGCAGGCGCTCAGTACCAGCGGGGATACTGCACGCCTTCATGTTTCACGTGAAACACAACCCGGCCAGTTGGTAGGACATGTCGCTGTCCAACACTCACGGACCGATTGAGTGCTGCGTGCGCGGTGTCCACGACTCCTCCCGGACTGTTGCTCCAAAGTGGCCGACTATGGCCATTCAGGACCGTTGGCCAGTCGTTACCAGCCGCTATTGGCGTTCTTAGATCCCGTTAGATTCCATCGGTTGCCGGCCAACAACTGCGGGAACGGGCGCCGCCTGGCGCCTGTTGCCAGCCGGACGTCCGGACACGGCCACGCCTTCGGCGCGGCGGGCATCCTCTCACTCCGAGAAGAAGGAGCGTGGCGATGACTCCTACTGGCGAGGGTCGCCCCAGGAATGCTCCAGGAGAAGTAGTGGGCCACTACCAGGCGTCGATACGCCTGTTGCTGGGGTGCTTGAAAATCCGTGGATCACTACAGGTCTGGGTCCCCTCTCTCGGCCTGGCTGGTCGTTGTCGGAACACCCAAAGGAATGGGAACACCTGTCGGGCAGGTTCAGCCGTGCAGCCCTGGCGAGCGGTTCGATCCCGGTGACAGTTCCCTTGGCACCGTCAGGGGAGAGGGCAGTGCACCTGAGCGCACTCGCTTCACCGTCGAAAACACAAGCACGGACGGGTCTACACCATCAATGGGCCCGCCTTCTGCTTGTTGGACCCTATGCCCAACCCAACCAGGCGTCAGCGTGGAAAAGCACGCGCCGACGCGCAGCGTGCGTCTCCACATTCATGGGCCGGACATCACCCCGCCACATGAGCGGCCCGGACAAGAATCGGTCTTTGTGCGGCGAGTGAGCACACAACGAAGCACGTGCCTACTGGACTGGACAATGTCATCACTCCGGCACAGTGAATGGCGGCCCCAGTCCTGGTCCAATCGCGATGCCCAAAGCATCTTGAGCAGCGGGCCGCGCACCCACGTTCCGGGCCACACCGCGCAGATCAGAGGACACCGTGGGCCGGGGGGCATTCCGGCCGCAGCCCCCCAGCTGCCAGGAATCCACGTGCTGGCATAGCCGCCGACCGGTCGAGGAAATCTCCTGACTCGATGTTTCAAGATGCTTTTCTCCCCAAGTTCTCCACAGAACTTATTCACACAGTTATCCACAGGCGCTGAGGGATTTCTCACAACCGTGGGGGCTGTCTATCCGCTGCGGGAACGACGGTGCGTTCCCCGTCTCGTCTGCACCGAGAGGAGTATCGAGGACTGCCCAGCCGAGAGCGTCCGCCTGGGACGCTGGGCGGATCCCCGTATGTGCCCATAAACCGCCAGATTCAGCGGAAAATTAACCCCGGACGGGGGAATTAGAAAGCACGGGCGGGTGTGAATCACTTCACTCGAAGATGGCCGGAGATGTTTTACGTGAAACGGGACCGCCCTTGGCGGAGGGGTCCGACGCACCTGCAGATTCCGTGCCTTTCCTTCCACACGCAATCAGCGGTGAGACAGGCCGGCGGTCGGAGTAATCCACAAAGTTATCCACAGCTATATCCACCGCTCTATCCACCGGATATCCACGCCCCAGGGCTCGGTTATGACACCTAGGGAGTGCCATTGGACAAGACCGGTCAAGCCCGCAAACGATGCAGGTCAGGCCCGAATCGGGAGGCAACTTCGGAGGCGTTGGGACCCGGCACCCAATCTCTTGTCGACACCTCCAGGGAAGCAATCGCCGCGACCCGTCAACTACAAAACGGTCCCGTCAAGCCGGGCAACATACAAGCCTCGGGGGACGGCCCACCGGGTCGCCGCAGTCGTACTCACCGGACAATCTTGTCCAGCTTCCCGGGGGAGCCTCGTCTGCTTTCCGCTTGATCCCACAGCCCTACTCGGTCAGACTCCTGCGAGGGAGTCAGCACGATTCCTAAGGCCCGACTCTGTCAGCCTTGCCAAGGAGACTCGTCTGATCCCCAGGGTCCCAACTCTGTGCGCCGTCCGGCAAATCCTTGGCTTGATTCTGATGGCAGGACCTTATCAGTCTCCCGGGGGGACTGGCCCGACGAGCCTTCCGGGGGAGTGGCATCCGGTTGGTCGACCGAGAACGGCCGGCACTTCTCACATCCACGGCCACATAGGTTCACACCACGAGCAAGAACTCTGCTGGCGGTCTCCGTGGCGCAGAGCCTAGGCGCCCTTGTCGATCTCATCACAACGTGCCGTCGTTTGCGAGGAAGAATCTGATCCCTACTTGCCGTGTTTGCCAGGACGAAAGCGTCGGCAGTTGGGGCGGAGGGGATTACAGGATCGACTCTCTCTCGCAACGTCTCCCCGCCATTGCCGAGCACACGGAGGGGCTGCCGTGCCGCCTTACCGCCACCATCTACCAACAACGTGCCCCTTGGCGTTCGCGTGTAGCCACACTGGAATGGGCTACGAGCGGCCTTCACCACGTCGCAGGAGGCGCCGACAAGGAAAGCCTCCACGTCGACCACTATGGCCCGGTGGCGTTGTCCCTTTGCTGGGCTCCGAACCCATCATCGCGTGAAGGTAAGGAATCCAACTAGCGGCTCCGAGCGCACGACAGGTGGTAGACGAGGCAGCCAGTTTCAGTCTTTTGCAGGTCTACGCTCGAAGAGGACGCAATCAAGCACAAGCGAAGGTACCCGGTCCACCCTGTGGTTCAAGGTCCTCTTTGGTCTCCAGGGGTACTGTCGGGACAGCAATCTGGCGATTCCTGCTTGCTTTAGACCTGTGGAGCTGCGGTTGAGACCGTAATTTTGCGGTTCGGTCGGGGGGATCCGCTAGGGTCTGCAGAACCCATCTGCGCGTGCCGTATGGGCCGGGTAAGTTCCGAGCCTTCCCTGAGCGCAGCTGGGGGTGATCCCGGCCGCTCCTGCCTCCTCAGGGGCTTGGTGACGCCCCGATGTCCCTGCGCAATACGCGAGAGTCGCCCAGTAGCGCCCGGCGGCCCGGCATCGGACATCACAGCAAGCGATAGGGGACAGCTGTCTGCTAATAGCTTCCTAGTGATTGACTGTTTCACGTGAAACCACGCCGCTTCTGCTGTGAGAGGTGCCTTGAGCGGCCTGGACTCACCACCCGGATGATCGAAAGGCACATCCCGAGGGGACCAGTGGCAGGAACATTCTGGTTGCGGGGACTGACGCTGCCGCAGTTGTAGAACAGATCAGCTGATGGTGGACCGGGGCTCCGGATTGTGGAGACACGACTGGATGATCCAACCTATGAATCTCCTCGGCAGATGGAAGGTATTCGCCCCATTCGTGGGCCTTCTTAGTCATCCCACGGTTTCACGTGAAACACGCCGACCTAGTTCTCGCCCGGGATCCCAGAGCTCCAAGACCAAAGCGAGGATCACACTCCAGGAAGCCCCACAAGCAGCTGCTCCGTCGCAATGGGCCGGTCGCCGCTGTAAGGCGCGCTCCTGGTGGCATGAAGGGGGATCTTCAAGGTGTGTTCACTTGACGCTTCCAGCTGTCTCGAACAACGTCACCGGCCCCAGGAGTCGGTCACTGGCACAAAAAAGGACCCGTTTCACGTGAAACGGGTCCTTTCCTATCTCCGGTCCGGTGCTAGTTGGAAGCTCCCGGCGTAAGTACATCCATGATCCTGTTCAGATCTTCCACGCTGGCGAACTCGATGCTCACCCGTCCCTTGCGGGCGCCAAGAGAAATCTTGACGCTGGTATCGAGGCGGTCAGAGAGCGACGAAGCCAGATAATCCAGGCGTTCGTGACGAGCGCCCGGGCGCGGAATGTTGTTCTTCGGCGCGGAGGACGGATTCTGGTAGAGCGTCACCGCTTCTTCGGTCGCACGTACCGACATGCCTTCCGCAACAATCTTCTGCGCCAGGCGTTCCATGGCAGCGGCATCCGGCAAAGCCAGCAGGGCACGGGCGTGGCCTGCAGAGATAACGTTGGCGGCCACACGGCGCTGTACCAGCGGCGGAAGCTTGAGCAGCCTCAGGGTGTTGGACACCTGCGGGCGCGAGCGTCCAATGCGGTCAGCCAGTTGTTCATGCGTGGTGCCGAAGTCCTCGAGCAGCTGCTGGTAGGCCGCGGCCTCCTCGAGGGGATTCAGCTGGCTCCGGTGCAGGTTTTCCAGCAGGGCGTCGCGGAGGAGGTCGTCATCGGTGGTGTCACGGACAATTGCGGGGATGGTTTCCAGCCCGGCGGCCTGTACTGCACGCCACCGACGCTCGCCCATAACGAGCTCGTAGGGTTCTCCACCCTTTTCAGTTGAAGTACGGACGACGATTGGCTGGAGGACACCGATTTCCCGAACTGAATGAACCAGCTCCGCCATGTCGTCCTCATCAAAGACTGAACGCGGCTGCTTGCGGTTGGGGTGGATGTCGGTGACCGGAATTTCGGCAAAACGCACACCGGGTACCTCAACGAGTTCCACTCCCTGGTCTTCCGCATCGGGAACAACCGCAGTTTCCTCGGCGGCCGGCACGCCGGCGGCAGTCGTTGATGCGGACGCCGGAGAAGCACCCTTGGATGCAGGAACCTTCCGCGCCGGAGCCTTTTTCGCACCGGCAGCCGTCTTCCGATCTGTGACGTCAGACGCCCCGCCCGCAGCTGTGTTCGCGGAAGGTGCCAGCGGCTCTGCTGCTACCTCCGCGTCGGGAGCCACATCGGGGTCTACCGCAGCGGACACCTCCGCAGCGGGCGTCCGCTTGCGTGCTTCAGGAAAAAACAGATCCACTGGACGGGACGGCGCTGACCCGTTGCCGGACGCCGCGGCGGAACTTGGAATGAGTGCCCCAAGTCCACGGCCGAGGCCGCGTCGCTTATCGCTCATGGATAAATCCCTCCATTGGAAGAGCCGGGCATCACCGGGCTCTAGCTAGTGCAATGCTTGAACAGATTCTAACGTTCCGCGATTTCGGCGGCGGCTTCCAGGTAGGACAGGGCCCCGCTGGATGAAGGATCATAGGTCATCACGGTCTGCTGGTAGCTGGGAGCTTCAGAAATTCGTACCGAACGAGGGACCACAGCTCCAAGAACCTGCTCCGGGAAGTGTTCACGTACCTCAGCTGCCACTTGGGCGGCCAGATTGGTGCGGCCGTCGTACATGGTCAGGAGAATCGTGGACACAACCAGGTCGGCATTCAAGTGCTTCTGAATCATTTCGATGTTCTTGAGCAACTGGCTCAGTCCTTCGAGCGCGTAGTACTCGCACTGAATCGGAATGAGCACCTCATTGGCGGCACAGAACGCGTTGACTGTCAGCAGGCCAAGACTCGGCGGGCAGTCGATGAAGATGTAATCCAGTCGCTCCTCACCGTTCTTTGCCCGCTCCTTGGCATACACGTCAATGGCGCGGCGGAGCCGCTGCTCGCGGGCAACCAGGCTGACCAGTTCAATCTCAGCGCCGGCAAGGTGGATGGTGGCCGGTGCACAGATCAGCTTGTCGATGTCCGGGCACGGTGCAACGACGTCCTGCAACGGGATGTCGTTGATGAGCACGTCATAAATGCTGTCAACGTCGGCGTGGTGTTCGATTCCAAGAGCCGTCGAGGCATTTCCCTGCGGATCGATGTCGATGACCAGCACGTTCAAGCCGGCGGCGGCCAGGGCGGCGGCGATGTTGACCGTCGTCGTGGTCTTGCCGACCCCGCCCTTCTGGTTCGAGACGGTGAAGATCCGGGTCTTCTCCGGCTTCGGAAGTTCGCGGCCCAAGAGCCGTTCACGCCGCTTGTTCTCATGGGCGAGCTCACGGGCAATGGGGCTGGAGTCGTCGATGGAGTCCAACACGTTGCCGCTGGAGGCAACAGATGTTTCACGTGAAACGCTGGCCATCCCGGCCGTTTTCGCAACCGCTGCCGTGTGATTTCCGGAGTAATCATGAGTGATTGCAGGCGCAACGAAGGCCCGTGCGGACCCCAGGGACACAAACGGTGGAATCCGCTGTGTGGAGGCTTCGCTACTGGTCACTGTGACACACTCACTCTCGTTCGGCTCTTGCTGCCGGTTACTAGCCTAACCTCTTACCGTTGGAGTCCGAGGGCACCGGGCTGATGCTAGGCAATCTTTTGAGGCTTATTCACAACGATTCGGACAACGGTTGTGGGTTCTTCGAGGAGGTCCTCACCCACGAGCACCACTGACGTCTGGGTGCCGCCAAGCTTGCGGATCACCTTGGCCGCTTTTTCGATTTCCTCACCAGCGCTGCGTCCCTTAATAGCCACCACTTCGCCCTTGCCCGCAAGCAGCGGAATGGTCAGTCCGGCGAGGTTGGTGAGGGCCGAGACGGCGCGCGCCGTGACGACGTCGGCGTTGACCATACCGACAGCCAGCTCTGCGCGGGTGCGCATGATGGTGACGTTGTCGAGCCCAAGGTCGTCCACTACTTCTTGGAGCCAGATCACCCGGCGTTCCAGGGGTTCGATCAGGGTCAGTTCCAGATCAGGCCGCGCAATGGCCAGACAGAGGCCGGGCAGGCCCGCGCCGCTGCCGACGTCGGCCACATGGCTCCCTTCGGCAATCTGGCTCTCGATCACGGCGCAGTTCAGCACGTGGCGGCTCCACAGCCGGGGAATTTCGCGGGGGCCAATCAGTCCCCGCTCCGTCCCTGACGTGGCCAGGTGCTCGACATAGCGCTTCGCCAGGTCCAGGCGGTCCCCGAAGATGGTCTGTGCTGCCTGCAGTTCGGCCGCGGTAATCTCAACCATTAAGCTATCCGGCGGCTTCAGTCTGCGGAAACGACGATATGGCGGTCAGCGCCTTCGCCTTCGGACTCGCTGACGAGCCCCAGGTCAGCAACGGCGTCGTGCACAATTTTCCGCTCGTAGGCGCTCATCGGGGCCAGGGCCACGGTCTCGCCCGAGTCCTTGACGGACGCGACGGCGTCTTCCGCGATCTTCTGCAGCTCGCCAGCCCGCTCCGAGCGGTACCCGTTGATGTCCAGCACCAGTCGTGAGCGGTTTTCCGTTGCGGACAGCACAGCCAGACGGGTGAGCTCCTGAAGCGCTTCGAGGACTTCGCCGTCCTTGCCGACCAGACTCTCCAGACCGGCTGCCTCTTCCTCAGCGACGATCGAGATGTAGGTCCGGCCGTTGCGGACTTCGATGTCGATATCGCCGTCAATGTCGGCAATGTCCAGCAGTTCCTCGAGGTAGTCCGCAGCAACATCGCCTTCTTCTTCGAGGCGGCTGGCGGACGTGCCCTTGCCTTCCGAATCTTCGGACCCTGCGTCAGAATCCTGGACGGCGCTCAAAGCGTCATCCTGTTCCTCGGAGGTTTCAGCGGAAATAGCGTGTTCGGTGCTTTCGGCGGACATTACTTCCTCTTCCTGTTCTTACGTTGTGGCTGGACGCGCTGGCTCTTGGCTACCAGAGCTGCGGCAGCGGCGGCTTCGGCGCCTTCGGCTTCGGCCTTCTTGGCGCCCGTCAGCGGCAGGGCCGGCAGACCCTTGGCGGCCCGGCGCTCGGCCAGGGCCTTCGCGGCAGGGGATCCCGGCGTCGGCATGCGGCGGATAACGAAGAACTGCTGCGCCATGGTCCAGAGGTTGGTGGTGGTCCAGTAGATCAGGACGCCGATGGGGAAGTTGATGCCACCCACGCCGAAGACGATCGGCAGGACGTAAAGCATCATCTTCTGCTGCTTCATGAACGGGCTGGCCATGGCCTCTTCGGACATGTTCTTGGCCATGATCTGCTTCTGCGTGATGAACTGCGAGGCCGTCATGGCCAGGATCATCACGATCGAGAGGATCCAGACCGCCACCACGTTGCCGCCCTCAGGCGTCCCGTGCAGCAGGGTCGCGGAGAGCGGGGCCCCGAAGATGCTCGACTCATCAAACTGCACCACCTGTTCGTGGCTCATCGCCCCGATGCTCTTACCGCTGGTGGCTGCAGTAGTAATGCCGGAGAGGACCTGGAACAGGGCAAAGAAGAACGGCATCTGGATCAGCATGGGGAGGCAGGCCGAGAACGGGTTGGTTCCGTGCTTCTTGTACATGGCCATCTGTTCCTGCGCCATGGCCTGGCGGGACAGCTGGTCGGTCTTGCCCTTGTACTTGTCCTGTAGCTTCTTCAGATCAGGCTGCAGGAGCTGCATGCCTCGCTGGGCTTTGATCTGCTTGACGAACACGGGAATCAGGGCGGCCCGGATCACCAGCACCAGTCCAATGATGGACAGCGTCCACGTCCAGCCGTTGGCGGCGGGCATGCCGATGGCGCTCAGGCCATCGTGGAAGACCACCATGATGGCGGACACAAGCCACTTGAACGGAAACATGATTGTTTCAAAGAAGTCCATACGATATCCCTATTCGTCAGGCCGCAGAGCGGCCTTCTCCATCAGTCTGAGCAGCCAGGTACTTGTCCGGGTTGTTCAGCACAACAATTGTGGGGGTGCGGTCCGCGGGCCACTCGCATTTTCCGGCGGGGACATGGTCCACACCACCGGCATTCCAGGGATGGCAACGCAACAGACGCCTGGCCGCCAGCCAGCTTCCTTTGACCGCACCGTGCACCGTAATGGCCTCAAGCGCATAGGCGGAACAGCTGGGGAAAAAGCGGCAAACCTGGCCGTACAGCGGTGAGATCACCTTGCGGTACGCCAGAAGCAACAGGATGAGGATATTGCGGGGCAGGTTCCAGACTGCCCGGCCCAGCCAAACTGCTGCGGATCTTGCAGGGGGGACGACGGCGGCAGTTGAGTTACGCACGCGGGGTCCCTTCCTGTGTTGTCTCGTAAGAAACTGAAGAAGCAGCCTTCGGAAGGCTCCTGCCCAGCCGTTTCATGTTGCTTTCCAAGGCGGCGTCATAGTCTGCCCGCAGTTGGTCCCAGCCGGCACCCGCCGAGGCGGGCAGGGCCCGGACCACGATGGCAAACCCGCTGCCATATTTCTGCAACGACAAAGCACCGACTTCTCTCAGTCTCCTCTTAACGAGGTTCCTGACCACAGCGTTCCCGACACTCTTGGAAACGATGAATCCGATCCGGCTTGGTTCGTCGGCAGCGAGAGCTGCCGTATATAACACTACGTTCCGGCGTCCATTGCGGACACCGGAACGTACAGTTGTTGAAAAATCGGTTGATGTCCTCAGACGGTTGCGGGTGGCCAGCACCTTTACACTCGCACAGGGATGTGGACCGACGAGTCAGTTATTTAGGCCGACAGCTCGGTGCGACCCTTGCCACGACGGGCTGCCAGGATGGCACGGCCGGCACGGGTACGCATACGAAGGCGGAAGCCGTGCTTCTTGGCTCGACGGCGGTTATTCGGCTGAAAAGTCCGCTTGCTCACGTTAGTTACTCCAGTGGGATCAAAGGTGCGCCCACCCGATCAAGGGGAAGAACTGGTCGACGCTAAGTTTTGTATGTGCCGCTTCCCTCGACTCGCAAGACGCGAGGCGTCGGGAGAGATTCAAATGAGGCGAAAAGCGTACACATGGGACTTCACAACGTTAGGGCTTGCCGCCCTCCCGAGTCAAACCGGGGGTCGCGCCGCAGGCTTTCCCCAACTGTGGCTAACTGCCTCCCCAGCCTGTGGATGAAGCACGTCACGCGCCCCGTTTTCGAACTACAACCGTGTGATTATCCACAGGACAGATCCCAGCTATCTTCTGGAGTTTTCATCGCCTAGAGTGTCCCAGTAGCCGATTATCCACGGCATGTGCATAACCCTGTGGATTAAGCCGGGGCCAGCGCACTGGTTCGGGACTTGTGGCTGCAGGTAATGCAGGCAAGCAAGTTTGAGGAACTGATTGATGACAGTAGACGAAGCCAACCAAGCCAACACTGTCGGAAGTTCCTGGCGGCGGGTTGTGAGCCTGCTGGAGAACGACCACCGCGTTTCACCGCGGCAGCGTGGCTTCGTCATCCTCGCCCAAGCCCAGGGACTGATCGGTTCCACCCTTCTGGTGGCCGTACCCAATGAACTCACCCGCGAAGTGTTGCAGACGCAGGTGAAGGAGGCCCTCGACGACGCCCTCCGGAACGTGTTCTCCGACGAAATCCGCTGCGCGATCGACGTCGACACCGATCTGGTGCCGCTCCACACAGAGCCGGAACCCGCAGTCGAGCTGTCCCTGGTGGCCGATCCCTCCGTGGAACTGAAGCCCCAGCCGATGCTGCCCAGCACCTCCCACGAGTTCGGCCGCCTCAACCCGAAGTATGTCTTCGACACCTTCGTGATCGGTTCCTCCAACCGGTTCGCCCACGCTGCCGCCGTCGCGGTGGCCGAAGCGCCGGCTAAGGCCTACAACCCGCTGTTCATCTACGGTGATTCGGGTCTGGGCAAGACCCACCTGCTCCATGCGATCGGCCACTACGCCCGCCGGCTCTACAGCGGGATCCGGGTCCGCTACGTGAACTCCGAGGAATTCACCAACGACTTCATCAACTCGATCCGTGACGACGAGGGCACCAGCTTCAAAACGACGTACCGCAACGTCGATGTCCTGTTGATCGATGACATCCAGTTCCTGGCCGGCAAGGACCGGACGCTGGAGGAGTTCTTCCACACCTTCAACGCCCTGCACAACAACAACAAGCAGGTGGTCATCACCTCGGATCAGCCGCCCAAGCTGCTTGCCGGTTTCGAGGACCGCATGAAGTCGCGGTTTGAGTGGGGCCTGCTGACCGATATCCAGCCGCCGGAACTCGAGACCCGGATCGCGATCCTCCGGAAGAAGGCCCTCAGCGAGGGTCTGTCCGCGCCGGACGATGCCCTGGAATACATCGCCTCGAAAATCTCCAGCAACATCCGCGAACTCGAGGGCGCACTCATCCGGGTGACGGCCTTCGCCAGCCTCAACCGCCAGCCGGTCGATGTCGCCCTCGCCGAGATGGTGCTCAAGGACCTCATCACCGATGACGGAGCCCAGGAGATCACCTCCGCGCAGATCCTCACGCAGACTGCCGACTACTTCAAGCTCAGCATGGAAGAGCTCTGCAGTAAGTCGCGGACCAGGACACTGGTGACCGCCCGGCAGATCGCCATGTACCTGTGCCGCGAGCTCACGGACATGTCCCTTCCCAAGATCGGGCAGGAACTCGGCGGCCGCGACCATACGACGGTCATCCACGCGGACCGGAAGATCCGCGAACTGATGGCGGAACGCCGTGTGATCTACAACCAGGTCACCGAGCTGACCAACCGGATCAAGCAGCAGCAGCGCAATTCCTGAGCTGGTTCCTGGCCTGACCGGTCGCGCACTCTTACCTTATTAACAGGCACCTGTGGACAAGCCTGTGGATAGTTAAGGGGACAACCGCGGTTAATGGGCTTAAAACCCTTAAGGCGTCTGTGGATCAGCGGAACGACCAAAAATGTTATCCCCATCCACACCCTGTTTAAAACCTGCTCCGCCCACAGCCCATGAACAGGGCTTAACCGCGGAATCACACCGCCAAACGGGGTTATCCACAGTATCCACAGCAGTTATTAACACTACTAATCCCTAGAAAATGAAATTCCCGCAAATAACAACTTCCCGCCGGACTCCGCACACAGCCCAGGACCGTCCCGGCCCCGGTCGGAAACGGGCGCCGGGCGGGCCCGGCCGAACCACACGGATGTAACCCAGGGATGGGAGAATCACACTTCTTGCGGCTAAGCTGTCTGCAGTGTGTCCGTCCTGGACATCTTTTGTGATTCCCCGCCGGGCCAGCGGCCCGGCTACCAGCGATGACAGCAGCAATGAAAGGCGGCACCCTTCCGTGAAGTTCAGAGTCGAACGGGACGTCCTGGCAGAAGCCGTGACCTGGACCGCCCGGTCGTTGTCTCCGCGGCCGCCAGTACCCGTACTTTCCGGCCTGCTCCTCAAGGCTGAAGCCGGTACCGTCAGCCTTTCGAGCTTCGACTACGAGACCTCCGCCAGGCTCGAAATCCCTGCAGACATCACCACCGAAGGCACCATCCTGGTTTCCGGACGCCTGATGGCAGACATCTGCCGCAGCCTGCCCTCCGCACCGGTCGACATCGAGACCGACGGCAACAAAGTCACCTTGACCTGCCGCCGCAGCAGCTTCCACCTCGCCACCATGCCGGAAGCCGAATACCCGCCGCTTCCCGCTCTGCCTCCCATCAGCGGAACCGTCCAGGGCGATTCCTTCGCCCAGGCTGTCTCCCAGGTGATCATCGCGGCGAGCAAGGACGACACCCTGCCCATCCTCACCGGCGTACGAATGGAGATCGAGGACGACCTCATCACCCTCCTGGCCACGGACCGGTACCGGCTGGCCATGCGCGAGGTCCCGTGGAAGCCCGTCACTCCGGGCATCTCCACCAGCGCACTGGTGAAGGCCAAAACCCTCAACGAGGTCGCCAAGACCCTGGGCGGCAGCGGCGACATCAACCTGGCCCTCGCCGATGACGACAGCCGGCTCATCGGGTTCGAAAGCGGCGGCCGCACCACCACGTCCCTGCTGGTCGACGGCGACTACCCCAAGATCCGCTCACTGTTCCCCGAATCCACACCGATCCACGCCACCGTGCAGACCTCGGAACTCGTCGAGGCCGTCCGCCGCGTCTCGCTCGTCGCGGAGCGCAACACCCCGGTCCGGCTCGCCTTCACCCAGGGCCAGCTGCACCTCGACGCTGGAACCGGCGAAGACGCCCAGGCGTCGGAAGAACTCGAGGCGCAGCTCACCGGCGAGGACATCACCGTCGCCTTCAATCCGCACTACCTGATCGAAGGCCTGAGTGTCATCGAAACCAAGTTCGTGCGGTTCTCCTTCACCAGCGCGCCCAAACCGGCGATGATCACGGCACAGAACGACGCCGACGGCGAGGATCAGGGCGACTACCGTTACCTGGTTATGCCGGTCCGGCTGCCCAACTAGCCTGCAGCTGAGGCCGTTTGAGGTTCAAAACGGCCTTAACTGCCAGCCAGTGGGCTGACGTCACCACCCGAAACACCCCAGCGCAGAAAAGAGATCATCTCAGTGCACATCGGACTGATCGGCCTTGGAAAAATGGGTTTCAACATGCGCGAACGGCTGCGCAAGGGTGGACTCGAAGTCACCGGGTTTGACCGCAACCCGGAGATCACCGACGTCGCGACCCTGGACGAACTCATCGCCGCCGTACCGGCGCCCCGCCTGATCTGGGTAATGGTCCCCTCCGGCGATATCACCGATGCCGTCATCACCGACCTTGGTGACCGACTCGACGCCGGAGACCTGGTGATCGACGGCGGCAACTCCCGTTTCACCGAGGACCAGAAACACGGCGCCGCGCTGGCGGAAAAGGACATCCGGTTCGCCGACTGCGGTGTCTCCGGCGGCGTGTGGGGCCTGCAAAACGGCTACGGCCTGATGGCCGGCGGGGACGCAGCAGATATTGAACGTGCGATGCCCGTTTTCGATGCCCTCCGTCCCGAGGGCGACCGCGCCGACAGTTTCGTCCACGTCGGCGGGATCGGCGCCGGCCACTACGCCAAGATGGTCCACAATGGCATCGAGTACGGACTCATGCAGGCCTATGCGGAAGGCTATGAACTCCTCGCAGCCAAGGACATCGTCACCGATCTGCCCGGCACGTTCCGCGCCTGGCAAAAGGGAACGGTCGTCCGGTCCTGGCTTCTGGACCTCATGGTCAAGGCCCTGGACGAGGATCCGGGGCTGGCCTCGATTGACGACTACGTCGAGGATTCCGGTGAGGGACGCTGGACGGTGGAAGAGGCAATCGCCAACGCCGTGCCCGCCCCGGCCATCACGGCAGCGCTTTTTGCCCGCTTCTCCTCGCGCGAGGACAACTCACCGGCGATGAAGATGGTTTCCGCGCTGCGCCACCAGTTCGGCGGGCATGCGACCCGTCCGGCCAAATAGTCCTGCCCTGAAATACTGAATCCGGCGTGTACCTAGAACAACTTTCGCTCACCGATTTCCGCAGTTACGCCCAGGTTGAACTGACCTTCGAGCCCGGCGTGACGGTTCTGGTCGGCTCAAACGGCATCGGCAAGACCAACCTCATGGAAGCCGTCGGCTACCTGGCGACGCTCAGTTCCCACCGGGTCAGCTCGGACGCCCCGCTGCTGCGTTTCGGCACGGAGCGGGCCATGATCCGCGCCAAACTGGTCCGCGGCGAGCAGTCGACGGTGCTCGAACTCGAAATAAACAGTTCACGCGCCAACCGCGCCAGGATCAACCGCAGCAACCCGGTCCGGGCCCGGGACATCCTGGGCATTTGCCAGACCGTGCTGTTTGCCCCGGAGGATCTCGCCCTGGTCAAAGGCGATCCGTCCAGCCGGCGCCGCTTCCTCGATGAGCTCCTGGTCAGCCTCGTTCCCCGGCACGCGGCCACCCGGAGCGACTACGACCGGGTGCTGAAGCAGCGCAATGCGCTGCTGAAATCCGCCCGCGCCGGCAAATTCACGAGCGGACATGAGGCCACCCTGGATGTCTGGGACCAGCACATGGCGCGGGCGGGAGCCGAACTGTTGCATGCGCGGCTTGAACTGGTGGAACGGCTCCGCCCCCACCTCAACAACGCCTACGCGCAGCTCACCGATGGGTCCAAGAACGCGGGGGCCATCTACCGCTCCACGCTGCAGGGGGCCTTGGAGGACGACGGCGCCGCGGCGCCGTCCGCTGCCTTCCCCGCTGCCGCCGGAGAAGCGGCAGGTCCGGCCGAGGACCTGCGCCAGCTTTCCGTGGACGAACTCACCGAACGCTACGTCCAGGCCTTCGCCTCGTCACGGCGCAAGGAACTGGAACGGGGGATCTCCCTCGTCGGACCGCACCGCGACGAACTGGAACTCACCCTCGGCACGGCCCCTGCGAAGGGGTACGCCTCGCACGGCGAAACCTGGTCAATGTGCCTGTCCCTGCGTCTGGCCTCGTACTACGTGATGCTCGATGATGCCCGCACCGGCGGGTCCGCCCCCATCCTGATCCTGGACGACGTCTTTGCCGAGCTTGACGTCCAGCGGCGGCGTAAACTGGCGGCAATAGTATCCGGCGCGGAACAGGTGCTGGTGACTGCCGCCGTCGACGATGACATCCCGGTGGAACTGGCCGGCCGGCGGGTGAGAGTTGTACCCGGAGGAATCGATGAGCGGGAAGATCGATGAATAAGGATACCGACGGAGGCCTGCAGCCGGGCCGCGATCCCGACGATATCGATGCTGCCCAGTCAGCACTGAACCGGATGCGCGAGGCGGCAGCGGCCCGGGGGGAAATCCGGCGCAAAGGCCCGCCACGCCCCGGCACCACCCCGCAAAAGCCTGGCCGCGGTACCGGCGGCACCCGCGGATTCGGACAGTTCCACGGCACCGGAAGGGACCCGATGGGGCTCGGCAAAGTGGTTGGCCGGCTCGTCGCGGAGCGCGGCTGGAGCTCACCGGTGGCAGTTGGTTCGGTGATGGCCGAGTGGGCAACTCTGGTGGGACCGGAAATATCCGCGCACTGCACGCCGGAGAGTTTTACCGACACCACCCTCCACGTCCGCTGTGATTCCACCGCCTGGGCCACTCAGCTTCGCCTGCTCAGCATCAGCCTGCTGGAGAAGTTCCGCACGGAACTCGGCGACGGAGTCGTGACGAAGATCCAGGTCCTCGGACCTGCGGCGCCGAGCTGGCGTAAGGGCGGCCGAACCGTCAACGGACGCGGCCCGCGGGATACTTACGGATAACTCCGGATAATTCCGGACACCTCCGGCGGCCCGCGGCGCACCGGATCTGAAGCACTCCTTGCAAAACTCTTGAAAAATCCGCAAACGGCGTGTAGGGCGCTCGGACGCCCGGCAGCCGTATAGGAACCCTAGTCCGGTACTCCTGGGGCCTTGCAGGTGGAGTCTGCGGCCTCCCAGCGGCACTTTCCTTCCCGTTTGAGCCCCTAGAATGCGGGTTTCGTCCCTATAACACGGTAGAATCGTGGAAGATAACTGGGCGCCGGTGAAACGTTGACTGAGTCCGTTTCCGACGCAACATCCGCGTGCGGTAGACGGATCCTCGAGCCAGCAGCACCACCGGTGTGGTCAGTGACGTGCCCGTTGGCAGAAGCTGTTTCCCCTGGGAAGTGGCATCGGCCGGCCTATAACGAAAAAGAGGAGTCGAAAGCGCCTGTGGCTAACGACAATGCAGAGATCCCGGCCGTGGAACCAGTAGTTGCTGAAGCGGCGGACACCGCGCCGGAGGCCGCAACTCCCCACGGCTACGGCGCCAGCGACATCACGGTGCTCGAAGGCCTGGAAGCCGTCCGGAAACGTCCCGGCATGTACATCGGTTCCACGGGACCGCGTGGTTTGCACCACCTGGTCTATGAAGTGGTGGACAACTCGGTCGATGAGGCCTTGGCCGGATACTGCACCCACATCGAAATCGTTTTGCAGGCCGACGGCGGGGTCAAGGTGGTCGACAACGGCCGCGGCATCCCGGTCGACATGCACCCGACGGAGCACAAACCCACCGTGGAGGTCGTGATGACCATCCTGCACGCCGGCGGCAAATTCGGCGGCGGCGGTTACGCCGTGTCCGGCGGCCTGCACGGCGTGGGTATCTCCGTGGTCAACGCGCTCTCGAGCCGGGTCGACACCGAGGTCCGCCGGCAGGGCCACGTCTGGCGGATGTCGTTCGCCGACGGCGGCAAGCCGCAGGGCGGCCTGGTCAAGGGTGAGGAGACCACCGAAACCGGCACCACCCAGACGTTCTACCCCGATGCCGGCATCTTCGAAGTGACGGATTTCGATTTCGAAACGCTGCGCGCCCGCTTCCAGCAGATGGCCTTCCTGAACAAGGGCCTGCGCATCACGCTCACCGATGAAAGGCAGGCGACCCAGGAACCGTCCGACGACGGGGACCTGGATCTCGACGTCGTCCAGACCGAAGGAGAAGTCCCTGCCGAGTTCCACACCGTGGTTTACCAGTACGACAACGGGCTGCTGGACTACGTGCAGCACCTGAACTCCGGCAAGAAGGTTGATGTGGTCCACGAGGACGTCATCGCCTTCGAAACCGAGGACACGGAACGGCACATTGCCCTGGAAATGGCGATGCAGTGGACGAACGCGTACTCCGAGAGCGTCCACACGTACGCCAACACCATCAATACCCACGAGGGCGGCACCCACGAAGAGGGCTTCCGCGCCGCGATGACCTCGCTCATCAACCGCTATGCGCGGGAAAAGAGCATCATCAAGGAAAAGGATGACAACCTCACCGGTGATGACATCCGCGAAGGCCTAACGGCCGTTATTTCGGTCAAGCTGGCCGAACCGCAGTTCGAGGGCCAGACCAAGACGAAGCTCGGCAACTCCGAGGTGAAGGGCTTCGTCCAGCGCGTCGTCACCGATGGATTGGGCGACTGGCTCGAGCGCAATCCGGGCCCGGCCAGGGACGTCATCCGCAAGGCCATCTCCGCAGCCCAGGCCCGGATGGCCGCGCGCAAAGCCCGCGACAACGCACGCCGCAAGAGCCCGCTGGAGTCCTTCGGTATGCCCGGAAAACTCTCGGACTGTTCCTCCAAGAACCCGGAAAAGTGCGAGGTCTACATCGTGGAGGGCGACTCCGCAGGCGGTTCCGCCAAGCGGGGCCGCAACCCGGAAACCCAGGCCATTCTTCCGCTGCGCGGAAAAATCCTGAACGTGGAGCGGGCCCGGTTGGACAAGGCCTTGGGCAACGCCGAAGTCCAGTCCATGATTACCGCGTTCGGCACGGGTATCGGTGAGGACTTCGACCTCAGCAAGCTGCGCTACCACAAGATCGTCCTGATGGCTGATGCCGACGTCGACGGCCAGCACATCACCACTCTCCTGATGACCCTGCTGTTCCGCTACATGCGCCCGCTTATCGAAAACGGATATGTCTATCTTGCGCAGCCGCCGCTCTACCGGATCAAGTGGTCCAACGCCCCGCACGACTACGTGTACAGCGACCGCGAACGCGATGCGCGGCTGCTGTCCGGCCAGGCCGCCGGCCGCCGCATTCCCAAGGACAACGGCATCCAGCGCTACAAGGGCCTCGGCGAAATGGACTACACAGAGCTGTGGGACACCACCATGGACCCGGAGCACCGCACCCTGCTGCAAGTCACCATGGACGACGCTCTGGCCGCGGACCAGACCTTCTCCACCCTGATGGGGGAGGACGTGGAATCGCGTCGTAACTTCATTCAGCAGAACGCCAAGGACGTTCGGTTCCTGGACATCTAACGGCCGCTTGAGCCCCAGATATTCCCGGACTGATATATACCTGAAACGGAAAATATAGACTATGAGTGACGAAACACCAGAAGTTCCGGCCGGCCCGGCCGATGATGAGGCCGCCATCGAAGGCACTGTCCTTGACACCGATGTGCTGACCGACCGCGTCGAACAGGTTGACCTGCAGACGGAAATGCAGCGGTCTTACCTCGACTACGCGATGGCCGTGATTGTGGGACGTGCCCTGCCGGACGTCCGCGACGGCCTCAAGCCGGTCCACCGCCGGGTGCTTTACGCGATGTTCGACGGCGGCTACCGCCCGGAGCGCTCCTTCAACAAGTGCGCCCGCGTGGTGGGCGAGGTCATGGGCCAGTACCACCCGCATGGCGACACCGCCATCTACGACGCGCTGGTACGCCTGATTCAGGACTGGACCATGCGCTATCCGCTGGCGCTGGGCCAGGGCAACTTCGGTTCTCCCGGCAACGACGGCGCCGCAGCACCGCGGTACACCGAAACGAAGATGGCCCCGCTCGCCATGGAGATGGTCCGCGACATCGACGAGGAAACCGTCGATTTCCAGGACAACTATGACGGCAAGAACCAGGAACCCACCATCCTGCCCGCCCGCTTCCCGAACCTGTTGGTCAACGGATCCTCGGGGATCGCCGTCGGCATGGCCACCAACATTCCGCCGCACAACCTCCGCGAGGTTGCCGACGGTGTCCAGTGGTACCTGGCCAACCCGACGGCAACGCGCGAGGAACTGCTCGAAGAGCTGATCGTGCGCATCAAGGGACCGGACTTCCCGACCGGCGCCACCATCCTGGGCCACAAGGGCATCGAGGACGCCTACCGCACGGGCCGTGGCTCGATCACCATGCGTGCCGTGGTCAACGTCGAGGAACTCCAGGGCCGCACCTGCCTCGTGGTCACCGAACTGCCCTACCAGGCCAACCCGGACAACCTGGCCATCAAGATTGCCGAACTGGTCAAGGACGGCAAGATCTCCGGCATCGCCGACCTGCGCGACGAAACCTCGGGACGCACCGGCCAGCGGCTGGTGATCGTGCTCAAGCGCGACGCCGTGGCCAAGGTGGTGCTGAACAACCTCTACAAGCACACCCAGCTGCAGGACAACTTCGCCGCCAACATGCTGGCCATCGTTGACGGTGTTCCCCGCACGCTGAGCCTCGATGCCTTTATCCGGCACTGGGTTACGCACCAGATGGACGTCATTGCCCGCCGCACCCGGTACCGGCTGCGGAAGGCGGAGGAGGAAGCGCACATCCTGCGGGCCCTTCTCAAGGCGCTGGATGCGCTCGATGAGGTAATTGCCCTGATCCGTGCGTCGAACACCACCGAAGCGGCCCGCGACGGGCTGATGGAGCTTCTGGACATCGACGACGTGCAGGCCCGGGCCATCCTGGACATGCAGCTGCGCCGCCTTGCGGCCCTGGAACGCCAGAAGATCCAGGACAAGCATGCCGAACTCGAGGCCATGATCACCGAGTACAACTCGATCCTGGCCTCCGAGGAGCGCCAGCGTGAAATCATCAGCACCGAGCTGGCCGAGATTGTCGCCAAGCACGGCGATGACCGCCGCACCAAGGTCCTGCTGGGCTACGACGGCGACATGTCCATCGAGGATCTGATCCCCGAAGAGGAAATGGTCGTCACCATTACCCGCGGCGGTTACGTCAAGCGCACCCGCAGCGACAACTACCGCTCGCAGCAGCGTGGCGGCAAGGGTATCAAGGGCGCGCAGCTGCGCGGCGACGACGTCGTGGAACACTTCTTCGTCACCACCACCCACCACTGGCTGTTGTTCTTCACCAACCTGGGCCGGGTCTACCGCGCCAAGGCGTACGAGCTCGTGGAAGCCGGCCGCGACGCCAAGGGCCAGCACGTGGCAAACCTGATGGCGTTCCAGCCGGACGAACACATCGCCCAGGTGCTGGACCTGCGCGACTACCAGCACGCCCCGTACCTGG
The DNA here is from genome assembly GCF_059816125.1 of Arthrobacter sp. 001422645. Classification (NCBI taxonomy): domain Bacteria; kingdom Bacillati; phylum Actinomycetota; class Actinomycetes; order Micrococcales; family Micrococcaceae; genus Arthrobacter; species Arthrobacter sp. 001422645. The sequence goes on along the minus strand of NZ_JCBANT010000008.1, from coordinate 50,119 downwards.
TGCTCGCCACCAAGCGCGGCCTGGTCAAGAAGACCCGCCTGGAGGACTACGACACCAACCGGTCCGCGGGCGTCATCGCGATCAACCTGCGCGACGGCGATGAGCTCGTCTCGGCCCAGCTGGTGTCCGAAACCGATGACCTCATGCTGGTGTCCCGCAAGGGCCAGTCGATCCGCTTCACAGCCACGGACGAGGCACTGCGCCCTATGGGCCGGGCAACGTCGGGCGTGACCGGCATGAAGTTCCGTGAGGACGACGAATTGCTGGCGGCCGACGTCGTGCAGGACGGATCGTTTGTCTTCATAGTCACCGAGGGCGGCTTCGCCAAGCGGACCGCGGTGGAGGAATACCGCCTCCAGGGACGCGGCGGCCTGGGCATCAAGGTCGGCAAGTACCAGGAGGAACGCGGCCATCTCGTCGGCGCCCTCATCGTCAACGAGGAAGACGAAGTCCTGGTGGTGATGGAAGGAGGCAAGGTGGTGCGTTCCTCGGTGACCGGGGTCCCCGCCAAGGGCCGCGACACCATGGGAGTGATTTTTGCCAAGCCGGACAAGAACGACCGCATCATCGCGGTGGCCCGGAACAGCGAACGCGGCCTCGAGACCGACGACGGTGCTGAAAGCGATGGCGCCGAAAGTGAGGCATCGGCGCCGGATGACGTAACGTTGGCTGGAGATACCGGATCACATGAGGGGTCCGCAGCGGAAGAATCAGCACCGGCCCCGGAGTCAGATGAGTCATCAGGCAATGCCGAGCTGGACGAAGACAACACCGGAGGTAACGCGTGAGTAATTCCGACTCATATCCCAAGACGAACAGCGGCATTCCCGGCGGAGTGCGGCAGCCAGCTGCCGCACCGCGGGTGAGCGCCCCGTCCCGTCCCGAACAGCGTCCCGGCGGGGCCAACGGCACGGCCCAGCGGCCACAGGCGCCAGGGCAGCGTCCGGCACAGGGACGCCCGGCGGCTCCGGGACAGCGTCCGGCCGCATCGGGACAGAACACGTCCGGGCTGATCAAGCCGGCGCCCAAAGCCAAGGTCCGCCGCGCCCGCCTGCTGGTGAGCAAGGTTGATCCCTGGTCAGTCCTGAAGATGGCCTTCCTGCTGTCCGTGGCACTGGGCATCGTGACCGTCGTGGCCGCGATCGTGCTGTGGACGGTTCTGGATCTGACCGGCATCTTCGATCAGGTCGACGGCCTTTTGGGGACCCTGGCCGGCTCCGAAGGCGGTGGCTTCGAATTGAAGAAGGTCGCCTCGCTTGGACAGGTGGCCTCCTTCGCCACCATCATCGCGGTCATCAACGTCGTCCTGCTGACGGCCCTGTCGATGCTCTCGGCAGTGCTGTACAACATCTCAGCCACCCTGGTGGGCGGCATCGGCGTCACCCTGACAGACGACTAATCCCATGTTTTTCCCGGAATTTTCCCGGGGAAATGCCTCGATTTGAGATCGGGCCGGGATGTGCTGTAAAGTCATATCTCGGCCCGATGAGGCATCGGGGCGTATAGCTCAGGCGGTTAGAGCGCTTCGCTGATAACGAAGAGGTCCCAGGTTCAAGTCCTGGTACGCCCACGGAATCTGTACAGATTCAAGTGGAGGTTCGGTTGATATTTATTTATCGAAGAGCCGGAACGGGGTGCATGTGAAGAAGTTGCTCGTTGTTGCAGCTACGATCGCAGGTGTCCTGCTCTACAAGAAAGTGCAGGAATCCGAAGCCCGGAAAACGGTCTGGAGCGAGTCAACCGATACGGTCGACTAGCCCGGATTCCCCGGATCGGGAGCTGGAAAACAGCTCGCCGAACTAGGGTATGATTGTCGGGTTGCTTCTTATGGGGGCATGGCGCAATTGGTAGCGCACCTGCTTTGCAAGCAGGGGGTTCGGGGTTCGAGTCCCCGTGCCTCCACCATAGGAAAGGCCCCGGATCGCGGAAACGCGGTCCGGGGCCTTTTGCATTCCCGGGAACATCCGGTCCGGTACCTGCCCTGGCACCTGCCCGCCGGCTTCACTCCTTGGGTTTGGCGTAGTCGTCCATGCCCTGCCAGTCAATGAACACATATGGTTCGTCACCGACAACCCACGCGTCGTGCCCCGGCGGGATATAACCGAAGTCACCCGGGCCGAACTCATTCTCCTCGCCGTCATCCATGACGACCTTCAGGCGGCCCGAGACGGTGTACCCCTTATGAGCAAACTGGCAGCTCTCCGTTTGCGCGATCGGCTTGACGTGCTGCGACCATTTCCAGCCGGGCAGGAAGGTGGCCCGCCCCACCGCGCCGGCGTCGAGATTGACCAACTCCACCTGGCCCATTCCGTCTTTCACGGGCCGTGTCTCTTCCGGACTGTCCAGGCTCTTGCGAATCATTGCGGCCATAATGGTCTCCTTTGTGGATGGTGGTGAGACCGGATTTAAGACTGTCACCGCGGTAATTGGCCGTCAAGAACCCATGCGATCGTTGAGCGGCCACTGGTCCCCACTACTGTTGGACCGTGAACTTCTTCCTTGCGGCCCTGGGCGTCCTCGGTGTGGCCTCATCCGGGCCGCTCATTGCCGCGACCCTCGGGGCAACGTCGGTCAGTGCCCTGGCAATCGCCTTTTGGCGCAACGCGATCGGGTCCGTGGTCATGGCCGGTCCCGTGTTGGTCCGGGATCCCCGGCAGCTCCGGCGGGTCACCGGCCGGGAATTCCGCTGGTCACTGGCGGCCGCGGTCGCCTTGGCGCTGCACTTTGCCTGCTTTATCACCTCGCTGCAGTTGACCTCTGTCGCGGCAGCTACCGCGCTGGTCTGTCTGCAGTCCGGCTGGATCGCCATCTTCCAGATGTTCCGGGGCGTCAAACACCGCTGGCCGGTGCTGGTGGGGCTGGGCATTGCCTTCGGCGGCGTCATTGCGATTACGGGGTTCGACATGGGTACCTCACCGGAAGCGCTGCTGGGTGACCTCCTGGCGGTGGCAGGAGGGGCCCTGGCGGGCATCTACACCCTGGCCGGCGGCCAGGCACGCCAGACCATGAGCACGGGCGTCTACACGACGCTCTGCTACGGAATGTGTGCGGCCGTCGTCGCCGTGCTGGCACTGCTTTCACAGCAGCCCCTTGGCGGGTTCGAAGCCGCCGGCTGGTTCGGCATCCTGGCAATCACGGTGTGCGCGCAGCTGATTGGGCATACGGCCTTCAACCACCTGCTCGCCACGATGAGCCCGCTGCTGGTATCGATGATCATCCTGCTGGAGATTCCCGGTGCCGCGCTGCTCGCGGCTGCGTTCCTGTCCGAAACCCTGCCGGCCGGCACCTATGCCGGGCTGGCGATGATCCTGGTGGGGCTCGCCGTCGTCGTGGTGGGTCAGCGGGGTTCCCGCTCGGCCCGTCGGACTGCAGCGCCGCTGGCGGAGCTTGGGACGGACTGACGACGAAGGCCTGCGGCGCTAGGCGCTACTGGCCGCCGCGGCGGGCAGTCTGGGCCGTGTTCACCGTGTGGATCGCGCGCAGCAGCTTCGCCGGGAAGTACACCGAGAAGAAGACCACCATAGGAGCCTTGAGCGCCATTTTCTTAACGTTGTGGGCCTTGTACGTGCGGTCGAAGCGTGTCACGTAATAGCGGTAGTCGCGGGGTGAGTCTTCGAGCCGGCGTGCGGACATTCCGGAGACCATTTGCGGCCAGTACTGGATCCGGAGGTCATGGTCGGCCAGGTGCAGGGACAAATCGATGTCCTCGTGCATTTCGTCCTTTTCGTCCCGGCACACTTCGGCCCGGATGACCTCCCACGCGGACCGGCGGAGGGCCATGTTGGACCCAAAAAGGAAGTGGTACTGGTGTTTAGCCAGCCGGAGCATCAGTTGGCGCATTTTGTCGTCGGCCTTCAGGCCGAAGCGCCGCATCGGCATATCGTAGTAGACAACCGGCCCGGTCGCGGCGTGGACTGCCTCGTCCCGGAAAGCTTTCTGCACCTGTTCCACCCAGTCCGGTTCCAGCACCGAATCAGCGTCGATCCGGCCCAGGATGTCCCCCGTGGCGTGGTCCAAGCCGAAGTTGCGGGTGGGGATCAAGCCCTGGACCAGGTCCTGGCTGAGCAGGATGATGGCGCTCTCCGGATACTCCAGCTGCATTTGCCGGACGATATCGGCGGTGCGGTCCTTCGACATGTTGTCGACGACGATGATCTCGTGTGCCGGGACAGACTGGTACACGGCGGCAATGAGACACTGCCGGATAACACTTTCCTCGTTGTACGCCGGGATGACGATAGAGACAGCTGGTGTCTGCACAGCATCGTGTAAGGCATCCTCAGAGGATTTTTCGGGTGACATCCCCACAAATTTAGCACCAACGGAAATTTTCCCGCCGGGCGCCGGGCAGGGTCAGGCTACGAACTGGTAAATTTCGGGGCACAAGAAGGGAGGAATCCCGCCCCCGGCGGAATCCCTCCCTCGACGGCTTCCCGAAGGAAACCTGGACGCTCTCTAGGCGCCGGTGTTCTTGTCCGAACCGTTGTTCCGGCTGGCGGCGATGTTCCGGACCGCGGTCTTCGCATCGGTGGCAACCTTGGCGGAGGCGTCCTTGATGTCCTCGACGGCGTCCTCCGCCGCATGCTTAGCCGTGTCAGCTGCCTCATCGGTGGACTTGGCGAGATCACCCGAAACATCCGCGACGGCGTCCGCTGCGGCGACCGTTGCCGCGCCGGCCTTGCCGGCAGCTTCCTTAACGGAATCCTTGACCTCGTTGACGGTGGTGGCCGGAACGGGGGCGGGCGTCACGGGAGCCGGGGTCTTCCAGGGATCCTCGACCGGCTTGGAAGCCTTCCATGCGGCAGCCGCGGCGGCAGCAGCCGCGGCGATGATGCCGAAGATCAGCCACCCGCGGTGCTTGGACTTCTGCGGCTTTGCTGCCTCGATGTTGACGGCCTTGCCAGCCTTTTTCGCAGCAACTTTGACGTGGCTGCCAGCGGTCTTCGCCTGCTCCTGGACGGCGTGGATGATCCCTGCGTCACTGAGCTTCTGCGCAACGGCGTCGACGTGGGCCGGAGCGCCCTCAAGCGTGCGGTGCACGGCGTCGGACGCCTGGCCGATCTGGGTCGAGAGCTTTGGCAGGTATTCAACGACCACCCGGTCACGGGCGTTGGCGATCACCGGGGTTGCCTTGTCCAGCGCTTCGTGCAGGCGCGGGGTGGCGCCCTCGACGGCGTCGTTGATTTTTGGTGCGAGGTGGGCGAGCCCGTCCTGGAGGCGCGGGGTTACCGTCGCGACGCTGTCGGCGAGGTTGTAGGCCGCCGACTTGAGCCCCTCCTGGATCTTGGGAGAAGCGGTATCCAGGCCCTGCTGCAGACGCGGAACGGCCCAGTTGACTGCTGCCTCAACCCGCGGGCTTGCCCAGTCCTTGGCGTTCTCTACCCCTGTGCTGACCGAGTACTCCAGCTCACGGGCAATACGATCCGTTTTCTTCACAACTACCTCCCGATTAATGTGACGGTTCTGCTGTTAGCCTACGTGTCCGGGACCCCACCGGCTATTCTTCAGGCCGATTTTGGGCGGATTTCACCCAGCGCGGAACTGGCGGGCGGGCCCTGTGCGCACTGGCCTGCCATGGAAGAATAGGCCTATGACTGCCATCGCAACCGCAAAAGCAACCATCCACACGAGCATGGGCGACATTGTCGTCAACCTCTTCGGCAACCACGCCCCCAAGACCGTCGACAACTTCGTCGGCCTGGCCACGGGCGAGAAGGCCTGGACCCACCCGGAGTCCGGCGAGGACAAGACCGGGACGCCGCTGTATGACGGCACCATCTTCCACCGCATCATCAAGGACTTCATGATCCAGGCGGGCGATCCCCTGGGCCGTGGCGTGGGCGGACCGGGCTACAAGTTCGACGATGAGATCCACCCGGAACTGACCTTCAACGAACCGTACAAACTGGCCATGGCGAACGCCGGCATCCAGATGGGCCGCGGCACCAACGGCTCGCAGTTCTTCATCACCACCATTCCCACCGGCTGGCTGCAGGGCAAGCACAGCATCTTCGGCGAAGTGGCGGACGATGACTCCAAGAAGGTCGTTGACGCCATTGAAGGTGTCCGCACCGGAATGGGCGACCGCCCGGTCGAGGACGTCACCATCAAGAGCATCAGCGTAGAAAAGCTCTAACCCCAGCGCATGAGCTACGGAATTCCGGCGGCAGAGCCGTCCGCGCAGATCCCGGTGTGCCCCCGGCACCCGGACCGGCCCGCCTATGTGCGTTGCCAGCGGTGCGGGCGCCCTGCGTGCCCCGACTGCCAGCGGGCGGCCGCCGTCGGATTCCAGTGCGTTGACTGTGTCAACGAAACAAAACGTACGACGCCGGACGTCAAGACCGTCTACGGCGGCACCGTGACCACCGGCAAGCCCGTGGTCACCTATACCCTCATCGCCCTCTGTGCCCTGGTCTTTGTTTTCCAGTGGCTGATTCCCAACGACGGGATCTACCAAAACCTGGCCTTTGCCACGGTCTATGCCTCCCCGGAGTACGGGGTCTTCGAACCCTGGCGGATGGTGACGTCGGCTTTCCTGCATTCCCAGGGTTTCATCCTCCACATCGTGCTCAACATGTACATGCTGTGGATGTTTGGCCAGGCGCTTGAGCCGCTCCTGGGACGAATCCGTTTCCTCGCGGTGTATTTGCTGTCGGCCCTCGGCGGATCAGTCGGCTACCTCCTGTTGACGCCTGCGTACGTCCCGGGCCAGCCGCTGAGCGGTGTTGTAGGAGCTTCGGGCGCTATCTTCGGGCTTTTCGGTGCCATGCTGGTGGTCCAGCGGCGCCGCGGCGGCGATACCCGGCAGCTCTGGGTGCTGATCATTATTAATGGCGTCATCGGCTTCGTGGTGCCATCGATCGCCTGGCAGGCCCACCTTGGTGGTGCGGTCACAGGTGCACTGTGTGCGGCCGTCCTGGCCTACACGCCCCGCGGACCGCGTCAGGGCCTGCTGCAGGCCGGCGGCCTGGTGCTGGTTTTGGTCCTGCTGATCGCAGTCTCGGCCCTCCGCGTCGCCAGCACCTGACCCTGCGACCTTCCCTACCGGCGCCCCGCCGCTCGTGGCACTTTAAGGTCCTTCGCTGGCGCCGCTGACCACGGGACCCTTCCGTGCGGCCACCAGGCCCTCGTGGGCACTTCCCCATCCGTTCCCCGCCCCCGTTACGACGTTCCTGCCCAGTTGCTCGCTGTTTGAAGACGCGGCAGCTTGTGAGAACCCCGGAATGCCGCAGATACCCCGGCGTGAGGGTGGAAGCAACTGGGCTGGAGCGTCGGGCCGGGGCAGACTCGCGGGGCCTCCTCCAGACGCCTAAAGGCCCGGGCGCGCCGCGGGTGAAACCGTTACCCACAGCCATTGCCTGTTATCCACAGCACATCGTGCCCTGCGCATCCTTCCGCGTGGCGGCCACCAAGCTCCTTCGCGGCCCAAAAGAGGCACTGCGTGCGGACGCGCAGAAAGTTGTCCACAGGTGTTATCCACACTGTTGGTAACTTACATGCCTGTAGTTCATGCCATCGTCCCTGATCTGAGGGCCACAACTGGCGATTTCCGGCTGGCGCCCTCCAGGATCTCCACAATTGTGGAAAAGTCCTGTGGGCGACCCTGTGGTTAAGTGGACAACCCCGGTCGGAGAACGCAGCCAGCCAGCGACCGCGCGGCGGACTGTGGGGAAAGCGGCGGGGCCGCTCGCTCCGCGACGATCCTGGCGCAGGGCTCAAATCTGATTTCAACAGGGTTGTTCACAGTGTTAATAACTTGTTGCTCCAAGTTTTTCCGGCAAAATTGCCGCCAGAAGGCCTGAGTAGTGTGTCCGGAGCATTCGCATCGGACGGTTATCCCCACCTGTGGATAAGTTGTGGGTACCGGAGTGTTGTTAAGTGGATAACCCGGCCACGGAGCACAAGTGGAGCGAACCCACCCGGAAATCGCGCGCTGCGGATGACGAATCCGGTGCCGGCGTTCCGCCACTGAACTTATCCACAGGGAATCCACACTGTTAATAACTCACGCCCGTGAAAGTCCACGGAAGAACTTGCGGCGGATCCGTTGACGGGGGCCACCACGCGCGGGAACGCTGGACCCGCGGGGGTAAAGGCTCCTGGAGTTATCCACACTGTGGATAACTCTGGGCGTAGTTGTGCACACGTGTGCCCAGGAGTGCGGCGTCAGCGGGGCCAGATGCCTGAGGTGCCCCGCCGGTGGCTGTCGAGCAGGTGCGTGTCGATCATGCCGATCGCTTCCATCAGGGCAAACATCGTGGTGGGCCCGACGAACGCGAAACCCCTTTTCCGCAGGGCTTTGGACAGGGCAATGGACTCCGCGGAGCTGGTGGGAATTTCTTCGTGCGAGGTTGGGCTGGGCGTGGACTCCGGTTGGAAGGCCCAGACGAAGTCAACCAGTCCGCCGTCGTCCCTCAGCGCAATGGTGGCCTGGGCGTTGGTGATGGCGGCCCGGATCTTCAGTCGGTTGCGAACGATGCCGGCGTCGAGGAGGAGACGGTCAACATCCGCGTCCGTGTAAGCGGCGACAGTGTCGGGATGGAAATCGTGGAAGGCGGCGCGGAACGCCGGCCGTTTCCGCAAGATCGTGGCCCAGGACAGGCCGGCCTGGAACGCCTCGAGGCTGATGCGCTCGTACAGTCCCTGTTCATCGCGGACCGGCAACCCCCACTCGGTGTCGTAGTACTCGCGCAGCCTCGGATCAACCGCCGCCCACGGGGGCCGTGCCAGGCCGTCGTCGCCGATTACCGCACCGGTTACTGCCGCATCCATTGAGGTTCCTTCGCTCGTATGTCCCTGCATTATCGGCCCGTCAGGGCCTCGAGTTAACGCAAAAGGCCGGCACCCGCGGTGTACCGGCCTTTCATCTGTTGCTGCTGGTGTCAGGAGCGCCAGCGGGTGGTCATCAGGAAGCCGATGATGGCGATCCCAAAGCCGGCAATGATGTTCGCGGATCCCCAGGCGGCGACAGGAAGGGTGCCTTCGCTGATGTAGAACGTGATGATCCACAGGAGGCCGATGATCATCAGACCGAACATCACCGGTTTGAACCAGACCGGGTTGGGTTTGTAGGCCTGCGCGGCGGAAGTCTGCGGCGTTGCGTGGTTCGCCTTTTTGCGGCGCTTTGACTCGGGCACGGGTCCTCCTAGACGGCTGGAACAGGAGCGGGACCCTGGCTTGATATCCTGCAAGAGGAATCCACCGGCGGTCAGCGCGCTCTTGGTCATGGTTGAGTTCTTATTCGGAGCCAATTCTAGCTGTAGTTCAGGCCACAGTGGTGTCCGCCGCGAACGTCCGGGAGGAGAGGCCACGTGCTGCAGCTGCAGGAGAATTCCGCTGCCGGGTCGACCCGCCGCGCCGGAATTTCCTTCCGCATCGTCCAGGTACTGGGTGAGCTGCTCATCACCGCCGGCGTAGTCGTGTTCCTCTTTATCGCCTGGCAGCTGTGGTGGACCAACCTGGCAGCGGATGTCCGGCAGCGTGCCGTCATCAGCGAATTCGCCCGTGACCTCCCGGCTGCGCCCGCCGGCTCATCCGATACCGACCACGGTTTGCCGAAGGTCGCCGCGGAACCCGGTGCGGGCTCGACGATCGGCATTGTCTATGTTCCGAGGTTCGGTGCGGATTACACCCGGCCCCTGATCCAGGGAACCACCCCGGCCGTGCTGGACTCACTCGGTCTGGGGCATTATGAGGGAACCGCCATGCCGGGCGCCGTGGGCAACGTGGCGGTGGCGGGCCACCGGCAGACCCATGGAGCGGTCCTGGACAACATCGACGCCCTGGTTCCCGGGGACCGGATCTACATCCAGACCCGTGACGGCTACTACGTGTACAGCTTCCGGAACAGCGAAGTTGTCCTTCCGGCCAGGACGGACGTCCTGCTCCCGGTGCCGACGCAGCCGGTGGCCACCCCCACGGAGCGCTACTTCACGATGACCAGCTGCAATCCGCGGTTCGGCTCCCAGGAACGGATCGTCGCCTACTCGCTGCTGGAACACTGGCAACCGACGTCGGCGGGTCCCCCGCCGGAGATCGCCGGCCAGGTCCAACGCGCCTCCGGGGAGGGCTAAGCCGTGTACGCCTGGATCTTCCGGCATTTGCCCGGTCCCCTGTGGCTTCGCATTGCCACCGCGCTGGTGTTGGCCGCAGGCGTGCTGGTATTGATGGTTCAGTTCCTTTTTCCCTGGATGGCACAATTCACCCAGTTCACTGATTCAACGATTGGTTCAGCAAGGCCATGAGCACAACCAAAATCCTCGTCGTCGACAACTACGACAGCTTTGTGTACACCCTGGTGGGATATCTCCAGGAACTCGGTGCGGAGACCACGGTGGTCCGCAACGACGACGTCACCCTGGCCGAGGCGATCGAGCTCGCAGAAGTGCGCGACGGCGTCCTCATCTCCCCGGGTCCCGGAAACCCCGCCGGGGCGGGGGTCTGCATCGAGCTGATCAAGTGGTGCGGCCGCCACAACAAACCGATGTTGGGTGTCTGCCTGGGCCACCAGGCGCTGGCCGAGGCCTACGGCGGAACAGTCACGCACGCGCCCGAGCTAATGCACGGTAAAACGTCCCTCGTGGAGCACCGCGGCGGCAGTGTCTTTGCCGGGCTGCCGTCGCCCTTCACGGCGACCCGCTACCACTCCCTCGCTGCCGTCCGGGAGAGCATCCCGGAGGTCCTGGAGATCACCGCCGAGACGGCGAGCGGCGTTGTTATGGGCCTCCAACACCGCACCGCGCCCCTCTGCGGGGTGCAGTTCCACCCGGAGTCGGTGCTCACGGAAGGCGGCTACCAAATGCTCGGCAACTGGCTCGAGTCCCTGGGCATGGCCGGCGCGGCGCAGCGCGCCTCGGCGCTGAGCCCGCTCATCAAGCACTAGCGGGGACGCCCGCCAAGGGAGACTTAGTTGTTGCGGTCCCGGTCGTTGTCGCCCCTGGTGGACGTCGGGGTCGGCGTGGGGGTGGGGCTTGGGGACGGCGGAGGCGCGGGAGCCTTGGCAACTGTCACGGCGACGGTTTTGCCTTGTTCCACCAGCGACTCCGCAGCGTCGGCCTGTCCAGTGACCTTTCCCGGTTCCACCTGGGAGTTCTCGACGTCCGTGGCGTTCATGCCAAGGCCCAGAGCCTTCAGCGCGGCCTCAGCGTCCGCGCGCGGGAGGCCAACCAGCTGCGGAACGGCCACCTTGCCGGTGGACACGATAATTTCCACCGTGCTGCCCGGTGCCACGTTCTGACCCGGTGCCGGTTTGGTCGTGATCACGATCCCGGCCGGGACCGTGGGGCTGTTGGCCATGGTGGTCCCCGGTGCTCCGGCGAGTCCTTTCTGGCGCAACACATCACGGGCGGCCGCCTCGGTGCGCCCGGGCAGGTCCGCGGGGATGGCGATGACACTGGGGCCTTCGGAGATATTGAGGGTGATATCCGAGTTCGGATCCAGTGAGCTCCCCTCGGCCGGGACAGTGCCCACGGCCACGCCCTTGGCGATGGTCTCGTGCTGCAGCCGGCTGAGCTGCGGTTTCAGCCCCGCATTGTAGAGCCTCTGGAGCGCTTCAGTCTCGGTCAGCGACGTCACCGACGGCACCAGCACCTTGGCCACGGGCGGCGGCGCCTGGTTCATCATGTTGTAAAGCCACAGGCCGCCTCCTGCCAACACCAGGACGGTGAGGATCACCAAGGTGGCAATCCACGTCCGACGGCGGGACTTCTGACGCGGGGTGTCCTCGCGTTCGGGAGGCAGGACCAGCGGAAGGCTGCCGGTATCCTCGGCACCGTAGACGTCGCCCTGCGCCGTCAGCGCGTTGTCATCATCGGCCGGGTCCTCCAGCGCGGGACGTAGCCGGCCGGTCGGATTTTCGTCGAGGAACTTGGCGCCGGTAACCGAGAAAGCCGCCGTCGGGGCGGTATCCGGCGTCGGAACCGTGTCCTGGGGATCGGTCGCCGCTTCGCTGGCCGCCGGGGGGACCACTCCGACGCCGCTCCGCGCGGCCCGGAGGGCACGGCGGAATGCTGCGGCGTCCTGGAAGCGGTCCGCGCGGTTCTTCTGCAGCGCCTTCATCAGCACGCTGTCCAGCGCCTCGGAGACATCCGGGTTCAGGCTGCTCACCAGTTCCGGGATCTCGCGCACGTGCTGGTAGGCCACGGAAACCGGGCTGTCGCCGATGAAGGGCGGTCTGCCGGCCAGCATCTCGTAGAGAAGGCAGCCTGCCGAATAGAGATCGCTCCGGGCGTCAACAGTCTCGCCGCGGGCCTGTTCCGGGGAGAGGTATTGGGCGGTCCCCACCACGGCCTGTGTCTGGGTCATGGTGGCGGCGGAGTCCGCCATGGCTCGGGCAATCCCGAAGTCCATGACCTTCACGCTGTTGGATTCCGGGCAGAACATCACGTTGGCCGGTTTGATGTCGCGGTGGACAATGCCGGCTTTGTGGCTGTAGTCCAAGGCGGCGAGCACGCCCAGCGTGAAGTCGATCGCCTGGTCGATGCTGACGTCTTTGGCCCTGATCATGTCCCGGATTGTCTTCCCGGAGACGAATTCCATCACGATGTACGGCACCCGGACGGTGTCTTCGTGGTCCCCAGGGACGGCGTGGTCCCCGGTGTCGTAGATGGCAACGATCGAGGGATGGTTCAGCGCGGCCACTGCCTGCGCCTCGCGTTTAAACCTGGCCTGGAACTGGGGGTCCCTGGCCAGGTCCGGACGCAGCAGTTTGACCGCCACAGTGCGTCCTAGACGCGTGTCCAGGCCGCGGAAGACGTCGGCCATGCCGCCGCGTCCGATCAGCTCACCCAGCTCATAGCGCCCGCTGAGGACGCGCTGGGTGTTCACGGGGCCGCGGTCCTCCCGGTGCGATGGGGTGCGGGGTGAATTGGGCACGGTGGCTACGTTCCCGTTGGACTCGGGCTGGGCTCCGCGGCGGGGGCCTTGGCCAGGTGGTACGTGACGACGGAGCCGGCAGGCACATCGCTACCCGAAGCGGGCTCGGAGCTGACGAACGTGCCGGCTTCCTCGCCATTCGCCGGATCGACGTCGGCCCCCTTGGACCAGCGCAGTCCCGCATCCTCAATGGCCTTCTGGACCGCTTTTTCGCTGGCTCCGGACTGCAACGTCGGTACCGGTACCGTCTCCGGGGCCTTGGTTTCCGGGCCCTTGGAGTAGCTCACGGTGATGGTGTCACCCGGCTGGACAGGCCCGGACGGGTTGATGTCGACGACGGTCCCGGGAGCGGCGTCGTTGAAGACCTCGGCGCCGTCGACAGTCAGCCCCAGGCCGATCAGCGCGCTGCGGACGTCGTTGTATTGCTTGCCCAAGTACTCTTCCGGAATCAGGTTGATCGCGGCAGGCGTGGACTGGGTCGGCGTCGCGGAGCTGCTGGTGGGGCTTGGGCTGCTGGAGGTGGGCGAGGCTTTGGTGGTGGTCGGCTTCGCGCTGGTGGTGGTGGCCGCGCTGCTGCTCGCAGGCGTCTCCGGGAACAGGATTCCGGCCTGGGTCAGCACAATACCCACCAGCGAGAACAGCACCAGCAGTATCAGTGCGATCAGAGGCCACGTCCAGGGGCTGCGGCCGCGTTTTTCGGGCTCTTCGGCCGGCTCGTCGTAGTCGCCGTCGTCCTCCTGCTCCCAATCGCGTTCCGCGGCGAGGGCATCGGCCCGCGACAGCGTGTTGCGGGCTCCGTACGCGCTGGCGGCGGCTGCTCCGGCAGCCAGCCCCGCCGCGGCGCCGGCGCCGGCGCCGGCAGCGCCCACCACAGGCAAAGCCGACGTCGCTGACGTCGTCCGGTCCGCGCCGCTAATCACACCGGTCGCTGCCGTTGGGACGTCCACCGGCGCCGTGATGGGGCCGGTCGCCTGCTCAAAGAGCAGCATGCCCGGAACGGCGGCGTGCGCTGCGGCGATGTCACCGTTGCGGATGGCCTCGGCGGCCTCGGACAGTTTGAGGGCGTCGGCCGGGCGGTTCTTGGGATCCTTCGCCAGCATGGACATCAGCAGGGCGCGGACCGGCTTCGGCAGGGTTTCCGGCAGCGGCGGCGGAGCATCGTTGACCTGAGCCAGCGCGATGGCGATCTGGGATTCGCCGGAGAATGGACGGTGCCCGGTGAGGCACTCATAGCCGATCACGCCGAGGGCGTAAATGTCCGAGGCGCCGGTGGCCAACTGGCCGGTGGCCTGTTCCGGGGCCAGATACTGGGCAGTGCCCATCACCTGGCCGGTCTGCGTGAGCGGGACCTGGTCCGCCAGGCGGGCGATGCCGAAGTCCGTGACCTTGACGCGGCCGTCCGGGGTGATCAGGAGGTTGCCGGGCTTGATGTCGCGGTGGACGAGGCCCTGCGCATGGGCGACCGAGAGGGCGCGCGCCGTCTGGGCGATCATGGACAGGGTGCGGTCCGGGGACAGCACCTGTTCGTGTTCGATGATGCTGCTCAGCGGCTGGCCCGGGACAAGCTCCATGACCAGGTAGGCGGAACCCTCTTCCTCGCCGTAGTCGAAGACGTTGGCGATGCCCACATGGTTGAGGAGCGCGGTGTGGCGGGCCTCGGCGCGGAACCGCTGGAGGAAGCCGGGGTCGCCCGTGTACTCCTCCTTGAGCACCTTAATGGCGACGATGCGGCCAAGGATCAGGTCTTTGGCTTTCCAGACTTCTCCCATGCCGCCGATCGCAATGCGCGTGGTCAGCTGGAATCTGCCGCCGAGGGTGATTCCTGATGAAGGCCTCACTTATTCAACACCGCCTCAAAAATCTTCTTCGCATTCGGACTGGTTAGCTGTGCGCCGGTGGTGATGTCTACGCCCTCCATGACGATAGTCACAGCCACCTGCGGGTCATTCGCCGGGGCGAACCCGGTAAACCATGAGTTGTTCAGGCCGTTGCCGAGCTCTGCGGTGCCGGTCTTGCCGGCCACCGGGACGCCCGGCACGGCCGCGCCGCGGCCGATGCCTTCACTGACGACGCTGACCATCCACTCGTTGATCTGCCGGGCAATCTCCGGCGTGGTGGAGGTGCGCAGGACCTGGGGTTCCGGCTCGCTGATCGGCCGCAAGTCCGGGGAGCGTACGGCCTTGATCAGGCTCGGCTTCATCTGCACCCCGTCATTGGCGATCGCGGCGGTCATCTGGTTGATCTGGAGCGGCGTGGCGCGGACGTCCCGCTGGCCGATCGAGGACTGCGCCAGGCTGGCGTCATCCAGCTCTTCCTCGGGGAAGAAACTCGGGGCGGAGTCCAGCTTCAGCTGGTCGCCAAAGTCCTGCCCGAAGCCGAACTTAGACGCCTCATCCGCAATAGCCTTCTGGTTCAGATCCAGGGCGATGCTGGCGAACGGCGTGTTGCAAGACTGCTGCAGGGCGAAGGCAAAAGTCGCGGTATCGCGGGTGTAGCAGTTGCCGCCGGCGTAGTTGGGCAGCGTGTAGTCGATCCCCGGGAACGACATTTCGGCCGGGTTGGGCAGAATGCTGTCCTTGTTGTACTTTCCCGATTTCAGCGCCGCGGACGTGTCGATGATCTTGAAGACGGATCCCGGGGCCAGCAGTTCCCCGGTGGGTCCGCTGACGTTCTGGTTCAGGTTGATCCCGGGCACCTTGTTCAGCTCGGCGAAGTTGGCGGCCTCGGCCACCGGGTCTTGGGTGGCGATCAGGTTGGGGTCATAGGAGGGCTTGGACACCATGGCGATGATCTCGCCGGTCTTCGGGTTGGTCACCACGATCGATCCGCGCTGGCCGTCCGGTATGAGGTCGAATGCGAGCTTCTGGATCTCTGGATCGAGCGTGAGTTCGACGGAGGCTCCCTTGGGCTGGTTACCCAGGAAGAGCTGGCCGATCCGGTCCAGGAACTGCTGGTCGGAGCTGCCTGCAAGCTCCTGGTTCATCGTCTTTTCCAGCCCGGTGACGCCGAAGCTCCGGGAGAAGTAGCCGGTGATCCCGGCATACGGCTCCGGCTGCGTGTAGGTGCGCTGGAACATGCAGGTTTCCGCGGCAGGCACGGACTCCGCCACCGGTTTGCCGCCGACGATAATCGCTCCGCGGTCGTTGCAATAGTTCTGCAGGAGGGTGCGCTTGTTCCAGGCATTGGCCTCAAGATCGTCCGCACCGATTACCTGCACGTAGCTCAGGGCGCCGAAGATCAGCACGAACATGGCGATCGCGGCGATCCACGAGTTGCGAATGGCTTGATTCACAGTTTCACCGCCTCGGTGGGAGCGTCCGGATTCGTCCGTCCACTTCCGGGAAGGGCGGCCGGCTTCGAAGGCATTGCAGGGGTTACTTTCTGTCCGTCGGGTTCCTCGCCTGGAGCCAGCGGGGTGGTGTCCACCGGGCCGCGGGCCGAATGCGAAATCAGCAGCAGCAGTCCGACGATGATCCAGTTTGCCAGCAGCGAGGAGCCGCCAGCGGCGAGGAACGGGGTGGTGAGGCCCGTGAGCGGAATGAGCCGCGTGACGCCGCCGATCACCACGAAGCACTGCAGCGCGATGGCGAACGAGAGCCCGGTGGCCAGCAGCTTCCCGAAGGCGTCCCGGGTGCCGAGCGCTGCGCGGAAGCCCCGGGTGAAGAGCAGCAGGTACATCAGGACGATCGCGAACAGCCCAATCAGGCCCAGTTCCTCACCGAAGGAGGCAATGATCATGTCGCTGTTGGCGAACGGAACGAGGTTGGGTCGTCCCTGACCGAGGCCGGTGCCTACCAGCCCACCG
The DNA here is from genome assembly GCF_059816125.1 of Arthrobacter sp. 001422645. Classification (NCBI taxonomy): domain Bacteria; kingdom Bacillati; phylum Actinomycetota; class Actinomycetes; order Micrococcales; family Micrococcaceae; genus Arthrobacter; species Arthrobacter sp. 001422645. Next base: position 33,441 of record NZ_JCBANT010000008.1, on the reverse strand, counting down.
TTGGCCATGCCGAAGAGGCCTTCCACGATCTGCAGGCTGCCGCCGAACTCCCGTCCGTAAACCTCGTCGGTGAAGGCGTTGAGCCAGCCATCAATCCGAAGCGCGACGTGGGAGAAGACGCGGGAGGCGACGAATCCGCCGGCCGCAATGAGCCCGACGCCGATAATCACCCAGCTGATCCGGCTTGTGGCCACGTAGATCATGACGAGGAAGAGACCGAAGAACAGGATCGAGGAGCCCAGGTCCCGCTGGAAGATCAGGACGCCGATGCTCACCAGCCAGGCGGCGATCATGGGACCCATGTCCTTGAACCGGGGGAACTGGATGGGGCCGACTTTCCGCCCGGCCAGCAGGATGAGGTCCCGGTTGGAGGAAAGATACCCGGCGAAGAATATGGCGAGGGTGATCTTGGCGATCTCACCGGGCTGGAAAGTCATGGAGCCGAACTTGATCCACACCCGCGCACCGAGGATCTCACCGGCCGATATGCCGGGAACCAGCGGAAGAATCAGGAGAACTGCGCTGACTGCCAGGGAGATGTAGGTGAAACGGCGGAGGATCCGGTGGTCCTTGAGGAACCAGATAACGGCGATCGAGACAGCCATCGCGACCAAGGTCCACCGCAGCTGGTTGTTGCCCGTGTCTTCCCCGACACGGTCCAGCCGGTGGATCATGGCCAGGCCAAGCCCATTGAGGGCCACCACCAGCGGAAGTATTACTGGGTCGGCATATTTGGCCCGGAAGCGCAGCACGACGTGGAAGGCGAGGGCCGCTGCGGCCAGCAGGCTCGATTGGAACCAGAAATCAGCGTCGAACGCCTTCTGTTTGTCCACGCCTACCAGGGCATTCGCGCCGATGCCGACGGCGAGGGCCAGCGCCAGGAGGACCAGTTCGATGTTCCGGCGCGGCTTGGGGGTTGGATCGATAGGTGTCATTGGCCCGCCTCGCAGATCGGCGCGGTGGGCGAGGGTGAGGGTGAGGGTGAACCGGCTGCGCCAGGGCTCGCCGTGGCTTTCGGGCTCGCCGTAGCTTTGGGACTGGCCGTGGCTTTGGGGCTCGCTGTCCCTGTCGGCGTGGCAGCGGACGGGGACGGCGACGGGGTGATGCACTCGTCCGCGGGAGCGGTGGTGCCGGTGCGTTCCAGGTTCTTCACGATGCGCTGGGCGTCATAGAGATCCCGGGCCGGCACGGTCTGGCGCACCCGCTGCTGGGAGAATTCGGGGAGATCTGACATCCGGATATCTGTCTCCGCTTCGAGGGTGGAAAGCTGGATGGGCCCCAGGCGCTGGGAGACCCCGTTGAAGATGGCCACGTGCTGGTTGTGCTCCCCGATGTAGTAACGCGTCTGGGTCCAGGCATAGCCGAGCCAGAGACCCACCGTGATCAGTGTCGCGATGGACGCGGCGATGGCGACTGTCACCCAGCGGTGGGGCCGGCCGGCCGGCTTGTACTCCTCGGCCTCTTCCCGCGCTTGCTCCGACTTGTGGGTCAGCACGGTGGCTGCCCGCCGGGCCATGGTGCGCCCCGCGATGGTGGGGATGGAACCGGATTCCGCGGCAGCGGCCGCAGCGCCTACGAGTTCGTGCGGGCGGCCGGCAAGTTCCTCGCGGAGCACCTCGGCAGAAAGATGCTCACCCAGGTGCGGATCCGTGGAAGTTGCGGGTTCTGCCTGATCGGAGTCGCTGCCGGCCGGTTTGTCATCCCCGGAGCCGGCATCTGCCGTCGGTTCCGCGGCCTTGGACGGTTCCGGGGCTGCTGCCTCGCCGGTGCCCGCGGCAACTGTGGTGTCGCCGGTGTTCCGGGGCGCTTCGATAGTCTTCGCTGCCCCAAAGGTGCTCCCGGATCGCCGCGGGGTGTTCTCGGACACGGTCGCGGTCACGGTGGAGGACGAGGGGGCCGGGACAACCTCGACCGCTGCGGTGCGGACGTCATCGGTGGTCTGTTCGGCGATTTCCAGCATCACGACCGTGACGTTGTCCGGAGCGCCGGCCTCAAGGGTGAGATCGACCAGCAGCTCGACGCATTCGCGCAGGTTCCTGGTCTCGCGGACGGTGCGCTCCACGACGTGGCCCGCCACGTAATTCAATCCGTCGGAACAAAGCAGCCAGCGCTCACCCGGTTCGACGTCAAGAGTGTCCAAGTCCAGTTCCGGGCTGGCGTCGACGTCGCCGAGCACGCGCATCAGGACGTTCTTGTGCGGATGTGTTTCCGCCTCCTCGGGCCGGAGCCGGCCTTCGTCGATGAGGCGCTGCACGAAGGTGTGGTCCACGCTGACCTGTTCGAATTCGCCGTTGCGCAGCCGGTAGGCCCGGGAATCGCCAATGTGGGCGAAGTGCAGTTTGCCCTCGGCCAGCAGGAGCGCCGTGACGGTGGTTCCCATGCCGGCCAGCTTGGGATTGATGTGGACGAGTTCGGAGAGCAGTGAATTGGCGGTCTGGATCTCATCGGCCAGGACGGTTCCGGCGTCGCCGTCGTAGTCATCCGTGTCGAGATGGATCATGTCCAGCACCGTGGCGGCTGAAGCCACGTCGCCGCCGGCATGTCCGCCCATGCCGTCGGCGACGACGGCGAGATGGCGGCCCACATACGCGGAGTCGTCGTTCTTCGCGCGGACACGTCCGACGTCGGAGCGCGCGGCGTAGCGCATGATGAGCGGCCGCGTCGGGGCAGGAGTGTTGCCTTCAGCCCTGTCTGCGGGCAAATCCGGGGCAGCCACGGCTACGGCCTCAATTCGATGACCGTCTTGCCGATTCTCACGGGGACACCGAGCTCCACGGGCAGTGCCCTGGTGAGCTGCTGATCGGCCAGATAGGTGCCGTTGGTCGAGCCAAGATCCTCGATGAACCAGCGGCTGCCTTGTGGAAACAGCCTGGCGTGGCGCCCGGAGGCATAGTCATCCTCCAGGACGAGGGTCGCCTCCTGGGCGCGGCCGAGAAGGATGGGGCTGGCCGCCAGCGGGATGGTGGTGCCCTTGAGCGGCCCCTCGGTCACCACCAGTTGCCGGGGCTGCTGCCGGACGGGGGCGGCGGGCTCGGCCAGGGCCGGGTTCTTGCGTACCTGCCGCGCCGTCGGGGCGCCTGCTGCTGCCTTGCGGCCGATCATGAGGTCGCGGCGCATGGCCGCGACGATGCTGAAGATCAGTACCCACAGGAGCAGGAGGAAACCGAAGCGCAAGGCGGTGATGGTCAGTTCGCTCACTGGCGGCCGCCTGGGCCGGCGGGCAAAAGGCGGTAGATGATCTTGGTCCGTCCCATCGTGATGGTGGAGCCGTCGGTGAGCTCCGAGGAGCCCACGACCTTGTGGCCATTGACGTAGCTGCCGTTCGTGGAGCCAAGATCAACGGCCTGGGCTGCCCCTGACCCCGTGCGGATTTCCAGATGGCGGCGGGAAACGCCGGTGTCGTCAATCAGGATGTCCGCCTCGGAGGAGCGTCCCAGGACGATCGACGGCGCGTTCAAGGAGTAGCGTTGCCCGTCGATGTCCAGGACGGGCTGCATCCGGGAGGGCTGGCGCGTCGGCGCGGCGGGCATGCCGCCATGCGCCGGCTGTTCAGGCGCGGAGGCGGCGGGGGACTTTTCGGTCCGCGATTTGATTTCGAAGTCGCCGGCCCGGCGCTCCTCGTCACGGCGGAAGCTGATCCGGACCGGACCCTGAAGCGTGTAGCCCTGGCTGCGCACGTGGTTGATGACGACGTCGCACAGCTCTTCGGCCAGCGGGGTGCCCCATTCCTGGGCCCGCTGGAAATCGTCGTCACTGAGGAGGACATCGAAGACGTTGGGGGCCAAGGTCCGTCCCGCGGCGATGGTGATGGCTTTGTTGTCCACCTCGCGGCGGAGGTGGCTGGCGATCTCGACAGGCTCCACCTGGGCGCGAGAACCGGTGGAGAAGACTCCGCGGACGGCCTTTTCGATGCCGCGCTCGACTTTGTCCAGCAATCCCATGGTCCTTCTCCTTTCGTGACGGCTGCAGGGCAGCATTCGTTCCGGAACTCGGTTTCCCACATCTGCGGGAGCCCGCTGGTAACGGGCACTCCTACATCAGATACTACTGGGCGAGTCTGGGAATGGCCTTAATGCGCGTCGCCACTCCGTGCCGGGAAATTGCGCCGGACGGCCCCTGACATGCGCTGACACCGGCGCGCGCCGCCGTACGGGGTGCGTGCTTCATCTGCGCCGGCAGGGTTCCGTTGCGCGTGCCGCGCCGTGCCGGGATACGGGCCGGGGGCAGGCCAAGTGCCCGACCCCACAGGCCCTGCGGACCCTCCTGCGCTACACCTTCGGGGGCCGATTGGTGTTTTCCCGCTGTTGTCCGTTATGCTTGATCTCGCTGCTTTTACGAGGTTGGCGGTCCGGATTCCGGGCCACGATTGAGTGGAAGAAGTTGCGCGCGAGTGGCGGAACGGCAGACGCGCTGGCTTCAGGTGCCAGTGTCCGAAAGGGCGTGGGGGTTCAAATCCCCCCTCGCGCACGCAATCGAAAGAACCCCGGTCTTCGGACCGGGGTTCTTTTCATTTAACCCGCCGACCCAACTATCCCAGCACTATCCCCGCAGCGCGCCGAATCCGGTAACGAGGGCCCCCAGGCCGAGTTCAAAGGCGACGTCGGCCTGGTTTTCGTACCCCTGATCGGCCAGACGTGCGACGGCTGCCGTGAAGTTCGGCGTCGATTCCGCCATGCTCCCCGAGTCGAAGATGTCTGACGGTGCGGTGACGTCGTAAGCCGAGCCGAAGATAAAGGATTCCAGGGCCACGATTGCCGAAATGATGCGCTCCTGCGGGAAGCCCGCCCGGCGGAATCCGGCGCTGACCGCCTCATACATGGCCAGCGTCTTGGGCGCATCGGTGACGGGCAGCACCGCGATCACCGGGATCAGCGGCGTGTGTTTGGAGAACACGTCGCGGTAGCTCCACGCCCAGCTGCGCACCGCCCGGTCCCACGGCTCGGCGTCGAAGGCGGACACGTCAACGAACGACGTCAAGTGGTCTTGAACCAGGACCAGGACGTCCCGTTTGGACGAGACGTGGTTGTACAGAGCCGACGGCGCCACATTCAGCGTCCGCGCCAGAGCAGCCATGGTGAACCCCTCATAGCCGCTCTTCCCGATGAGCTGGAGCGCCGCCGCGGTGATGCCGTCCTGGTCGAGAACGGCAGCAGCCGGCCTGCCCGCCCGGCGGCGCGGCTTCGCGTCGTGGCGGTGCGGATCTGCAGTGGCACTGGTTGATGCCGGCATTGCTGGCCTTTCTGCTGTCGCTGTCCTGGATGCTCCCATTGTGCCCCTACTTTACGGGCGACTTTACGGGCGAAAAATTCTTGGACCGGAGGTCTTCCCTGATGCATCTGAACGGTCTATAGTCTAAATGAACGGCATTCATTTAGTGGCCCGCATCACTCCGGGCGGCCGCAGAGAGGACATCATGCTGGAACTTGACCGCGACGTCGTCATCGTAGGAGCCGGCCCAGCCGGGCTGACCGCCGCCCGGGAACTAAAGAAGGCGGGACTGAGCGTGGCCGTCCTGGAGGCACGCGACCGCGTCGGCGGCCGCACGTGGACCGACACGATCGACGGCGCCATGCTTGAGATCGGCGGCCAGTGGGTCTCGCCGGACCAGACCGAACTGCTGGCGCTCATCGACGAGCTTGGCCTGCAGACCTACTCGCGGTTCCGCGAGGGCCAGTCCGTCTACATCGGTTCCGACGGCCAACGCACCCTCTACACGGGCGATACGTTCCCGGTTAGCGAAACCACCGCGGCCGAAATGGCGAAGCTCACCGCCCTGTTGGATTCCCTGGCCGCCGAGATTGGCCCCACTGAGCCGTGGGCCCACCCCAAGGCGCGTGAACTGGACACCATTTCCTTCCACCACTGGCTGCGCGAAAACTCCCCGGACGAGGAAGCCTGCAACAACATCGGCCTCTTCATTGCCGGCGGCATGCTGACCAAACCCGCCCACGCCTTCTCCGCCCTGCAGGCAGTCCTGATGGCTGCCTCGGCCGGATCCTTCTCTCACCTCACCGACGAGGACTTCATCCTGGACAAGCGGGTCATCGGCGGGATGCAGCAGGTCTCCCTGCTGATAGCCGCGGAACTGGGCGACGACGTGGTGCTGGACAGCCCAGTGCGCACCATCAACTGGGGTGCCGCCGCGGGAGCAAATGCGGGAGGGCGCACCGTGACCGCCGTATCCGAACGCGCCACGGTGAATGCGCGCTTCGTGATCATGGCGGTACCGCCGAATCTGTATTCCCGGGTCTCCTTTAATCCGCCGCTGCCGCGCCGCCAGCACCAGATGCACCAGCACCAGTCTCTGGGCCTGGTCATCAAGGTCCACGCCGTCTACAGCAGCCCGTTCTGGCGGGAGGACGGACTCTCCGGAACCTGCTTCGGGGCCGGAGCGCTGGTCCAGGAGGTCTACGACAACACCAACCATGAAGATCCCCGCGGCACGCTGGTCGGCTTCGTCTCGGATGAGAAGGCCGACGCCATGTTCGAGCTCAGCGCCGAGGAGCGCCGCCGGAGCATCCTGGAATCGATTGCCGGATTCCTGGGCGACAAGGCCCTCGAGCCGGAGGTCTACTACGAGTCGGACTGGGGGTCCGAGGAATGGACCCGCGGAGCCTATGCCGCCAGCTACGACCTCGGCGGACTGCATCGCTACGGCAAGGACCAGCTCGCGCCGGTCGGCCCCATCTACTGGTCGTGCTCGGATCTCGCCGCCGAGGGCTACCAGCACGTCGACGGTGCAGTCCGGATGGGACGCGGCACGGCGGCCCGGATCGTGGCAGCGGCAGACCGTGCCCCCGCAGCTTCCAGCTAGCCCATCGCCTCCAACCAACCCGCCAACAGTTCAGAAAGGATCGGCCAGATGCGTTACGTAGTGGGGTATTCAGCCAATGCCAGAGGCCATGATGCCGTCAATCTGGCCGTAGCGATGGCCCGCGGACGCGGTGCCAGCCTGGACCTCGTACTGGTGGTGCCCGAGGTCCAGCAGTTCGGCGCCGCGCATGCACCCAAAGCCGGTTTCGAGACCCTCCTTAACGAGCAGGCACGTGAATGGCTCGACGAGGCCCTCGCCCTCGTTCCGGCCGACGTCCCGGCGGAGGCACATATCCGCAGCGGCGACTCCGATGCCCATGCACTGATAGAGGCGGCCGAGGAACTCGGGGCGGACGTCCTGGTCATCGGGGCAACCAGCGGCGGGCTCTTCAAGCGGTTCACCATCGGTTCCGTTGCCAGTGCGCTGCTCCATGCATCCACGGTTCCGGTGGCCCTGGCGCCGCACGGCTACCACCGCAAGGAGGCCCTGACCAGGATCAGCTGCGGTCTTGGCACCCGGGCAGGGGCCGAAAAACTGCTCGACTTCGCCATCGGCATGGCGGCGAACCGGAAGGTCCCGTTACGGGTGGTATCCCTGCTGGCGCTCGACGGCGGCAACTCCGGCGACGCGGCTGCGACCGCCCGCGAGTACGCGGAGAAGACCGTTGCGGCCGCCGCGCCGGTCAACCAGTCGGGCGTCCAGCTGGCGGCGAAGACCGACGTCGTCGTCGCGCAGGGCCGGAGCATCGAAGAGGCCGTGGATGACCTCGACTGGGAAGATGGCGAGGTCCTGGTGATCGGTTCCAGCCGCCTTGCCCAGGCCCGCTCCATTTTCCTGGGCAGCACCGCCAACCGGATCCTGCGCGCCCTGCCGGTCCCGATGCTGGTGGTTCCCAGCGGTTACGAACTCAAGCACCAGAACCAGCCCACGTCGAATGACACGTCCGGAGAGGCACCCCAATGAGCACCGAACACGCGGCGGCCAAGACCTCGCACGACACCCACGCAGGACTGAGCGCCAAGGGCCTCAAGGCCGGATCGGTGGGCCTGATCGGCGCCGTCGTTATCGGTGTGTCCTGTATTGCGCCGGCCTACACACTGACTGCGGCCCTGGGCCCCACCGTCGCCGAGGTCGGAGTCCAGCTGCCGGCGATCTTCCTGGTGGGCTTCGTCCCGATGCTGCTGGTGGCCTTCGGCTACCGCGAGCTGAACAACGCCATGCCCGACGCCGGAACCTCCTTCACGTGGGCATCGCGCGCCTTCGGTCCGTGGATCGGCTGGATGGGCGGGTGGGGACTGATCGCCGCGACGATCATCGTGCTCTCCAACCTCGCAGCCGTGGCTGTGGACTTCTTCTACCTGATGCTGGCCCAGCTGTTCGGCAACCCCGAACTGGCCGACCTGACCCTGAACCTGCCGCTGAACATCGCCACGACGCTGGTGTTCATCGCGCTGGCCTGCTGGATCTCCTACCGCGGCATGGAAACCACGAAGGGGGTGCAGTACGTGCTGGTCGCGTTCCAGCTCTTAGTGCTCGGCTGGTTTGCGATCGCCGCCTTCAGCCACGTCGCCAACGGCACCGCCTTCGATGCCACCGCGATCACGCCCGAGTGGTTCAACCCGTTTGCCGTCGAATCCTTCTCGGCCTTCGCCGCCGGCGTGTCCCTCTCGATCTTCATCTACTGGGGCTGGGACGTCACCCTCACCATGAACGAGGAAACTCGCAACCCGGAGAAGACCCCGGGCCGCGCGGCCACCGTCACCGTGCTCGTCATCGTGATCATCTACATGACCGTCGCGCTGGCCACGCTGACGTACGCCGGCATCGGTGAGGAAGGCCTGGGCGCCGGAAACCCCGAAAACCAGGGCAGCATCTTCGCCGTCCTGGCCGGGCCGGTCATGGGTCCGTTCGCCATCCTGATGTCCCTGTCCATCCTGAGCAGCTCGGCCGCGTCCCTGCAGTCGACGTTCGTCTCACCGGCCCGGACGCTGCTGGCGATGGGCCACTACAAGGCGCTGCCGAACCAGTTCGGCCGGATCAGCCCCACGTTCAAGTCCCCGAGCTACGCCACGATCGCCGCCGCCATCGCCGCAGCGGGTTTCTACGTGATCACCCGGACCACCTCGGAGAATGCCCTGTGGGACACCATTACCGCGCTGGGCATGATGATCTGCTTCTACTACGGCATCACCGCCCTGGCCTGCGTCTGGTTCTTCCGGAGCGAAGCCTTCAGCGGGGCGCAGGCGTTCTTCTTCAAGTTCCTCTCCCCGCTCCTGGGCGGCGTCATCCTGCTGGTGATGTTCTTCAAGACCGCCTATGACTCCATGGATCCGGCCTACGGCTCCGGTTCATCCGTCGGCGGGATTGGCCTTGTGTTCGTCCTGGGCATGGGTGTCATCCTGCTGGGTGTGGTCCTCATGCTGGTGATGTACAAGGTGCGCCCGGAGTTCTTCAAGGGCAAGGTCCTGCCGAGGGGGTACTAGGCCCCCACCGCGACGGACCAAAGGTCCTCCACCCGCCGGCCACTGGAAAGTAAGCAAACTTACCAATAGGCTGGCGGGAGGGGGACCTTCCCCTGTTTGGAACCAGAACGAGGTGACAGCATGTCGGACGCAGAGAACATCAGCAAAGTTACGGACATCATCAACGATTCGCGGATCGGGATGTTCACCACCGTCAACGAAGAGGGCGCGCTCGTCAGCCGGCCGCTGGCCGTCCAGGACGTGAAGGACGACGGCGACATGTGGTTCTTCACGTCCGTCACCACCTCGCAGGTGGCCCATGTCCGGGCGCACCCGGGAGTCAACGTCTCGTTCGGCAAGGGGACGGAATGGGTGTCGGTGGCCGGAACGGCGGAAGTCGTCACCGACCGCCAGAAAATCCATGAGCTGTGGAACCAGATGGTGGAGGCCTGGTTCCCGGACGGCCCGGATACCCCCGACGTGGTGCTCCTTCACGTCGATTCCGACTCCGCTGAATACTGGACCAGCCCCGGCGGAACCGCCGCGACGGTGCTGCAGTGGGTCAAATCCAAGGTCACGCACAGCCGCATGAGCGTGGGGGAAAGCGGCACGGTGGAACTGTAGGTCCCTAGTCGATGATCTTGGGCCCTGCGGTCCAGTCGAAGGACTCGTAGGCCGGGTTGGCCTGCAGGGCCATGACGAGGAGCTCGAAGCCCTCCAGTTCCCGGGCATGCCTCAGCCCGCCAACCTTTAGTGGCCGGAGTCCTGCGGCTGCCGCAAACGACGCGACCGCGTTGGCCGCGTCCCCGGAGTCCGAGGCGATGAAGACGTCCAGCGGCATCCCGCCCTTTGCCCCGGCCGCCAGCGGGCCGGCGAACGTCGTGTTGAAAGCCTTGACCACTTCCGCGCCCGGCAGCAAGGCGGCGATTTCTTCGGCAGCCGAGGAGCCCGGTTCGACGGTGAGGGAATCGAAGTCCGGGTCGGTCGGGTTGCTGATCTCCACCACCGTCTTGCCGCTGAGGGTGTCGCCGTAGTGCGTCGCCACTTCCTTGGCCGGTTCGAAGTAGAGGGCCAGGACCACGATGTCACCCTCCGGGATATCGCCCAGTCCTCCGGAGGTGGTGTCAGCTCCCAGTTCGGCGGCGAGTTTGGCGGCGTGTTCCGGGGACCGGCTGAGGATCTGCAGCGAACGTCCCGCGGCCACGGCGCGGGTTCCGATCGCCCGGGCCATGTTGCCGCTGCCGATGATGGTGATGTCTGTCATGGGATTTCCTTCCGGGGACGACCGTGGCCTGTGGGTACGTTCCGCCTCAGCGACCAGCGGGTGGGATGCGCGCTCAGCCGAGCGCCGGGTCGGTGCTGGTGAATCCGGCAGGGCGGGCCGGGGCTTCACGCCCGACGCCGGCGGCCCGCTCGGCGTCGTCGAGGGCCTGTTCCAGCCGCGCAACGGCCGGGGCGTAACCTGCGTCCGTCCCGCCGCGAAGCCGCTCCGCGTCCTTCATCGCGCGGATCAGGGCGGCGGTCTCAGGCTGGCGGGAGTCACTCATGGCGGGGTAGTCGATGCTGAGCGCCGGGTCCAATTCGTAGCGCTGCCATCTTGCCAGGAGACTGCGGTGCCTGGCGGCAGCCGCCTCGTTGCTGGCTGCGATGTCCCGGGACGCACGCCGGGCCTCCTGCCGGCTGAGTTCCCTGGGTGTCCAGAAATAGGAGGCGGCAGCGGAGGCAACGGCGAGGACTCCCAGCAGCAGGCCCGCCCACGGTGCTGCCAAGGCGGGGAGGATCACGGCCGGCGCAACGATGGCGAGTCCGGCGAAACCGTCCCAGAATACTGAATCCGGCAAGACGTCACCGCCGGCGGCCACGTGCTTGCGGATGAGATACACCGAGCCTGCCGAAGCGCACACAACGATGACGGCCAGGGCAAGGAGTTGCCAAAGCGCGAACGGGGCGGGATAGAAAAGGGACGGCATTCCAACACCTCCAGGGATCCGGCCCGGGCGGGCGCGGTTCCGCTGATTCCATTGGAATCTATGGAAGGCGGGCCGTCAATGGTCCGGGGTTTGCGGGAACCCGCCGCGGCGGGTGCGGTTCACACCCGTGACGGTTCCGGCGTAGCCTAGGGCCCATGCGACTGAAAATGGTGAGTATCCACGTCAAGGACCCCGCCGCCGCCTATGAGTTCTACACCGGAATTCTGGGCTTTGAGAGCCTTCTGGTCATGCCGGAGCACAACCTCTTCATCGTGAAGGACCCGGCAGGGTCAGGCGGCGGATCGGTCGGGCTCCTGCTGGAGCCCAGCGACAACCCGATCGGATCCACCTACATGGATGCACTCCACGACGCCGGGATGCCTGCGATTGTCTTCGGTGTGCCCGATGTCCGGGCTGAGTTCGATCGGCTCGCGGCCAAGGGCGTGATGTTCCAGGGCGAGCCTTCCGACGGTCCCGGCGGAACCACGGCGGTGTTCGACGACGGGTGCGGGAACTTCGTCCAGCTCCACCAGGACTGAGCAGGACCTAGATGACCCTCGCCGTGATCCGGGCCAAGCCCGTGGCGAGGAACCGCGGCTACTCGGCGGCGGTGCGTGCCTTCTTGGCGTCCTTTTTCGCGGCCTCGTCCTTGACCCGCTGGGCCTCGGCGCGGACGGCAGCGTGCGTGGAGCGTTCGGCCACCAGCCATGCCGGGGGAGCCTGCAGCAGCGCGGTGATTTCCGCCGTCGTCAGCGCTTCCTCGACGCCGCCGCGGGCTAGGCCGCTGATGGAGACGTTGAGCTTCTGCGCCACCACCGGACGGGGGTGCGGGCCGTTGCGGCGCAGTTCGGCGAGCCACTCCGGCGGGTTGGCCTGAAGCTCGGCGAAATCGGCGCGGGAGATGACCGAATCCTGGAACTCCTGGGGTGTTGCGGGCAGGTAGATGCCAAGCTTCTTGGCAACGGTGGCCGGCTTCATGGACTGGGAGTTTGCAGAGGTCATGGTTCAAGGGTATCCGGCCAGAGCCTGACTGGGCACCGGCGCTGAGCACTGACACCCGCCATGCGACCGCCCGGGCGGTACTGTGAACATGTGTCCGCAGCCGAAGAAACGCCCCAGACCCCCGACGAAACCGCCGCCGTCCCGGCCGAAGCAGCAGCGCGGGAGTTGCGATTCGCGTACGTCGCCGGCGTGACGCCGGGCAAGTGGACCCGGCGCTGGGAAGAGCGGATGCCTGATGTTCCGCTGCACTCCTTTATGTCCGACGACGGCGCCCAGCTCGCCGTGCTGCGCGACGGAACCGCGGACCTGAGCTTCGTCCGGCTGCCGGTGGAGCGCGAAGGGCTGAGCGTGATTCCCCTGTACGAGGAGCAGCCGGTGGTGGTGGCGCCCAAGGGACACGAGATCTCGGTGTTCGAGGAGGTGGCCCTGGCAGACCTGTCCAAGGAAACGTTCCTGGACGTGGCGGAACTCGGCGGACCGGAAATGGCCCTGCAGGTGGTGGCCACCGGCGCCGGCCTGGTGATCCTGCCGATGTCCGTGGCGCGGCACTTCAACGTCAAGGACACCGTGGCCCGGAAGCTCACCGGTGCACCCACGACGGAGATTGCCGTGGCCTGGCCGAGCGACAGCACGGATGAGGTGATCGAGGAGTTCATCGGGATCGTCCGGGGCCGCACCGCCGCGAGCTCCCGCCAGCCTTCCGCCCAGCAGGAGAAGCCGAAGAAGGAACCGAAACCGGACCGCCGCGGTCCGGCCGTCAAGAAGCCCAAGGTGGCGCAGCGCTACGCGCCGAACCCGGATAAGGGCCGGGGCAAGGGATCACGGAAAAAGGGCAAGCGCTAAGGCCCGCCCTTGTCCTGCGGCCGCTACTTGGCGCAGGCGTCCTGGAGGGCCTTGACGGAATCGCCCGGGACCTGGTCGCCGGACTCGGCGATCTGGCGCAACGGGGTGGTGATCTCGGCGGGAACACCCGCGGTTTCCGCACCGGCGACGAGACCGCCCAGCAGTTCCTTGTCCTGGACACTGACCAGGCCGTCCTCCACGACCGCGCAGGCCTGCTTCTTCACTTCACTGCCGGCCGCCGTGGCAACCTGGGACGCGCCATCGCTGACGGCCTTGTTCGCGGCGTCCTGCACCTGACCGCAGCCCGTCAGGGCGATCATGAGCGTGGCAGCGGACAGGGCGGCGAGGCGGAGTTTCATGCCTCCACCCTAACAAGGGAGGCTGGGCGGAAGCTGCCCGCCGGCGGGGTACCGGCAACGTTCCGGCCGTGAGGCGGGCTGGAACCCAGGCCCCGGCTTGCGTCAGCTGCACACCAGTTTGTGACGTAAGAAACCTGCAGGAAACGTTCCCCGTCTACTCTGGCAACACCACGGCGCCGCCAGGCCCGTGACCGCCGGTGTGAAGGGAATCCGTCATGCACCTCTTGCCCCGTGAGCAGGAAAAGCTCATGATCGTGGTCGCGGCCGACCTCGCCCGCCGTCGCCAGTCGCGTGGGCTGAAGCTGAACTTCCCGGAGGCGGTGGCCATCATCAGCTACGAGCTGATCGAGGGCGCCCGCGACGGCAGGACCGTCGCGGAGCTGATGAGCTACGGCACCACCGTCCTGGGCCGCGAGGACGTTATGGAAGGCGTCCCGGAGATGATCCACGACGTCCAGATTGAAGCCACGTTCCCGGACGGGACCAAGCTCGTCACCGTCCACGATCCCATCCGATAGGGGAGCTGCATGATTCCCGGAGAATACGTCCTCAACACGGAGCCGGTGCTGGTCAACGCGGGCCGCGAGGCGATCGACGTCGTGGTGACCAACACCGGCGACCGCCCCGTACAGGTGGGATCGCACTTTCACTTTGCCGAAGCGAACGCCGCCCTGGCGTTCAACCGGCAGGCCGCCTACGGCCGGCGCCTGGACATCCCGGCGGGCACGGCGGCCCGGTTCGAACCCGGGGACAGCAGGACCGTCCGGCTGATCCAGCTGGCCGGCCGGCGCGAGGTCTACGGCCTGAGCAACGCGGTCAACGGCCCGCTTGCCCCGGTTGAGGAGGGACGCAAATGAGCTTCGAGTTGCCACGCAGGCAATACGCGGACCTGTACGGCCCGACGACGGGCGACGCCATCCGCCTCGCCGACACCGAACTCTTCCTCGAGATCGAGAAAGACCTCACCGTCTACGGCGAGGAAGTGGTGTTTGGCGGCGGGAAGGTGATCCGCGACGGCATGGGCCAGAACGGCCAACTGACCCGGGACGGGGACGTCCAGGGGGAAGACATTCCGGACACCGTCATCACCAACGTCGTGATCCTGGATTACACCGGGATCTACAAGGCCGACGTCGCGCTCCGGGACGGCCATATCTTCCGGATCGGCAAGGCCGGCAACTCGCAGATCACCGACGGCGTGGACATCGTGATCGGTGCCAGCACGGAGATCATCGCGGGCGAGCGGAAGATCCTGACCGCCGGCGGCGTGGACTCCCACATCCACTTCATCTCACCGGACCAGGTTCCCGCCGCGCTGTGCAGCGGCGTAACCACCATGATCGGCGGCGGCACCGGCCCCGCCGAGGGCACCAAAGCCACCACCGTAACCCCCGGAAAATGGCACATCCAGCGGATGCTGCAGGCCGCCGAAGGACTCCCGATCAACATCGGCCTGCTCGGCAAGGGGCACGCGTCCGCCGTCGAGCCCCTGGCCGAGCAGATCCGCGCCGGGGCGATCGGACTGAAAGTCCATGAGGACTGGGGCTCCACGACGTCCTCGATCGACACCTCGCTGCAGGTGGCGGATCAGTTCGACGTCCAGGTGGCCATCCACACCGACACGCTGAACGAGTGTGGCTTCGTGGAGGACACCATCCGGGCGATCGACGGGCGCGTGATCCACACTTTCCACACCGAGGGTGCCGGCGGCGGGCACGCCCCGGACATCATCAAGATCGCCGGGCTGCCCAACGTCCTGCCGGCCTCCACCAACCCCACGCTGCCGTACACCCGCAACACCATCGAAGAGCACCTGGACATGCTCATGGTCTGCCACCACCTCAACCCGGACATCCCGGAGGACGTGGCCTTCGCGGATTCGCGCATCCGCGCCGAGACCATTGCCGCCGAGGACGTGCTGCAGGATCTGGGGATTTTCGCGATCACGTCCTCGGACTCGCAGGCGATGGGCCGGGTGGGCGAGGTGGTCATCCGCACCTGGCAGGTGGCGGACAAGATGAAGCGGCAACGCGGCGTGCTGAAAGACCCCCAGAGGGACAATGCAGGCGGCGGTGTGCACGGCGCTGCGACCGGCCTTGGCGCGGAGAGCGACAACTTCCGGATCAAGCGCTACGTGGCGAAATACACCATCAACCCGGCCATCGCGCAGGGCATGGCGGACTCCATCGGCTCGGTGGAGGCCGGCAAGTTCGCGGACCTGGTGCTCTGGGAGCCGGCGTTTTTCGGGGTCAAGCCGGACCTTGTGCTTAAGGGCGGGCAGATCGCCTATGCGCTGATGGGGGATGCCAACGCCTCCATCCCCACGCCGCAGCCGCGCACCATGCGGCCCATGTTCGCCGCCTACGGCAAGGCCCTGCAGCAGTCCTCCATCACTTTCCTGTCCCAGGCCGCCATCGACTCCGGGGTCCCGGCGGAGCTCGGGCTGGAGAAAGTCATCCGGCCCGTGTCCGGCATCCGCAGCCTCACGAAAGCGGATCTCAAGTACAACGGTGCCACCCCGGACATCGACGTGGACCCGGAAACGTACCGGGTCACCGTCGACGGCGAGGACGTCACCTGCGAACCGTCCGACGTGCTGCCCATGGCGCAGCGCTACTTCCTTTTCTAGGCTCCCGGAGGAGACAGGCATGATCATCGAAAAGGTCCTCGGCAACACCCACGACCTTCGCTCCGGACCCGACCCGTATGCCGGGCTCCACCGGGAAAGGGTGGTGCTGCCCAGCGCCCAGCTGGTCAAACGCGTCCAGCGCGTCACCACCGATCACGGCAAGGAAATCGGCATCCGCCTCCCGTCCGGGTCCGGGGACCTGCGCGACGGCGACATCCTGCACGTCGCGGACACCAACATGATCGTCGTGTCGGTGCTGCCCACCGATGTCCTGGTCATCGCGCCGCGTTCCATCCACGAGATGGGCGTGGTGGCGCATTCCCTCGGGAACCGGCACCTGCAAGCCCAGTTCTTCGAGCCCTCCTCGGAATATGGCGCCGCCGTGATGGTCTGCCAGTACGACCACACCGTGGAGGACTACCTCAAACTCGTCGGAGCGCCCTATGACCGCCAGGAGCGCGTGATGCCCGTCCCCTTCCGCCATGCCGAACACAGCCACTAGCCCCGCGCCCTACCAGCTGGCCCTGCAGCAGCTGTGCGATTCGGCGCTGCCGACCGGGGCGTTTGCTCACTCGCTGGGGTTTGAAAGCTACATCGAGCGCGGACGGGTCCATGATGAGGCGTCGTTCGGGGTCTGGCTGTCCGCCTTCGTGGGCCAGCAGCTGACCTATTCGGACGCCCTGGCTATCCGGTTCCTCTATGAGGATTTTTCCGTCGCTGAACTGGATGCATTGCTGACGGCCCAGCTGCTGCCCCGGCAGCTGCGCGAGGCCAGCGTCAAAATGGGCACCCGGCTGCTGGAGATCGGCGCGGAGATCTTTCCGTCCGCTGAACTGGCGGACTACCGGGAGCTGGTGGGTTCCGGCCGCGCCGCCGGCCACCAGCCGCTGGCGTTCGCCGTCGTCGCGCGTTCCCTGGGCGTCCCGCTGCCGGAGGCCCTCTCCGCCTACCTCTTCGCGGCGGTGACGTCGTTGACGCAGAACGCCGTCCGGGCAATTCCTCTGGGGCAGAACGCCGGCCAGCGGCTGCTGCGGCAGGCCGCCGGCGACGTAACGGCCGCCGTCGCACGGGCCGGGAGCCTGGACCTTTCCGACTTCGGGGCGGTCAGCCCCGGCCTTGAAATTTCGCAGATGCGGCACGAACGCCAGCGTGCCCGCATGTTTATGAGCTAAGTCCGCCACACGAGAAATATGTCTGGAGAAGAATATGTTTGAGCCCATCAAAATCGGCATCGGCGGCCCGGTGGGTGCCGGCAAGACCCAGCTGGTGGAGCGACTCACGCGCCATATGAGCCGGGAGATCTCCATGGCCGCCATCACCAACGACATCTACACGATCGAGGACGCCAAGATCCTGGCCGCCAACGGAATCCTTCCGATCGACCGGATCATCGGCGTCGAAACCGGCGGCTGCCCGCACACGGCCATCCGTGAAGACACGTCCATGAACACGGCCGCCATCGAGGAGCTCAAGAAGCGCCACCCTGACCTGCAGGTGATCTTCGTGGAATCCGGCGGGGACAACCTCTCCGCGACATTCAGCCCGGAACTGGTGGACTTCTCCATCTACATCATCGACGTGGCCCAGGGTGAGAAGATCCCGCGGAAAGCCGGCCAGGGCATGATCAAGTCCGATCTCTTCATCATCAACAAGACCGACCTGGCGCCGCACGTCGGCGCGGACCTGGCCGTGATGGAGCGGGACTCGCGCGAATTCCGGGGCGAGAAGCCGTTCTGCTTCACCAACCTCAAGACCGATGAAGGGCTGGAGCGGGTCATCGAATGGGTGCGGCGCGATGTCCTGATGCTCGACCTGGCGCCATGAGTACTCTCGGGCTGCGGGCTGGTGACCTGATCGCTGAGACGGCGAGGCCGGATTTTGGGGCCGCGGCGTGGCGGGCACCGCGAAGCGGGCACGGCCCCAAATCCGGTGAAGCCGCCGGAGCCAACCAGAACGCCCGGGAGCCTATGGGTCACCTCGAGCTTGTCATCGCCGACCGTGCGGGCCGCTCCGTGGCCGCGCGTCAGTTTCATCAGGGCGCCTTGCGGGTTTTGCGGCCCCATTACTTGGATGGGTCCGGGCAGGTTTGTTATGTGGTGGTGAATCCTGGCGGGGCGTATTTGGGGGCTGACCTGTATGTCATTGACGTGGAGGTGGCGGCGGGGGCGAAGCTGCTGCTCACTACCCAGTCGGCCACCAAGGTGTACCGGACACCGGGTTCGTTTGCCGAGCAGCGGATGCGGTTGCGGCTGGGGGAGCGGGCCCAGCTGGAACTGGCGCCGGACCAGCTGATCGCCTACCGGGAAGCCAGCTACCGGCAGAACACCCACATCACCATGCACCCGACGTCGAGCCTGGTCATGTCAGAGGTGATCACTCCCGGCTGGTCACCGGACGGCGCCGCGTTCCGCTACCAGGAACTGCGGCTGCGGACCGAGATCACCATCGGATCCGCGGGGCGGGGCAGGCTGCTGGCGCTCGACAACCTGCTGATCCGGCCTCCCCAGCACGACGTCACCGGTCTGGGATTTATGGAGGGCTTCAGTCATCTGGGATCCATGATCGTCGTCGACGGGCGCGTCGACCAGGAACTCGCGGACGAACTGCATGCACTGACGGACAGGCACGACGCCTGCACAGGGGTCTCGCTGACTTCTTCAGTTGATGGCATCAGCGGTCTGGTACTCCGGTCCCTGTCGAACAGCACCGAAGAACTCAAGAGGCTGCTGGGGGCCTGCACCGCGCTGGTCCGGCAGCGGTGGCACGGCACGGCGCCCCTGGACCTCAGGAAGTACTGATGACCACGTTAACCGCATTCGCCGCCCTGTACCGTCAGCGCGGGAATCTCCCGTTGCGGACCCGGTTGTTCATCACCTTCGGTGCGGTGGTCGCCCTGCACGCCGCCGCCGTCGTCCTTCTCCTCGCAGGTTTGGTGACGTCCGGCGCTCCGCTGGCACTTGGCCTGGTGCTGACTGCCTATGCGGCGGGCATCAAACACAGCTACGACTGGGACCACCTCGCCGCCATCGACAATTCGACCCGCAAGTTCGTGGCCCAGCGGAAAGACCCGGTGAGTGTCGGGTTCGCTTTCAGCCTGGGGCACAGCTCGGTGGTGATCCTGGCCGGCATCCTCGCCGTGGGCGGTGCCGCGATCCTGGGCGAGCTCATGTCGGACGGCACCACCGGAAACCTCGTGCTGGGCCTGGTCGGCAGCGGGGTCTCGGGGACCTTCCTGCTGGCCATGGGCCTGTTCAACGGCTCCGCTTTTCTCCGGGCCTCGAAGGCTTACCGGAGTGTGCAGGGCGGCGGAGAGGTGCGGGACGAGGATCTTGAGGCCCGGGGATTCGTGGCCCGGCTGCTGGCGAAGCCCCTCAGCCGGGTCCAGCGGCCGCGGAACATTTACGTCATCGGGTTCCTGTTCGGCCTGGGCTTTGACACCGCCACCACCATCGGGCTGCTGGTCATGGCGACGTCGGCATCCCTGGCCGGAGTTTCCCCGCTGGCCCTCCTGGCCCTTCCGCTGGCGTTCACCGCCGCCATGACGCTGTGCGACACCGCCAACGGGGTGGTGATGATGCGCATGTACGGCTCAGCTATCCACAGTCCGCAAAGGCGGCTGGGCTTCAACGCACTGATCACCGGGATCTCCGCCGTGTCGGCCCTGTTCATTTCGTTCATCACCCTGGGCGGTTTCTTCAACGCCGCCTTCGGCCTGGAGGACCCGGTGACCACCTGGCTGGGCGGAATCGACCTGGGCGAGGCCGGGCTGCTGCTGGTCGCCTGCCTGCTGACGGTCTGGGGAGCGGCCGCCGTGCACGGGCGGCTCACGACGTCACGCCGGCGACGCGGATCCACCCCCTCGACGCGCTAATTTCCTGTCGCGCCGGTATTCGGGCAGCGACAGGAAATTAGCGCCGCGCGGGATGGACGGCGTGTCGGGCGGTGGCCGAAAGGGCCTGCCGTCCGGCGGGCGGGACAGGGGATCCCGCCCGCAGGCGGCGCCTTAGCCGAAGCTGGCCACGTAGCTGGGCACCCCGACGGCGTCCGTCGAGACCGGCGCGCCGGTGTCGTTGACGACGTGGTCCAGGGTCCCTGCACCGAGGTTGACGGTCAGCAGGCCGTGAAGCCTGACGCCGGGCGTGACCGGAACTTCGAAGCCCCGGGTGGCGTGAATCGTGGGGTCGACGTTGTTGTAAACGTAGCTGCCCCCGCCCCAGAGTTCGTGGGTCTTGACGGAGTCGGCGACTTTGTAGCCGGCCCAGCCAAGGACACCGTCATGTTGCCAGGCAGCCTGGTTGGGCGCGTCGTAGGGCAGTTCGTTCTGGAAGAACACCGTTTTGCCGTGTTCGCCGTTCCAGATGACGTTGTACTGCTGGTAGTGCTCCACGAAAAGGCCGGTGGCCGTGACATGGTCGCCGTTGATGATGACGCCGTTGTCGCCCGTGTTGGTTGTCCAGCCGACGCCGTTGCCGTGGTCCGCCCGCCAGGCCCAGATGTGGTCCAGGAGCACGTTGTCGCTGTTGACTTCCAGGCTGAGCGAGGCCTTGCCAACGTGCGGGCCGCCAATCCGGAAGAACACGTCGTGGAGCGTGGTGGGGTTGGCCGGATCGCTGTGCTTCAGTGCGCTCGAGACTCCGCCGGCTCCGGGCTTCATGGCCTTCCCGATCCGCATCAGCGCGGGCGAGTTCACCTCGCCGGCGTCCACCGTGACGGCGGCAATGTCGACGCCGGGAACATCCGCCACTGTCAGCGGCACGGCGCCATTGACAGCGGTGAGGGTCGCCATGCCGAGTCCGAGTACGATCGTGTTCGCCCGCTTGACCTCGATGCTCTGGTCGACGTCGTAGACCCCCGGGGTCAGCAGCAGGTTCTTGCCGCGAGCCAACTGGGAGTTGATGGTCTTGACCGAATCGCCGGGCCTGGCCACGAAGAAGTCGGAGAGCGGAATGCTGCGGCCCGCCGTCGGGCCGTTTTCCCACGTGGTCCCGGCGGAGTCCTTGCGGACCGCGGGAACGAAGACGCCGTACTGGCCAGCGGCGTCGACGGTGAGGTACGGCTTCTCCCGGCTGACCGGGGTGCTCGCGAGGGTGGTGTAGGGCGGATTCGGGAAGGACTGCGCCGGGGCGCCATCCACGCCGGAAAAGACCTGGTTCCAGACCCCGTTGGACCAATCGCCGATGCTGCTGTCACGCACGAAATACTGCTGCTGTGAACCGTTGATCACAGGGCCGGTCTTTGAATCGGAAATGAAACCGCCGCTGGCGTACTGCGGTCCGGCGGTGCAGTAGTCCATCAAGGACAGGTTGCCACCGGTGATGTTGACCCGCCGCATGGGAGAGGCCTGCGAGGCAGCCCAGAAGTTGGCCGAACTCCGGCAGCCGTCAAGGCCGGTGACGTTGATGGTGAGGTTGGACAATGAGCGCCAGAAGTTGTTCAGCGCGATGCAGTTGTCCGCGGTCAGGCACCGGTTGTAGACGTCCACGTGCCCGTTGATGGTGACATCCGTGGGTGAATCGCCCAGGCCCGCGACCTCCGTCGAATAGCCGACCTGGACGATGAGGGGCTCCTCGGCGCTGCCATAGGTGCCGGGCTTGAACAGCAAGGAGTACCGCTTGGAGCCCATTTCGTCGTCGACCTGTTCGGCGTGAATGGCGTCGACGGTGGCCTGGATATCGGCCACCGGCATGCTGGGGTCGAAGATCCGGACGTTGGGACCGAACTCGGGCGCCGGCGCCGTGTTCGCTTTCGCGGGCTGCGGCTGGGCCGGGGCCGGCTTCGCCGGTGCGGCGGTATCGGCCGCCGATGCGGCTCCGGCGCCGGTGGCCAGCACGCCCAGTAGGACGGCGACGCTGCCGGCGAACAGCCGGCTGTGGAGACGCAGAGGCCTCCGGAGACGGGGCTGCGAGGCCCCTGGTCGGAGGCGGAAGTGGGCTAGCGGCATTGCTGGTCCTGCTCTCTGTTGGGGCGGATTTCCCTGCGGATGCACACGGGGCCGCCGGGGAACTGGAGCCCTGCTCCCGGTGACCGCGAGGTGTGGGAGCGCTCCCGCCGGGAAGCCTAACACCGCATCCAGGGCCGGGCAAGGGCTCGAGATGCGCCCGTTTTCCGCTGTTGACAATCCGGCGTGATGTAGGACACCATGCTGGTGAGAGCGCTCCCATGATCGATCTGGGAGCGCTCTCATCGACCGATCCGGGGCGGCCAGCCCCTCATCCCTCCGGTCCCCACACCCTGACAAAGGAGTCCCCGCGTGAAATTCCCTCGCAAACTTGCCGCCCTGTCGGCGTCTGCCGCCTGCCTCACACTCGCACTGAGTGGCTGCGGCGCGGATGCCCCCAAGACCGCCGGGCCCACTGGCGAAACAGGCAAGGAGCCGGTCACCCTCAGCCTCGCGACTTTCAACGAGTTCGGCTACGAGGAGCTGCTCAAGGAATACGAGACCCTCAACCCCAACGTGACGATCCAGCACAAGAAGGCCGCCACCACGAACGAAGCGCGCGACAACCTGACCACGCGCCTGGCGGCGGGATCAGGCCTTTCGGACATCGAGGCCATCGAGGTCGACTGGCTGTCCGAACTCAAGGAGTACCCGGACCAGTTCGTGGATCTGAAGGATCCTGCCGTGGAAGGCCGCTGGCTGGAATGGAAGACGGAGGCAGCCACCACCCAGGACGGGCACCTTATCGGCTACGGCACAGACTCCGGACCCGAGGCTGTCTGCTACAACGCGGCACTACTTGAAGCCGCAGGGATGCCATCGGACCGCGAATCTGTCGCCAAGATGCTCGGCACCACCTGGGACAGCTACTTCGACGCCGGCAAGAAGTTCGTCGCCGCAGGGACGGGCCCGGCATGGTTCGACTCCGCCGGAGCCATCTACCAGGGCATGAGCAACCAGATGTCGAAGGCCTACGAGAACGAGGACGGCACGGTCATCGCCGCCGACAACCCGGAGGTCAAGGAGGTCTACACCAAGGTCCTCAACGCCTCGACGAAGGATAACCTCTCGGCGCACCTGGGCCAATGGAGCAGCGACTGGGTGGCCGGTTTCCAGTCTCAGAAGTTCGCCACGACCCTCTGCCCCGGCTGGATGCTTGGTGTCATTGAAGGCAACGCTGCCGGAGTCGAGGGCTGGGACGTCGCCAATGTCTTCCCGGGTGGCGGCGGCAACTGGGGCGGTTCCTACCTGACCGTTCCGTCGCAGGGCAAAAACCAGGCTGAGGCCAAGAAACTCGCAGCCTGGCTGACCGCTCCCGAGCAGCAGGTCAAGGCGTTCACCGCCAAGGGCACGTTCCCGAGCCAGGTCGAGGCACTGACCAGTGAGGAGCTGCTGGGCCAGACCAACGCGTTCTTCAACAACGCCCCCACCGGCAAGATCTTCGCAGAGCGTGCCAAGGCCGTCGGCGACTCCCCGTTCAAGGGACCGAAGTTCTTCGCCATCAATGACGCCATGCAGCAGGCGCTCACCCGCGTTGACGTGGACAAGTCGGACGACGCCGAGGCCTCCTGGGCGAAGTTCCTCACGGCCGTGAAGTCGCTCTAGGCCATGTCAGTAACGGACCGGGTCAGGCCCCAAGGCCAATCAACTGACGAGGAAAAACCCGGCAACAGGGACGTCCGGAGGCTCGCGTTTTCGCAGCAGGTATCAAAGTGGGACGTCAAGCTGTCGCCCTACCTCTATATCTCGCCGTTCTTCCTGCTGTTCGCCGTCACGGGACTGTTTCCGCTGCTCTACACAGGCTGGGTATCCCTGCACAACTGGAACCTGATCGGCGGGCAGGGCAAGTTCATCGGCCTGGAGAACTTCGGTTTTGTCCTCGGGCAGCCGTACTTCTGGAACGCGGTGGGCAACACGTTGAGCATCTTCCTGCTCTCCTCCGTGCCGCAGGTGGTGCTGGCGCTGCTGATCGCAGCGGTGCTGGACGCCAACCTGCGCGCCAAGACGTTCTGGCGGATGGGGGTGCTGGTGCCCTTCGTTGTGGCTCCTGTGGCGGTTGGACTGATCTTCAACAACCTGTTTGCCGACCAGTTCGGCCTCGTCAATGAACTTCTGGGCCTCCTGGGCCTTGACCCGGTCCGCTGGCACTCCGACCAGCTCGCCAGCCACCTTGCCATCGCCACGATGGTGAACTTCCGATGGATCGGCTACAACGCACTGATCTTCTTGGCGGCGATGCAGGCCATCCCGCGCGACGTCTTCGAGGCGGCCACCATCGACGGGGCCGGCCGCGTCCGCCAGTTCCTGTCGGTGACGGTTCCGATGCTCCGGCCCACCGTGATTTTCGTGGCCATCACGTCCACCATTGGCGGGCTGCAGATCTTCGATGAGCCGCGGGTGTTCGACCAGTCCGGACTCGGCGGCGCCGACCGGCAGTGGCAAACACTGACCATGTACATCTGGGAGCTTGGCTGGGGCCAGCGCAACTTTGGCAGGGCATCCGCGGTGGCGTGGCTGCTGTTCCTGATGATTGTGCTGATCGCCCTCGTGAATTTCCTTCTCACCCGGCGCATCGCCAACCAGGGAGGCCGCAAATGAGCTCCATCCCCATGATCCGACAGACTGCCGGGAAGGGGGCCGCCATGGCAGCCGCCAACCGCCCGAACCCGCGGGCCGGGCGGCCCCGGAACCGCGGCGGCGCCGGAGACATCCGGCGTCCCGGGCTCTTGACCTACGGTTCCCTGGGTGCCGTCCTGCTGGCCTCCCTGTTCCCGCTGTACTGGTCTTTCCTGGTGGGCAGCCACGACAGCACTGCGCTGAGCAGGGGCATCCCGCTCCTTCCGGGCGGGAACTTCCTGGCCAATGCCGCCAAAGTCTTCGACAGCATTCCATTCTGGAAAGCCATGGGCAACAGCATCCTGGTCTCCACCGTCACGGCCGCCTCGGTGGTGATCTTCTCGACCCTCGCCGGCTTCGCGTTCGCCAAACTCCGCTTCCGCGGGAGCAAGGGACTGCTCGTCTTCGTGATCGCCACCATGGCGGTGCCCACGCAGCTCGGCGTGGTGCCGCTGTTCATTGTGAGGGCCAAGCTGGGCTGGACCGGCACCCTCTGGGCCGTCATCGTCCCCGGAATTGTCACGGCCTTCGGCGTGTTCTGGATGACGCAGTACCTCCGCGACGCCCTCCCGGATGAACTCATCGAGGCTGTCCGGATGGACGGGGCCTCCATGATCCAGGCCTTCTGGTATGTAGGATTGCCCGCGGCGAGGCCGGCCGCGGCCATGCTGGCGCTCTTCACGTTTGTCGCCACCTGGACCAACTTCTTCTGGCCCTTCATTGTGCTGGACCCCTCAAATCCCACCCTGCCGGTAGCGCTGCAGCTGCTGCAGGCCGCACACTTTGTGGACTACTCGGTGGTGCTGGCCGGTGCCGTACTGGCCACCATCCCGCTGCTGCTGCTCTTCATCGCGGCAGGGCGCCAACTCGTTTCAGGAATTATGCAAGGAGCAGTCAAAGGATGAGCACCACCCCGATTACATTCCCCGAGGGTTTTCTGTGGGGCGCGGCCACCGCTGCGTATCAGATCGAGGGAGCAGCACACACCGGCGGGCGGAAAGACTCGATCTGGGACACCTTCGCCCGGGTCCCGGGCGCCGTCGCGGATGCCCACAATGGCGACGTGGCCTGCGACCACTACCACCGCTCGGGCCAGGACGTTGAGCTGATGAAATCGCTGAACCTCAAGGCGTACCGCTTCTCGACGTCGTGGGCGCGCTGCATGCCGGACGGCAGGACGCCCAACCCCGAGGGGATCGCCTTCTACTCCCGTCTGGTGGACGAGCTCCTTGCCGCGGGGATCACTCCCTGGCTGACGCTGTACCACTGGGACCTGCCGCAGGCACTGGAGGATGAGGGCGGCTGGGCCAACCGCGAAACAGCCTCGCTGTTCGCGGCCTATGCGGCCGTCATGCACGAGGCCCTCGGCGACCGGGTCCGCATCTGGACCACGCTCAACGAACCGTGGTGCTCGGCGTTCCTTGGTTACGCCGCCGGTGTCCACGCCCCGGGCCGTCAGGAACCGGCGGCCGCCCTCGCTGCGGCCCACCACCTCCTCCTGGGCCACGGCCTGGCTGCTGCGGAACTGCGCCGGCTCGACCCGGAGGCAAGCCTCGGCATCACCTTGAATCTCACGGTTGCCGATCCGGCCGACCCCAACTCGGCGGACGACCTGGACGCGGCCCGGCGGATCGACGGGATGCACAACCGCATTTTCCTCGACCCGCTCTTCCGCGGCGAGTATCCCGCGGACGTGCTGGCAGACATCCCCGGCCTCGGCTTCGACACAGTGGTGCAGGACGGTGACCTGGGCATCATCTCGGCGCCCATGGATCTGCTCGGCGTCAACTATTACCAGGGCGAGGCCCTGACCAAGACGCCGGCCCGCGCGGAAGAGCAGGACCAGCCGGAGACCGTGACCACCACAGCGCAGGCAGCACCTGAATCGGCCTCGCGGCCGGCGGCAACGCCGTTTGTCTCCGCCGAGGGAGTGCACTCGGTGCCGCGCGGGCTCCCGGTGACCGGCATGGGCTGGGAGGTCCAGCCCGAAGGCCTGTCCCGCCTGCTGACCAGGCTCCAGCGGGAGTACACGGGGCCGGCCGGCATCCCGCTTTACATGACGGAAAACGGCGCCGCTTACCCCGACGTTGCCGACGCCGACGGATTCGTCGACGACCAGGACCGGCGCGCCTTCTTCGACGTCCACCTGCGGGCGGTGCGGGACGCGATCGACGCCGGGGCGGACGTCCGGGGCTACCTCGCCTGGTCGCTGCTGGACAATTTCGAGTGGGCCTACGGCTACCACCAGCGCTTCGGGCTGGTCCGGGTCGACTACGAAACCCTGGAACGCATCCCCAAGGCGAGCGGCCTCTGGTACGCGAAGGTGGCGGCGTCGAACGCCCTCCCATCCAGCCAGGCGGCCTCGCACGTGGCATGACCGGGGATGTCGTATTCTCAAAGTGATGAACGAACAGATCCACCGGGGTCTCCGAACCGTGCCGGCCAGACCCAGCCCCACACTTGAAGACCTCGCGACGGCGGCTGGAGTGTCCCGCTCCACCGCCTCGCGGGCCATCAACGGCGGCTCCCGGGTCAGCCCGGAAGCCCAGGCGGCGGTAGACGCGGCGGTGCTGTCCCTCGGCTACACCCCGAACCGGGCCGCGCGCAGCCTTGTCACACGCCGGACCTCGTCCATTGCCCTGGTGATCAACGAACCCGATGCCCGGGTCATGATGGACCCGTTCTTCGCCGCCGTCATCACCGGGGTGACGGAGGCACTGCGCGAGACGGATATGCAGCTGGTCCTGCTCATGTCCCGGGCCGGAGGCGATCCCTCCCGGACGGTCCGCTACCTTCGTGGAGGCCACGTCGACGGTGCCATTGTGGTCTCGCACCACAAGGCGGATGGCTGGACAGAAGAGCTCGCCGCCTCGGGCCTGCCCACCGTCTTCATCGGGCGGCCCTGGGATACCGGGCTCGGCATCCACTACGTCGATGTGGACAGTTTCGAGGGTGGCCGGCTGGCCGCGCTGCACCTGGCAGCGGCCGGACGGACACGGCTTGGAACGATCACCGGCCCGCTCGACATGACGGCGGCAGAGGACCGGCTCGACGGATGGCAGGCCGGCCTCAAGGAAGCCGGCCTGCCGGCAGGACTGGTCGCCCACGGGGATTTCACCCCCGCTGGGGGCACCGAGGCAGCCGAACGCCTCCTGGCCGAAGACGGCGGGCTTGACGGCATCTTCGCCGCCTCCGACCTCATGGCCCGCGGCGCGATCACGGCCATCCGTGCCTCGGGGCGGTCGGTGCCCGGGGACGTCGCCGTCGTCGGCTTTGACGACCATCTGACGGCGCCGGGCGAGCTGCCGCTGACCACCATAAACCAGCCAACTGTGGAAATGGCCGTCCAAGCAGGGCGCCTCCTTCTCGCGGATATCGAAGACCCGGGGGCCTTCCGGGATCCGGTGATCTACCCCGCGCGGCTAGTCGTGCGGGCCAGCAGCGCCCCTGAGGCCGAATAGGCCAGCGCTTCGGAAATTTTCCACGACGCGCGAAATACCCGGCGCGCCGATATTCCGGTGGGGCCTGGACTCAAGGGCCGCGCAGCACCGCGCGCGCCGGACGTGGCGCCGGGAGCGCACGCTTCTTCTGTAGATTGGGATCCATGCCGATGAATGCCGCGCTTGAAGGGATCTCCGACGAGGTCCAGGCCACCCACGCCCACACCGGATCGTGGGTGGCCACTGTGTTGCGTTCGCGCATCTCGGCGGGCCAGCTCGCCCCGGGAACGAAACTCTCCGAGCAGAAACTCTCCGAGGTCCTAGGCGTCTCACGGAATACGTTGCGGGAGGCATTCACCGTCCTCGCCGGTGAGTCCGTGGTGCAGCGCATTCCCAACCGCGGCGTGTTCGTCTCCGCGCCACAGGCCGACGATGTCCGCGAAATCTACCGGGTCCGCCGGCTGATCGAGCCGGCGGCCGTGCTGTGGGGAGACTACCGGGCTGAGAACCTGGACGCCTTGGACGCCATCATCGGCCGGGCACGTGCCGCCCTGGATGCGGGGTCCGTGACGGATATGGCCGACGCCAACCAGGACCTGCACAAGGCGCTCGTGGCGCTCTCCGGCAGTGCGTCAGTGGCCGCCCTGATGGACAAGGTCCTCGCCCAGATGCGGCTGGTTTTCCATGCCATGGCAACTACGTCCGACTTCCACAGCCACTACGTGGAACGCAACGCCGCCCTGGTGGCGCAGCTGCGGGCCGGCGACAGGGAAGAAGCCGCGGCAGAGTTGCGCCGGTACCTGGATGCCGCCGAGCACGAACTCCTGGTGCATATTGGAGCCATTCCGCGGATTTGAAGCTACGGGACCTGGTACGACGTGTCCCGTGCGTCCGTAATGAGCATGTGCCCGGGGGCGTGGCCTATTGCCAGCGCCGGCTTTGACTCCATCACGGCTGCCTGCGGCGTCACCCCGCACGCCCAGAAGACCGGCACATGGCCGTCCGGGACCTTGACCGGGTCGCCGAAGTCCGGGCGGCCCACATCGGTGATCCCCAGCTCGGCGGGGTTGCCCACGTGGACCGGGGCGCCGTGCACGGCTGGATAGCGGGAGGTGATGCGGACGGCGTCGGCCACTTGGGAGGCCGGAATGGGGCGCATGGAGACCACCAGGGGACCGGCCATTTGTCCGGCCGGTTCGCAGCGGACCGACGTGCGGTACATGGGAACGTTCACTCCCTGGTCGATGTGGGCCACCCGAATGCCGTTGTCCTGGAGGGCGGATTCGAACGTGAAGCTGCAGCCCACAATGAACGTCACGAGGTCATCGCGCCAGTGGTTCGAAATGTCGGTTGGTTCGTCGACTTTCCGGCCGTCCTGATACACCACGTACTTCGGCACATCGGTGCGGATATCCCCTCCAGCCAGTAGCGGCCCGGAGGTGTCCCCGGCATCCAGCACGCCCAGGACAGGGCAGGACTTGGGATTGCGCTGCGAGAACAGCAGAACGTCGAAGGCCTGCGCCTTGGGCACGATGATCAGGTTGGCCTGCGCGTAGCCGCTGCTCCAGCCGGAGGTGGGAGTCACCAGGCCGGCGCGGAACAGGGCCCGCGCGTCGGCCGGGAGCAGCCCTGCCGGGTTTGCGGGACGGGAGACGCCGGACGGCACGTTCACCTCACGTAATTTCATGGGTTCTAGGCCCACAGCTTGGCAAGGCTGGTCAGCGAGCTGTAGCCGAGGAACAAGGTCAGCAGCCAGGCCACAATGCCGATGACGAGCAGGCCCTTGGGGTAGACGTAGCCCTGCATGAGGTCCCGGCGGCGCCAGGCCACCCAGAGCAGCACTCCGAATCCGACGGGGAGGATGAGACCGTTGAAGGCACCCGCGAAGATGAGGAGCTGCTGCGGGGCCTGGCCGATCAGCAGGTAGGCCGCGGTGCAGAACGCGATGAAGCCGACGGTGATCAGGTTGCGGGTGCGGTCTTTGGTGCTGGACTTCGTCACGAACGAGACCGAGGTGTACGCCGCGCCGATCACGGAGGTGATGGAAGCAGCCCACAGGATGACACCGAAGACCCGCATGCCGATATCTCCCGCTGCGGCCTGGAATGCCGACGCGGCCAGGTTGTCGCCGGTCAGGGCCACGCCGCCGGCGACGACACCGAAGATGGCCAGGAACAGCAGGATGCGCATGACGCAGGTGACCAGGATCCCCACGATCGAGCTCTGCGTGATCTGTTTGACGTTTGCCACACCGGTGACGCCGGTGTCCAGCATGCGGTGGGCGCCCGCGTACGTGATGTAGCCGCCGATCGTTCCGCCGATAAGGGTGGTGATGACCAGGAAGTCGATCTCCTCGGGCATTACGGTGTTCTTGAGGGCCTCACCCAGCGGCGGGGCGGAAACCACCGCAACATACAGGGTCATCAGGATCATCAGGGCGCCGAGGATCACCACGATCCGGTCGAGGGCCACCCCCGCCCGCTTGCTGAGGAAGATGAGGATGGCAAGGACGGCGGAGATGGCCCCGCCGAGTTTGGGATCCAGCCCCATCATGGCGTTGGTGCCGAGCCCGGTGCCGGCGATATTGCCAATGTTGAAGACGATGCCACCCAGGAAGACGAGCCCGGCGAGGAACCAGCCGACGCCGGGGAGGACCTTGTTGCCAAGCTCCTGGGCCCGCAGGCCGGAGACGCCGATGATCCGCCAGACGTTGGCCTGCACGGCGATGTCGACCAGAATGGAGACCAGGATCGCAAACGCGAAGGCGGCACCGAGCTGGACGGTGAAGGCCGTTGTCTGGGTGATGAACCCCGGGCCGATGGCGCTGGTGGCCATGAGGAACATGGCGCCCAGCAGGGCGGAACGCCGGGCGGCCGGCTTTAACGCGGCCTTGACGGTGGTGGTTTCCATGGGGGTCCCAACAGTTGGGTGACTTGCGTCACAACGATTGTTTCCACCCACTGTACAGACTGTTGAACAATCTGCGCAAGGAATTGTTCAACAATCGGACGGGGCTTCTCCCGCCCCCGTCGACGCCGGCGGACGTTGCGCCGCCGGAACGGTGCGCTTCGCTCAGTCCCCGTGGACGGCTCTCTGCTTCTGTTCTGAGCGGTTCAGGTAGGCCAGCAGCAGGTCAGCGGCGCGCTCCAGCTGGCCGGCTTCCAAGGCTTCGCAGATTGCCTCGTTGTCGTCGAGGTAGCTGCGGTAGAAGTGTGCATCCACGGTGGCCTTGTGGAAAAACAGCCGCATCTCCGCCAGTACCTGGCCCATGATTGTGTTGAGGCGCCGGCTCTCGGCCATCGCCACGATCGCTCCGTGGAAATGCTGGTTGGCGGTGCCGAGGGCTTCCTCATCGTCTGCGGTCGCCGCGGCCCTGCCTTCCTCCACGGCCGCGCGGACTGCCGCCACCCGCTCCGGGCTCCCGCCGCCCCGAATGGCGCTCACCTCGATGAACCGGCGCACGGTGTAGACGTCATGGATGTCACCCGGCCCCAGGCTCGCCACGAACACGCCCCGGTTGGGCTGCCGGATCACAAGCCGCTCAGCGGCCAGCTCGGCAAAGGCCTCGCGGACGGTGTTGCGGGAAACGCCCAGCTCCTCGGAGATGGTTGACTCGGTCAGCCGTGCACCCGGCAGCAGCAGCCCTTCCGCCAGTTGGAGCCGCAGCTCCGCCGCAACCCTGTCCGCCACCGAGGGGATGGCCACCCGCAGCCGGGCCGCCAACCCCAGGGTCGCACCAGCTTCGCCGGGAGACTGCCTGCCCCCCGCGGGGGCCGAGCCGGGAATGCCACGGAATCCTGATTCGGCGCTGGTCATACGTGAAAATTTACACGACCGCCATATCCTGGATTCCAGGAATTGTTGAACAATCCGAAGATTTGATGCATCCTTGATAGAGGGAATCAATGAGACGAGGATCACAAATGGCAACCATCGACCTAAATAGCGACGTCGGCGAGTCCTACGGCCGCTGGAGCCTGGGAGACGACACGGCGATGTTCCGTTCGGTTTCCAGCGCCAACGTGGCCTGCGGCTTCCATGCCGGCGACCCCAGCGTGATCCGGAAGACCTGCCGCGAGGCGGTGGCCGCCGGCGTCGTGATCGGCGCCCATGTGGGCTACCGGGACCTCGCAGGTTTCGGTCGCCGCTTCCTGGACATCGACCCGATCGAACTCGCGGACGACGTCGTCTATCAGATCGGCGCGCTGCAGGCCCTCGCCGCCGCGGAAGGCGGCAAGGTCGCGTACGTCAAGCCGCACGGCGGCCTGTACAACGCGATCGTGGCGCACACCGCGCAGGCGAAAGCCGTCGTCGACGCCGTAAAATCCGTCGATCCGAACTTGTCCATCTTGGGCCTGCCGGGCTCCGAAGTGCTCCGGCTGGCCGAGGCCGCCGGCCTCCGCGCCGTGACCGAAGCCTTCGCGGACCGCGCCTACAACCCGGACGGAACCCTCGTGTCCCGCACCCTGCCCGGAGCCGTCCTGCACAACCACGCGGAGGTCACTGAGCATGTCCTCCGGATGGCCTCCGATTCCGCCGTCCGCACCATCGACGGCTCCATCCTGAAGATCCGCGCAGAGAGCATCTGCGTGCACGGCGACTCCCCGGGAGCCGTCACCATGGCCGCCGCAGTACGCGAGGCCCTGGCCGCCGCCGGCATCAGCACCGCCGCATTCGCCCCCGCCTAAGTGGGCCGGACCACCTCGAAGCACCGTCAACGATGAAGGCAGCTCATGATTGAGACAGCAGGGCAAACCCTGGAAGTACAGAACGCGGTAGTTTCCAAAGTGAGCTCGGTGCGGCCCGTGGGAACCCGCGCGGTACTCGCCGAGCTCTCCGGAACCCAGGACGTGCTGGCACTTCAGGCGCTGCTCCTGGAGCACCCCCTGCCGGGGCAGTTGGACGTCCTCGCGGCGGCCCAGACGGTGCTGGTCACCGCGGATTCGCCGGTGTCGGCCCGGCGCATCGCGGCCCGGCTGCTCCAGCTCGACCTCACGGCCCCCGTGCAGCGGGACGGCGAACTGGTGCTCATCGACACCGTGTACGACGGCGAGGACCTCGCCGAGGTGGGGCAGCTGACCGGCCTTGGACCCGACGGCGTGATCGCAGCCCACACGGGCCAGATCTGGACCGTGGCCTTCGCTGGCTTCGCCCCCGGTTTCGGCTACATGGTGGGGGAGAATCAGGACCGTGAGGTGCCGCGGCGCAGCTCCCCGCGCACCGCGGTCCCTGCGGGTTCGGTGGCGTTGGCCGGAAACTATTCGGCCGTGTACCCGCGCAGGTCCCCGGGAGGCTGGCAGCTGATCGGCCGCACCGGCGCCAGGATGTGGGACCTGGACCGGGAACAGCCCGCCCTGGCCGCCCCCGG